>JBBSCM010000083.1:0-13793 GCA_038250295.1 Anaerolineales bacterium | reverse complement strand
TTCAACCTTGAAGATGCGAATGTCCTGTATTCATTGCCAGGCTTGTTGCTGGCGCTCTGGTCTCTGATCGCATTGGGCTTTTCTTTTTCCATCGCACCCGAAGACCGCGGGATCGTCGCGCGCGGACCGTATCGGCTTGTGCGACACCCCATGTATCTGGGCGAAATCCTTTCCCTGCTTGGCTTGTGCATCAGCGCGGGCAATATGTGGAACTGGCTTGCCTTCATGTTATTTGCGCGATTGCTACTGGTACGAATTTCCGCCGAGGAGCGCGTGCTCGCCGATTATGAGCAGTACAGGAAATCTGTGCGCTGGCATTTTATTCCCGGACTATGGTGATGGGTGTTCTCAATGGCTGATCTTGTTAGCAAGCAACCTGCTGTTTTGGCGGCATCCATATTCATATTGACGTGTTTGCTGAAACCTGACAGGCGCAGGCTTTTCATGGAATGGCTGTGCGCCCATAGCGGCCAGGAACTATATTGCGCGCGCGATTCCCTGGCGGATTGGTTCGGGTCTTTATCGGAAACAAAGGCTCTTCGAGAATACGGTTTGGTTGTCAGGGAAATTAACTGGTGGCGGGATCTATCCTGTATGAGATTTGATGACGTATGCGCAGAAAGGAAGAAATATGATAAAGAATTTTCTTGACCCGACCAGGGTTTTTATTTCACTCTTGATCGCGGTCGCTTTTTGGATCGCCCCGTTTGGGTTAAGTGTGGAACAATTTCCTGCCGCTGGGCAAATTCAACCGATCAAGGAATATTCGGAATATCCGAAGCTGGTTCTTGCGATTGTTTCTGAGGTTTCTGCGGCCTGCGCCAACAAATGCAAGGAGCCGGTCTGCCTAAAATGGGTTCCTCCAGGAGGAAGTTGCCAGCCTTCTAATCCATGGGATATTGGCTGTTGTACGAAATGGGGAACGGTGTGCAACGAAGATTTGCCCGGCTGTGGACCGCAAGAACCTCCGCCGCCTCCAGCGTACTCGCCCCCGACTGTATCCGCCGCGCTGACATGCGCGGCCTGGGGCAATTTGGGCTGGTGTGTCAATAACGGAAAAGTTGCAATCACCGCCGCGGACCCGCAGGGGTTCATTGTGACCATCAGTGGAAACGTCACGGTCAGTGGTGTCAGCACTCCATTTTCATGCGGCAATCCGTGCAGCTTGAATATGCCGTCTGGAAGCGGCTCTGTGACTTACTCGGCAACCGCAGCCACATCGGGATTATCCAGCGCGGTGGGAAATATCTCATTTAAGTTTGACCCCGGAAACCCTGTCATCACAAGCAGCGTTTCGGGGACGCAAAGCGGGGGTTGGCGCACCACCGCAGGCGCGACTGTGACTGTCTTATCCAGTGACGCAGTTTCGGGTCTGCAATTTGTTTCCATCACGAGAAACGGAATTGCCGTCTCATCACCTTTCTCTCTGCCAGAGGGGACGCATGATATTACAGTTGTCGCTGCGGATGTTGCGGGGAATCAATCCACGTCATCCTTTACCGTCAAGGTGGATAGCGTCAAGCCGCTCGTTTCATTCGGCCTGACCGGGCTGGCTGGCGAAGCCTCCTGGTATAAGAGCGCGACTGTTGTTGTGGATGCGACGGACGCGACATCAGGAGTGCAAACGCTGATTATTACGGATAACGGCTTTGTCAAATCCTCTCCAATGTCCCTCTTTGACGGAATACACAGCATTGTTGCAACTGCGACAGATAACGCAGGCAATGTCCAATCGTCATCCTACAACATCCAGGTTGACGGAACACCTCCAAGCATCGTCCCGTCCATTACAGGCACAGCGGGCGAGAACGGCTGGTATGTTTCGGGCGTAGCGATCCAGGCGGCCAACTCCGATGCGACATCCGCGATCGCTTCTGAAAAATTCCGACTTGACGGCGGCGCATGGCAGGCTGGGACGGGTATCACAGTATCGTTGGACGGCGTTCATACAGTGGATTTTCTGGCGATTGATAACGCAGGCAATCAGGCGACGGCTTCGATCACGATCAATGTGGATACCGTTCCACCTGCGCAGCTGCTCGTTTTGAACGGCACCACTGGATTGAACAACTGGTATGTCTCGGACGTGCTCGCCGTTGTAGCGGCTACGGATGCGACATCAGGGAACGTGGTCACAACGATCACGGATAACGGCGGCACAGCGCAATCCGGTCCGATCACGCTGACCGAAGGCTTGCATAATTTGCAGTACGTCACAGTGGACGCGGCAGGAAACAGCGTGTCTGCATCCGCGCTAGTATCGGTCGACACGACCGCGCCCACGAACGTTTTTTCTTCACCAGCGTCGAACAGCGTTGGGATGGACACGATTCAAATTGGCGGCCAGTCTGCCGATCTGACTTCGGGATTGTCCAGCACGCAGATCTCTTTCGATAACGTCAACTGGCTGTCCCTGCCTCAAGCCCCTGCCGATTGGTCGTATGCCTGGGATACAGCAGACCTTCCGAACGGCGCAATGTTCGTCTTTGCGAGGAGCATTGATCAGGCAGGAAATACTGGAACTGCCGCGCAGTTCCATGTGATTCTTAATAATCATCCGCCGTTCCTGTCGCTATCGGATTCGTGGAATATCTGGGAAAGCGGAGACTTGTCGGTCCAGCCGAATGTAACGCCGTTGAAGAGCGTCAGGATCGTCGTGCAGGATCCAATGCTGCGCTACGCGGATGAAGTCATTTATGACAACCTGCCTGCGCCAACTGCAGTCTCGTGGGATCGTGTGATCGGACCCGGCAGCGCGCCGCCCGGTTCATACATCATCAGCGTGGAGGCTTGCGATATATACGGCTTGTGTTCAAAAGACTCAGGCACGATTCTGATTCCCGTCCCACCAACATCTATTCCATTTCAACTGCCTGTGATTGAAATTCCGAAGTGGATTCCACCCATCCCATTTTTGCCCGCGCCCGTGCCTGAACAGCCTGTCGCCGTTGTTCCTGTTGCTCTGGTTTTAACTCACGCGGACGCAAAGATCGTTCCAGCCTCAGCCTGGATTACCGTCGTCATCAGCGCCCTCCTGCTGGCGTTCGCGTTTTTGCTTCTGCTCGATCCACGTCCAAAAGCCTGGCGTTCTTTGACTCGCTCGCTTCATCAACATATCCAACATTTCAAGGAGTAGTAATGTCTCTCGAACTTTCAACCGTTTTTCTGGTCTTTTTACTGACCGTTATCCTGGCTGTCTATAACCAGCGCCAGGCTTCTGCTTTGCGCGGTGTGGAACGCCTGGTGCAGGACTTCGTCGCCATGCAGATCCGTGACCGCCGCACGCGCCATATCGAAGGACTTGCCGATCGCATCGATCCGCTGGAGTGGCTCGCAAGCCAGGCAAGTTCAGAACTGGATACGCCTGTTACCATCAGCGAAGTCATGCGCGTCGTGCAGGATATTCGCGCTGTGGAGCTGCGCGCCTCGAGCGGACAGCGTGTGATCGTATCCACTTTGCCCAAGGCAGATGTCATGCGTTTTGACCGTCGTCTGCGCGCGGCGGGCAAAAAGAAAAGCGCGGCAGAACGCGTGGCTTCGTTTGCTTCGCGTCCGCTGCTTGGCAAGTCGCGCTGGGGCTGGGGCGTACAGACTGTTGAGCGCGTCATGTCGCAGTCGAACGAATTCTTTGACATCGAAGCCAGCGCAGTTGCTGAACGGCTCGGTCTGAAATGGGACAAGCCCTCGCGCTTGTGGTTTTATGTTGTCAAGTCATAGTTTGCTTGGATATGGATTCCTGCTGTCCATCCTGACCATCGGCGGTGTTCAGGATTGGCAGACGGGAGAGGTCAGTAATTGGATCAGCATCCCGCTCTTTTTCATGGGTGTGCTTGCGTCCATTCTGCGCCTGTTATTTTTGGATGACATGCTCATGAGCGTGTTGTCTCTTTTTGCGATGGTGGTAATCACGCTTGCGGCTTTCAAAGGCTGGATGGGTGGCGCAGATTGGAAAGTCTTGATCGGTCTTTTCGGTTTGTATCCGCTGGCTGGATTTGCAGCTTTGGTCGTTGCGGGCGTATGGGGCGGCATTGCGATGCTAATGACTGGAGAACGTAACGCGCGTTTTCCCGGTGTGACCGCCTTCGCCTTCGCAGCCTGCTTGACTTTTTTTGTGAAGTTCTCTATAATTCTTTTTGAATGAGGTGTGATTTTCCCCTGGGAAAATCGCGCCTTTTTTTGTTTCCATTTTTTAGTAAGGCAAAAAGATTCAACCACGAAGGCTTGCACTGAGCGTGTCGAAGTGACACAAAGGAAGATCAAAAACACTTTGGTCTTTTTCATACTTTGCATGAAAAAGAAGTTGTCGTAATTAAATCATTTTCAAATTACAAGGAGTTTCTATGTTATCTGCAATTCAACCCACAATACAATTTCGCTTCTGGAGTCTGCTTCTTGATCGGCGCGGCGATGACTACGGCGAAAAAGCGGTCATCCTGGTGCTGGTCGTACTGGGCGGTGTGGCTGCGTTTGCCGCATTCGGCGGCAAGATCGTGGACCTGATCAGTCAAGCCACCACTGGGATATAACATGCTTTCCCCGTCCGTGTTTTTCCCATTCCCGCGTTTCTCACGCCTGCTGTTCTCACGCCGCGGCGATGAATTCGCCGAGACCGCCATCGCCATGCCGGTGATCGTGTTGGTCACGATCGCGCTCATGAATCTGACCATGGCGGGTTTTGCCAGTGTTAATGCCAACAACGCTGCCAATTATGGCGCGCGTGTTGGCAGCGTTCACCAGCAAGGTCCAGCCAGTGCAGCGTACAACGCCGCGCTGCAATCCACCGAGTATGCCAGCGTGGGCGATTACTCCGTCGCTGTATCGGGCGGAGGATTTCCCGGCGCGCAGATCAACGTTCAGGTGGATTGGAGCGTTCCGAACCTGATGGGCGGTCTGCTGGGTTTCTTCGGCGGCGACAGTTCTGACGCCGATATCAAAGGCATGGCGATGTCCGTCTTCCGTCAGGAGGGCTGGTGACCATGGGCCAATTGTTGATGTCACGCAGGGGAGACGCGTATGCCTGGTTCGCCACCCTGCTGGTCTTTGTCTTCATCCCGCTCTCGTCGCTAAGCATCGATGTGACGCGCATGATGTACGTCCGCGGTCATCTACAAACCGCAAATGACGCAGCGTGTCAATCAGCGGCGGACGCGCTGGACGTGCCGTTATTCATCGAAACCAATCAGAAGCGCATCGAACCAGGACTGGCGCGCAGACAGGCGGCGCGTGAGTTTTCTGCAACCCTGCGTGATGCTGGCAAAATCCGCTACACCATTGATGGGCTTGTGATTGATTTCCCCGCGCCCACCTTCGCGCACTGCGTTGCAACGGTGCGTGTCGAACATATCATTCCGCTGACCCCGGAGATGCGCGTCGTGATCGAGACCACTTCCGAGATGCGCGCGTTGACCATTCGGTGAGAAGTGATTGGTGATTAGGAATTTGCACTTTTGCTCTTGCTCTTTTTTCATCCTTCATCCTTTCTTTTGAGGTTTCCTGTGCCCTTTGAATTTGAATTCGACTTTCGTAAGAACGAAGACGCGCTCTGGCTGATTGCCTTTGCTTTTCTGATCATTGCCGCGCTGGCGGGCATGGCTCAGATCGGGCAGGATGTGACCCCGCTGGATACGGGCGAGCCACGATTATTGGGCTGGTCAGACTGGCGTTTGTTTCAGGCAGAACGCGCATACACAAAGGAACTTTCCATTTTGCGTACTGATGCGATGCAATTGTCACAGGTGTTGGACTTAAAAGCCAATCCAGTTACGACACAGTTCCTGATCGAGCAGATCGCACAGGATACGAAAGAAGGCGATGCTTCCCTTACCAGCGCGCGCCTGGCTTTGAAAAACGCGGCATTGAACGTGCGCGACTGGTCCACTGGCACATTGGAGCGCGACACAGCCATCCTGTCTGTTCAGGATGCGCTCACTCTTCTACAACAATAATGATGACAACTTTGAACGTTTCACATCAACGCGCAATAGGCGATCTATTGCAAGCCGAGCGCGACCTGCGCCAAAAGAGCGAAGACGCCATCCGCGCCATGCGCCAGGTGCTGGTTGAAACCGCAAACCGCTTTGACGGAACACGGCTTGAATCCCTGCGACGCGATAACCCGTCCGTCCCCGCCAATTGGGGCGCCTTGGATTGGAAAAAGTTTTTCGACGAAGTCCCCCTGCCTTCACAGGGTTGGGTTAACAAAACAGTCGTTGCGCCTGACACACAAACACAGCGCAAACTGCAAAAACAAATCACTGACTTGCAAGCTGCGCTTGAACTCGAGCGGGCAAAGATGGTCGTTGTTGAAACTCCTGCTTCATCAGTTCCAACGGAAACAGTGAATCCAGCGAATCCAGATCAGATATTACCTGCTGCTGATGCCGTAGAAAGTATTCCACCCAACGCGACGCCCGCCCTGACCGTGATGGTCGCGGACGCAAAAAAAATGCTGGCAAACTTTCCCCAGAAAATCCCTGCAGTTTTCTCTGCTGTATTGAGCGGCGGAGAGCGCACCGGCGGCGACCTGGCGCGTGTCTTTCAGCGCTATTGGCTGATCCTGTTCCTGATTGGGCGCTGGCGGTTGGCAGCCTCAATGGAATTGGAAGAGACGCTGGCAGGGGTGGTAGGTGTATCAGCAGGGTCTGGTTCAATGCGGCGCGTGCTGTTGGACATGGAGGAAGCCAATGTCCTCGTGAACGAGATCATTTTTCTCAAATCGCCGCGTACCGCCTTGAAACTGTATCAACTTTCTGCGGAGGGAGAAAAACTGTATCAGGCTCTCTTTCAAGTCAAAGCGTTTGAGAACGACTGGTCGCGCCTGATCCGTTTGCACGAAGGCGCGCGGTTTCCGGAACACACGATGGCAGTCATTGCCTTCACCATGCACGCCCGCAAACGCGGCTGGGCAACACAAGTGTTACCCGAAGTCAAAGGGACAAAGTCCGTGCCGGATGTATGGATCATGCGCGGGAAAGAGAAGTTGTATGTTGAGGTTGAATTAGGCGACAAGGAACGTGTTTCCAAGTGGCGCAACCAGGCTGGGCTCAACGAAGGATGTGTGGCGTTGTGCGCGGCAACCCAGAAAACACGCGCACGCCTGGTCGGTGATTGCAAGCTCGACAAACTTGCAGGCATGGCAACCGATCTCGAAACACTGGTCAGAAACAAATTCAAAGAACTCAATTCGGCATCGCCGCTCTGGTTGGAAGATTGGAAATAACGGAGGGTGTTCTGCGCCAGATCATTTCGGTGATCTGCCGCAGGCCACCCGCCTGACACAGAACCTTATCAATTGAAAAGCGCCGGACGGACCCCTCTGTCCGCGCGTACCGAATCATTCACCAAGACATTGCGTCCTGGTGTTTGCCAGGGCGCGCATTTTTCCTCACGGAGGTATTTCCATGGACATCAAGAACCACAAGACACTGACCGGCATGCTGCTGGAAAATGTGGCAGCCAGGCTCGACGCTGAACTGCCGAAGGACGCTTACAAAGCCGTGCCTGGCGCGGCAGATTTGACCGACATCGATCCCAACTACATGCGCAAGATCTTGAACGAGGTCTTTGGCTTGTGCGGTATCGGTTGGGGTTACAAGTATGACTCTGCCGATATGCATACCGAGATCGAGGAGCGCAAGCGCTCCAGTGGCGGGATGCGCCGCGTGTATGTGGCAACGCTCAGACGCCTGACCTTTTGGTACAAGCTGAGCGCTGCGGACGACAGCGTTGTGGTTTGCGAGATTGACGCATCCGGCGGAAGCGACAACGATGTTGAAGCCTACGCCATGAAAGGCGCGATCACCAACGCGCTCGGACATGCTTCGTCGAACATCGGCTTTCAGGAATCGGTCTATCTCGGCAAGCGTTCGCATCGGACGGTTGGCAAGACGACTGCTCCCGCGTCCACGAAGGCTGCTGTTCCTGCTGCTTCAAAGACTGCGCCAAAGACTGCCAAGCCTGCTCCAAAACAGGAAGCGACTATTGTTCCCGCTCCTGTTTCCGCTGACGACCCTGCCAGCTTTGTGATCCAGGTTGGGCAGCGCGCCGGGCAAAAACTCGGTGATCAGGATCACACGGTCATCGAGTGGTATGCGAATTTGATGAAAGCCAGCAGCGATCAGCAGACAAGCTTGCAGAACGCAGCTCGCTCACTCTTGGTCGCCCGTCCCAACGGACACAAGCCTGAAACTGTCGCGGGCTAGTCCATCGCTTTCAAGGTTCTGCTTTTCCCCTGGGAGGTTTGACCGCCTCCCAGCTTTGCAAGTTATCAGGGCAATTGCCCTGTTACTGTGATTGCACTTTAATAATTTATAAACGAATTTTATATAACAGACTTTGGTCTGTTCGTTTTATTTGGAATCCAACCCTTGCAGGGGACGTGGACGCTGTTCCCCTGCTTGTTATGAAAATAATAATTTACCGACATAAAATCGATTGGACGCTGATGCCGCTGATATACACAGAGAAATCTGCGTCCTGAATCATCAGGAGAATAGCCATGCCTATAAAAAAAACACCAACCAAAAAGACTGCAAAAGAAAAGCCGGTCATTGAACAAGTCATTGAACAAGTCGTTGAACAGGTTGAGCAGGAAACATTTGAAGAAGCTTTCGAGCGGGTTGTGCAGGTTGAACAAGTAGCGATTGCACAACCTGAGACACAGCAATTGATGCTTGCCGAAGAGAAGCCTTCTGTATTGAAGAGAGATCATCCCGCCCGTCCCATACCGCAAGCCAAAGAGCAATACGATCTCAACCTGGTCGTTGTCAGCGGCGTAATCGGTTCAGTATGGGGCAAGAATAATGATGTCTTTGCCCGCCTGGCACTGTCCTTGCGCGGACGACTGGTTGAGAATGATGAAAAGTTCGCATCCCACATCACGCTGCGCTTTGCAGATGGAATGATTGGCGGCGCGCCGATCTCCATTCAACCTGGCGATGTCTTGAAAATCCAAGGTTATCTCGTCCACAGGGAATACCAGGAAACCCTGCGAAAATTTCTCGACGAAGCCAATGCCATGAGTTTCCTCGATTACGTCGATCCTGCTGATCTATCCGCCTGGCGTTTGCTAACCCTCGAACGTCGCAACGGTTTGGTGAATGCGCGCTCAATGTCGCTGCTGGATGGCAATGGCAATTTGATCGCTCATTTTGGCGAACCCATCCAGGAGAAAAGTCTGAACCGCGCACAGGTCGAAGGCATTGTCGCGCGGGTCTGGGAGTATCGTCATGATGATGGCGTGGACTTGTTTGCCCGCATCGCTGTTTATGACGAACACACGCCGATTGACTCAAAACGTGCTGGCAACTTTGGGCGCGCACGACGGGCGGCGCATTACATCACCATCCGTTTTTCAAACGGAAAAACATCCTCTGGCGCAACCATTCGCCTGCAAATGAAAATGCGGATCCGCGTCGTGGGCGAATTGCGCGACAAGGCGCAGGTCGTCACGCTGCGCGATGAATTGCTCAAGACTGGCTCATCCGAAGTGGCTGCCATGATGCAGCGCGTGACCGACGGTGAACAACTCTCTGAAATCAGGAACCAGCAGGAAAGCCTGCATGTTTTGGCAAACGCGGTGGTGGTGTACTCTTGAAATTATGAAATATGAATTCTGAATTCATAATTCATATTTCATAATTTCCTCTTGGCGTTCAGCGCCCCGCCAGGTTCGTGACCTGGCAGAGGAACTGCCCAATCGGGCAAACAGGCACTGCTCCATAATCTTCTCCTCCTTTCTACTTTCCCTTGGCAACGGGCTATTCACATCGCGCGTTGCCCAAAGGCGAGTCTCTTGATGGAGGCGATAGCCAGGCGCAGATGTTTGTCGGGAGCGGCTACTCGTCGCTCCCACCTTCATCCCGCGTGAACTGTATCTATCCATATTGGCGTTACGCATATTTATCCGCCTGCCAAAAGGATGCGCGGTTGGGCGTTACCCCGGGTTCGATCCCCGGCGGGATGACTGAGTTGGTCGAATGATTGACTCCAAAAGATCGTAGACCTTTATTGGAAAATATTCGGAGCGAACCTTTGAGGATGCCTGCACTTGGCTTGCATCTCACTGGCTCGCTCTTTTTGTTTCCTTGTAAAGTTTTTGCTATTTTTTGAAGCTTGGGCTAACCGCCCCTTCTGCCTTTTAGCGCTTTGCGCTTGTGATTAGAGTGGCCTTTCGGTCTCTATTCACTACTTTCAAATTCCATAATGAGGTGAATTCAATGAAACGTTCCATGTTCGTATTCCTGTCCCTGATCGCGATCGCCGCGCTTTCCGCTTGCGCTCCACAAGGGACTCCCACGCCATCGGTTGCTGAACTTCAAGCAACCGCAATGGCGAATGTCCAGACGCAGATCGCGTTGACCGCCGCTTCCATCCCGACCGCCACGCCGCTGCCACCCATGCCCACTGCCATCCCTGTCCAACCAACCGTAATTGTTCAGCAACCGGTCGCGGCTCCAGCGACTCAAGCTGGTGTGCTTGCGCCAGCCACTGCCATTCCGGGTGACGCCAGTGCAACTGCCGAGGACGAGTGCGGTGGTCCTTTAAGCGAGGTGGAAGGTCCGCTGGTTGATGTGACCTTCAACAACACAACCGATGGTGACTTATCCCTTTATCTTTATAGTTACAAAACTGAGTTCGGCTGCGGTATTGGAAATGTCACCATCGCTCCGCTTGAATCTGTGACGACCAGTGTCCCGAAGGGTTGTTACGACTTCTATGGCTGGATCACAGGACCCCAGGATTCAACGCCTGCAGGCTACGGCTGCCTGACTTTCGACCAGACTGCGACCGTCAGGAAGAATGACGTAATTTTCAAAGATCAAAAGTAAGAATGACAGGCTAATCAGTCTGATATTCCGTTTGCTCCCAATCCCATTTTTTATGGGCTGAGGGAGCAGACAAAAGTGTCCATTGCCCCCTTGGCCAAGAAAGAGGTATGCAATGGCTGCTTTTATTTCAGGAACGTGGCAAGGTACGTCAATCCGAATCCCCGGTACGAAAAAAACTTTGAATGAGCGGCAGTCCGCGCAGGTCGTGCAAGCGATCCTGCCGGTTCTGTCATGCAATGCTGCACATCAAGTTCGCCGTGTTATGGCGGGCGAAGCAGATACGCTGACTTTTGTTGCTCATGTCGAAGTTGCCGGGTTGATCGCTGGCTACCTGAAAAACGTTTCACCCTTTTAGCAGGTCGCTATCCGCGTTCTGCTCCGAGAGGCGCATCTTTTGCGCCTCTCGATCTTGCTGCCAAAATCAATACGCTGGGACTGTCCTCTTTTTGGGCAGTCCCAGTATTGGCGCGTGTATTTCCTTCTGCCGCGAAAAGCGCGCATCAGGTCCGTGACCTGACAGGAGAACTTCGGGCATGTCCCGAACGTCCGCAGCCGGTGACGTAAAACGGCTTCCGGAGAGTCCGTTGTCAGCTCTCCATCCTTATATAGAGGAGAATCCCATCAAGGGATTCTCCTCTAGTTATTATCGGCGATCTTCAATTGAGCAGCGCATACCGCAGCCGCCAGGTGTTTCCCCAGCTCACGTGATTGACCCAGCCTTGAATGCTGGCGTTGAATTGCGCGCGCTTCAAAACTCCGAGTTGCCGCTGAAGCCGAAGGTATTTTAGTTTGCGTTGAAAGGCGATCCCTTTTTGGCGCTTCAATAATCTGTGGTCGGGATACAGGATGAAGCCCAAAAACGGAATCCCTTCGCTGACGGGGCGCGGCTGGCATTTGTTCTCGTGCAGGGTTATTCTGTAGTCATACGATCGTTCAATAGCTTTTTCGCGCCATTCATTCAATTGACCTTTATCGTTCGAGAACAGCAGGGAATCATCTACATAGCGCAGATAGCCTTTGCAGCGCAGGTTTCGTTTGACGAAATGATCGAAGGGATCGAGGTAGCAGTTTGCCCAGAACTGACTCGTTAAATTGCCAATGGGTAATCCGCGCGGACGTTGAATGGCATACAGGTCGTCGCCTTCAAAGTACACCATATCGTATTCATCCCGCAGAACGCTCGCGCCGCTGTCCAGGATTTTTCGAATCAGCCAAAGGTGTTGGCGGGCGGCTTGTTTCCGTTTGAGAATATCAAAGAGGATTTGGTGATCAATCGAAGGAAAAAATTGGCGCACATCGCAGATGAGCACGTATTTGAAGCGGCGCGCAAATCCCTGCGCGCGGTCAAGGGCTTTGTGCGTGCCTTGACCGATGCGGTTGGCATACGAATCTTCGATGAATGATCTTTCAAATGCGGGTTCAATGATGTTGCACAGCGCATGATGAACGACGCGGTCGCGAAATGGCGCGGCGGAAATTAATCTGATCTTCGGGTCGTGGATGTAGAAGCTGTGATATTCCCCCGGCTGATAACTTTGGTCTTGCAGTTCGCGCTGCAATTGGAGCAGGTGTGCTTCGAGGCGGTATTCAAACTCCGCCACGTCGGGATGTCCGCGTTTGCCTTTGCTGGCTTTGCGGTATGCAAGCAGGAGATTGTCCCAGTCGTGGAGTTGATTCATGGATTAAAGAGGGTGCCGCGCGGCGTGATCCAAAGGGTCGAGGTCGCGCGGCTCTTCTATATTCGCCTGATCCCGTTTCCAGAACCAGCCAGGGCTTGGCTGCACTATTTCTCCATGTGCGGTCTCGGCGTTCATCCGTGAATGAGACGCATTTCTGACCTGAGCATACAGGCAAGCCTGTTCGCTTTCCAATTGAGAAGCATGAGACGCAACGCACACAACACGAAAACCGATGTTGTCATTCCTGTTGTTGGGATTGTTGTTGTTGCGATACGCACAACGCAGATTCGAGCCTTCATTGTTGTACGAGCCGCCACGCCACACCCGCGCCACGCTGCCAGCCAGCCCCGCCAATTTTCATTGACTTGGCGATTATATCGCCTTCTTCGTCCACCCGCCCAACAATCTGCCCACTTCTTCCACCAGTTCAAAGACGTGTTTGTATTGCGCGGCGCTCAAAAACTGCAAACGATGGGAGAGGCGCAAATACAGCCTTAACTTTTGCAGTTCGATATCCGCCTGTTCCAAATATTCGACTTTCTTTTTACTGAGTGACGCGGCGGTGATGGCTTCGTAAAAATTGAACGCCGCTGCATGCACGCGCGCCGCCAGAATAAAGCGCTGCTCTTTGGGAAATTTTTGCAGTGCGGGCAATAGCCACGCCAGCAGATCAAAGGTTCTTATAAAGATCGGCGATTCTTGCATAATGCCTCCAAAATTTTTCAAAAAAAAAAAACCCGCCTCACGGCGGGAGGTGTCAGAAACCCAGAAACCCAGAAATCAGAATCCAGAAAAATTTTATGGAGAAATAGGAGACGCAACGCACACAACACGAAAACCGATGAAGTCATCCCCGAGGTAGTAGGGATAGTTGTTGAAGCGATACGCACAACGCAGATACGAGCCAGCAAGGTCGTACGAGCCGCCACGCCACACCCGCGCCACGCCGCCTTCCGGTTTGTTATTTTCCTTCTTCAAATATTCCTTGTAATCACCTTGCCATTCAGTGGCGCACCATTCCCAAACATTACCGCTCATATCCAGCAAGCCGTACTTCTTGTTGATGCCCAAAGGAAATGCGCCCACCGCGCTCGTGACATTCAATTGGGTGTCTGAATAGTTGGCGTGATCTGGTGTGATTTCATCGCCCCAAGGGTAGCGGAAAGAATTTCCGCCGCGCGCAGCGCGTTCCCATTCGGCTTCGGTCGGCAAACAGATTTCATACTTTCTGCTTTCCAATGATTCAGTCTTGCCGTTTTTCCAAACAAGTAATTTCAATTCGCCG
>JBBSCM010000082.1:0-13899 GCA_038250295.1 Anaerolineales bacterium | reverse complement strand
TCAGCCGCAGACCCACTTTGCCTTTCAATGGTTATGGCGAGCAGGTTGCGGCGCTTTATAAAGGAATGAGTCTGACTGCGAATTATTAGGCCGAGAGCGTCCCGAAGGTTTTCCAATACAATTAATTTTATCAACCTTCGGGACGATATAGCCGCTTATGAAAAAATTCCCCTACACACCCCTCCAAATTGCCATACACATTTATGCGTGGTCAGGTATTATTCTTTTGATCTTTGATCTTGTTACAGGCAATCTCTCGGCCAATCCCATTCAAGACCTTGAACGACGCACCGGCCGTCATGCCATTACTTTACTTGTGCTTTCGTTATTATGCACACCCATGAACACCATCTTCAAATGGAGCGAGCCGCTTAAACGCCGTCGCGCGCTTGGGTTGTATGCGTTCATGTATGCAACCATCCACGTGATCATCTTTGCTGACCTCGACTACGGCCTCGCGTGGAGTCGTTTGATCCAGGAGGTTATTGAAAAGCCGCGTCTCCTTGTTGGTTTTTTGGCGTTCCTCATCATGATACCGCTGGCAATCACCTCATTCGATATTTGGAAAAAACGCCTTGGCAAAAATTGGAAACGCCTACACCAACTTGTCTACTTGATCGCGCCGCTGGCGTTTCTCCATTACATCTGGAGCAAAAAAGGTAATCTGCTAACGCTGCAGGGTGAAGTAGCCAAGCCATTGATTTATGGACTCGTTATTGCGATTTTTCTCATCTTTCGGATTCCCCCAATTCGAAGAGCGGTCGCATCTTTCTCGACCCGAATGCGGGCTCTGATTCCCAGAAAGAATCAGCAACCCAAAGTGGATACGCCTTAATAAAATAATCCTTTCGTCCTCCCGAAAAAACGTCGGGACAATGTGAGCGGGCGATTTTCGCGGTGTAGTCGAAGGACAGGAATTCAAGACATTATTTTAAATATCGAGGTGCCCTTCGACTACATTCCTCGAAGCCTGTCGAAGGGAACACTCGTCACTCCGCTCTGGGCGAAGATCTTACTAAAATATCCCGCGCAGCAGCAACAGCAGCCCAATGATCGCGAGCGGAATACCCACAATGGCGCCCACGATTGTCAAGCTGACGATGACGCCGACAATGATCAGGACGATGCCGAGTACCATTGCTACCAAGCGGCCGGTCATTTCTACAATTATGGCGAGTAACTTCCAAATTGCAACGAACGGCCATAGATACCAGGGAACACGATGTTTTGTTTGAGTTGTCATTTTAGTCTCCATGTAATTATTTACGCAGTCTTCATCAAAACGATGCAGAATAATAGAAACAGGACTTACGCAAAACGCTGAAAGAATCCGCTAATTTTGTAATAGTCACGAATAGGTTGTACATTTTTTGAACCACGGAGACACGGAGTCACTGAGAAAAAACAAGGGTAAAACTCCGTGCCTTAGTGCCTCCGTGGTAAAAGTTTTTTGTTCAACCTTTCCGTGACAAATACAAGAATCCGCTAATTTGTGCGAATTCGCGCTCATCTTTTAAAATTCATGAAGATTGGCATAGATTAGAGGACAAAAGAATCTATTCTGCGTCAGTACTAAGAAATTTATGTACCTCTGCAAAATTCGACAGAAAGGCTATAATCCCGTCCATGCCTACAAAAACTAAAAAGCTCGAACCCGTTATAGAATATGATGATGAAGAGGAAGTGACCCAGGATCCTGAAGAGTTTGTCACCTTCAAGAAAAGTCACTTTTACTCTGTATTGGTTGTGCTGGCCTTTGCGGTTGGTGTGCTCGTTGGCTATGTCGCCTGGGGACGCGGCAGCACAGTTACAGCCGCCGCTCCTGCCCCTGCGGCGCAACAGCCCTCCGGTCAGGTCGTTGAAGCGCCGCAGCCGACCAAGTCTGCATTTACCCGCTACGATATCCCTACAGAAGGGTATCCGAGCCTCGGCCCGGCAGATGCGCCCATCACTGTTGTCGAATTTAGCGATTTCCAATGTCCATTCTGTCGCCGCTTCCACGATGAAACTTATCAGGCCCTGCTGGATGCCTATCCCGGTCAGATCCGCTTTGTATATCGCAACCTGCCGCTTACATCCATTCACCCGAGCGCCATGCCTGCCGCCATTGCTTCGCTGTGTGCCAATGACCAAAATAAATATTGGGAATTCCACGAAAAATTATTCAGCAGTGAAACTTTGGATGAGCCAACCTATATTCAATACGCCACGGACCTTGGCCTGGATGTGGAAACCTTTACGGCCTGCCTCAGCAGCGGAAGCCACGATGACTTCATTCAGAAGGATATGGATTTCTCGCTCGGTTTGGGTGTGCAGTCCACGCCGACCTTCTTCGTCAATGGACTCGCAATTGTAGGCGCACAGCCGCTCTCCAATTTTAAACAGCTTATTGACAAGGAACTGGCTGGAGAAATTCCAAACTAAACAACCTCCGTCATTGCGAGATGGCGCACTTCCATCGAAGCAATCTCCTAATCGTTAGAGGATTGCTTCGTCGGGAAAAACAAGTACCCTCCTCGCAATGACATAAGTTCAACATTACAGAGTTCACGGAGTTCTTAAAATTTCCGTGAACTCTGTTTCTTTTTGGTATGATGACAGTTAAACATGAAACTGATTTTCGTCCTGAGCGGAGCTGCATGCATTTGTTCTTTATGCAGCGTAGTCGAAGGACAAGACTTTAAGACAGAGTTTATGTCAAATTATCCTTCGACTACGTTCATCGAAGAGCGCTCTTCACTTCGCTCAGGACGTAGAACATTCCACTTTTGAGAGTGCCCCATGAAAAAATTTGTAGCCATTGCCGGGAATATTGGTGTAGGAAAATCCACGCTTGTAAAGATGCTGTGTGACGAAATGGGCTGGGACCCGTTTTACGAGCCTGTGACTGAGAATCCCTACCTCGCGGATTTTTACCAGAACATGTCTGCCTGGGCCTTTCATTCACAGGTCTTTTTTCTAACACACCGCCTGCGTTCACATTTGAATCTCGCTCAACATCCGAACTCGGTGATACAGGACCGCAGTGTCTATGAAGATGCCGAGATCTTCGCGCAGAATCTCTATGATCAGGGAAATATTCAAGACCGTGATTTTCAAACCTATCGTGAGTTATACGAGACGGCCGTGCAATTCCTGCCGCCGCCTGACCTCGTTATTTATTTACGGGCATCCGTGCCAACATTATTGAATCGCATCAACTCGCGCGGACGTGTCTACGAGCGCACGATCGCGCCCGAATATTTGCAGAACCTGAATGAGTTATACGAATCATGGATAGAAAATTTTACACTTTGTCCTGTGCTCGCCGTCCCCGCCGATGACCTGGATTACGTAGCCCACTCCGGTCATCTCCGTTTGATCATCGCAAAAGTGGACGAAAAGTTAACAGGCAAGGAAGAAGTGGTTTTTGAAGCGGAAGAAATGGCAAGAGCAGCGGAAGATTGAGTTTGAAAAAGTGTCGAGGTGTCGGAGTGTCAAAAGTGTCATGCAAGACACCTTCGACACTCCGACACTTTTGACACTATGCGTGTATTTATGCCTTTCCCAACACCATCGCCAGCAATGCCATTCTCACATACAACCCATATTCCATCTGACGGAAATAGGCGGCGCGGGGATCGTCGTCAAAGCTTTCGCTGATCTCGCCCACGCGCGGCAGCGGATGCATCACGATCATATCTTTTTTGGCGGGTTTCATAATTTCGGGGTCGATCACATACGCGCCTTTTACCTTTTCATAATCGGCGGGGTCTTCAAAGCGTTCCTTCTGAACACGCGTCACGTATAACACATCTGTGTCAGCCAAAACTTTATCGAGTGAATTAAATTCAGCCTGCGGAATTTTCTTCTCGCCCACTTCGTCCATCACTTCCTTTGGCATCTTCAAAATATCAGGCGAGACGTAATTAAGTTTAACATTTGGAAAAGTTGAAAGCAAACGCGCCAGTGAATGGACGGTACGTCCGTACTTAAGATCGCCGAGCATGGTTACGTTTAAATTATCGAGTCGCCCCAGTTCTTCCATGATGGTGAATGTATCCAGCAGCGCCTGCGTGGGATGTTCACCGACTCCGTCGCCCGCATTGATGACAGGCTTTCTGGCCGCCTTCGCCGCGATCGCTGCCGAACCCGTTTCAGGGTGACGCAGAACGATCACATCCGCATAACATTCCAGCGTGCGGATCGTATCGGGCAGGCTCTCGCCCTTCGACACCGATGAATACTTCACCTCGCTGATCGGAATGACCGACCCGCCGAGTCTTTCCATTGCCGCCGTGAATGATGACGAGGTACGTGTGGACGGTTCATAAAAAAGATTTGCCAGAATTTTCCCCTTCAGCAGGTCAAACGTCCCAACGCGTTCGACCATTCCGCGCATCTCATGCGCCACGCCGAATACATACTCCAGATCATCGCGGCTGAACTGTTTGACGGACAAAATGTCCTTGCCGTACCACTCGGCGTTCTTGTTTTCGCCAAAAGGCAGGTGGGGGTTGGTGGGGGTTGTGGGCATTTGTTACTCCTTGTGTTTTCCGTCATTGCGAGGAGCGTGTCCTTCCCGACGAAGCAATCTCATGATCGGAAGAAGTTTGCTTCGTCAAAAAGTACAAGGGCGCTCCTCGCAATGACGATAATAAAATTTTGTTGATTGAAACTCTGGTTGCACGCTGACAACGGATCTCGTTTAATCACATGGTTCACGCTTTGACATTTTCCTGTCCGCTTCTTTCTACGGGTGAGGTTGATTCTGTTTCGATAAGATTCTATACATGAATACTTATCCAAACCCTGCTTCTAGAATTTCTTCATTATTATTTGGCGGTAAAAATGGTGAAAAGTCATCGTCAAAACCAATCGCAATACATTTATTTTCGAAACGTTCAAACGCGTCTCTCAACCCTTGATAAGTCTTATCGCCCGTCGCTTGAGATTGGGAAATGTCATCGTGATTTGGATATACTAACCACCAATCTTTTCCTTCCGGCAATAATTCAATAGCTTTTTCTAGTAGCTCAGCGTTGGCAATCTCCCTAAGTATAAACTTAGGATGACGCATAACAGTCATTTGGGTGTGTTTCAAATGAGTTGACAAAAAGAACGTCCCGAAGGTTTTGTCGAGAAAATTTGGTCGTTTGTGCCAACCTTCGGGACGGTTTCAACTGAAATGAAACACACCCCAGTCATTTCACCTATTCGATTCTGGACATGAGATAAAACTTGAACAAACTCGCTATAAGAAACAAGTAGAAAGCTAGGACTACCTCCTCCCGTTCGGGAAAAAAATATATTCACGTAAATTTCGTTGTCTAATTCAAGCCATTGTTTTACCTGATCTAAAAAATGGTTGTCGGTTATTTGATACTTGGTCATAATTTATCCTCATGCCCATGCCGATGATGAATATCGGGCATGTGATCGTGCTCATGCTCTTCAGCAGGATGTTCATGCTCGTGGGAATGAGTCTTATCTAGATCATCGTGTCCATGGGCAGGGTCATTGCTTGTATGGCTGTGCTCATGGATCAAAGCCGTATGTATATGAGTATGGGCATGTTGCTCATTGATAAGCAATAGCGCGCCGCCGATCATCAAGACTGCCGCGATAATAAACAAGAACGATGGCAATTCCCCAAAGATAACGATCGAAAGCAGCACACCCGCCAGCGGAGCCGTCCCATACAACGCGCTGGTGCGTGCTGCGCCCAGTCCGCGCATCGAGCGGATGAACAACATCGTGCTCAATCCGTAGCTGACAAATCCCAGCAACAATATGTAAAGGATATTTACGAATGATGGTAATTGATTGCCGAGAAAAAACGCCAGAAGGAATGAGAACGTCCCTGCGACCAAACCCTTCCACGCCACGATGGCGAGAGGGTCTTTGCCTGAGATGTTGCGCGTGAAGTTATTGTCAGCGCCCCAAAGTACACAAGCAAGGATAATTCCCAAAGCACCGAGTGAGAGCCCGAATCCGCTTCCGAAGTTGGTCGAGAGAAAAATGCTTGCCAATGTAATGACGATGATCGCAGTCCACGCGCGGCGGCCAATAGCTTCCTTGAAAAACAGCAGGGCGATAACCGTTGTCCCAACGCCTTCAAAATTCAACAGCAGCGAAGCGGTCGAAGCAGGCGTATTCTGCAGGCTGATCATCAAAATAATCGGAGCCAGGATTCCGCCGGAGATGATCGCGCCTGCCAGCCATTTGATATCGGGAGATTTGATCCCCGCTTCAGCATCTTTAGATCGCGCCCGCTGAGTCAATCTCACGAGGAAAGTCCCTGTCCCGCTGCCGAGATACAGGAACGCCGCAAGATAGATCGGCGCGATATTGTCATCTAACAATAATTTCGCAATAGGAGCACTTGCTCCGAAAAAGACCGCGGCGAGCAAAGCTTGAAAAATAAAAGGAAAATTGTTAGGCTTCATTTTTATCTACACTCCTATATTTCTCAAGTAATCAGTTGGTACCTTTTTCAAAAAAACTTCCGAAGTCTCGATGACATCGGAAGTTTTTAGTTTATTCTTGCGAAAGCAAATCTGCATAGCTTCCAATCACCAAATACTTAACGTTGTGGGCGTTGAAAATTCGTAATAGATCGCTGAAGTCTGAGTTGACGAACATCGTTTCCCTTGACTTTCATATAATGAATAACCAATTCCCACGAGGCGTCAAAGCGTGCTTGGGGTGGCTGGGACTGCCAGAATTTCAGGTCAAATGACCTGTCCATTTGCTCAATCTTTCCGCGTTTTTCAATGAAGTTTGCTCGCATAGTTGGATTCTACTCTATTTTCTATCCTCTTACATTCCTTCCATAGCTCCGTTTGACCAAGACCCTCCCATCTTCAAAAGCTGACTTACCTCGTAACACAACCTGCCTCACTTTGCCTTTACCTTCCACCCCTCGAACGGAGTCCAACCACAGCGAATTGCTCAATTGCTCGTGGGCTGTTGCCAAAAGGCACACAAAATGCTAAAATCGGCGCGTGAAACACTTTTCCTGGAATGAAGAGAAAAATGAACTTTTGAAAGAGGAAAGACAGATTTCATTCGAGGATGTTGTCTTTTATATTGACCAAGGTTTCCTGCTGGATGTGCTTGAGCATCCGAATCAGGAAAAGTATAAAGGACAAAAGATATTCGTGGTGCAGATCGATGATTATGCATACCTCGTGCCTTTTATTGAAGATGACCGTGAAGTCTTTTTGAAAACCATTGTTCCGAGCCGCAAAGCGACAAGGAAGTATTTGAAAGGAAATGAAAAATGAGCAGCCTGAAACTCCGACAAGATGAACTTGAACTTCTTGCTTCATATGAAGCCGAGGAGTGGAAGTCTGTCAAAAAACAGAAAGAACAGAAAGAACAATATCGGGCGTATGCGCTCGCCACATTCCGCAAAGACAAACGTATCAATATCCGCATTTCCGAGAAAGACCTTCTTGATTTGCGAAAGCGCGCCATTCGCCAGGGCATTCCGTATCAAACTTTGCTTTCGAGTGTCTTGCATAAATATGCAAATGGCGCGTTGACGGAAAAATAAAGAAGTACATATTCATAACTTATACCCACCCTCCCGGTTTTTCTAAATGGGAGGGTGGGTTGTTATCACACTCTATTCCTCATGTCCATGCAGGTGATGAATATCGGGCATGTTGGTGAGTGCGACGCACCCTCTGCATGGTCATTGCCTCATCGTATTATAAAAAACTTCCGAAGCCTCAAAGACTTCGGAAGTTTGACTAAATTCCGGTGGTGGTTTCCAGTCCATTGGCTATCGCGATATCGTTCAAGGTGACTTCGACATCGTCAATGAAATGATCCAATGCTTCCACGTGTTCTCCAAAACCGACGCCGAGCAGTCCCAACTCACCTGCCGCATTTTTCCAGAAATTGAGATGATCGCCTTCGAGCACTTCCGCAGCCAAAGTCCATGTGTGGAAGAGCGGCCAGACTGCGGCAAGAGGAATCTCACCTTCCAGCATGGCAGTGATCGCTTTCTCGTAATAATTCAAGCGCGCTGGGTTGACGCGTATATCCACTTTCTTTTTCTCACTTGCAAGTTTGAACGCAGACTTCCAATCGGAGACCCAGCTTTTTATCTTTTCTGTGTCCACATTGTTTGCACCGATCAAGTCAAATGCAGTTGTCACCATTTCGGATTTTTGCGCTGCTTCAGCACGCTTGGGGAATTCGAGCAACAACCTGCGTTCGTAAATGGGCGGACCGCTCAATTCAGCGACCGCATTCAGCACGTGAAATAGGGACCTCATATAATTTCTTATTTCTTTGGGCCCTGCGGCTTCGTCCAATTCCATTAATTCCAGCCAGATCTGGCGTCCATGTAACAACAGTTTACGGCAGCGTTGAAGCATGAGCGGAGGCTGTTTAAAATCAAAGCCCGCGCGCAGGCTGGCTTGCACGAAATCAAAAAATTTCTCGCGCTCGTAAAGCAGCACGGGATCGTACATTTCATAACCGAGCCACGGGTCCGCTCGTAATTCGCGCGGAGATTTGAATTCATCCTTTGTGCGGCGGCTGACATCCACATGAAAATCGGGGGTAAGTTTTATGAACTCACGCGATTGTTTGGGAGTGTTCTTGTGAACGAAGACAATGTCAATATCTGCCGTGCCGCCGAGCATCGGCTCAACATTGAGGAGCGACCCTGTAAGATATGCGGCAATGATATCGGTGTCGTTATAGGCCCGTTCCTGAACGGTCTCTTTGGCAATGCGGAGGAGTGATTCACGTGTGACGCGCATAAGTTATCCTTTTATCGTCATTGCGAGGAGGCCTTAGGCCGACGAAGCAATCTCCTAGATGTCGTGGGGATTGCCGCGCCGCGAAGAACAAGTGCCCTCCTCGCAATGACGAGGCTAGAGCAAACTTGCTTGAAACGGAGGCAGGCTCAAAGTCTCACGGATGCGGTTTTCTATCCGCTTGAGATGCTGCGGGTTATGGATGATATCGTGTTCGTTTGAGTCGATTTTCAAAACAGGCGTATGGTCAAATGGTTTCGAAAAGAAATTTTCATACGCGTGATTGAGTTCATCAATGTACGAGCGTTCCATTTGTCTTTCGTAGGGCCGGTCGCGAAAAGCAATTCGACTCATAAGCGTGTCGGTGCTGGCCTGTAAATAAACCAGCAGGTCGGGTTTGGGAATTTTTTCTCCGAGCGCTTCATGTACTTTGTGATACATATTTAATTCATCACCCTGCAAGTTGATGCCTGCGAAGAGCGCGTCTTTTGCAAAAGTATAATCGGCGATCAGGTTTTTTTTCTCTGCCAAAATTTTTGGCACATTATTATTTTGTTGATGATAACGGCTGAGCAAAAAGAAGATCTGTGTTTGAAAGGCATATCGTGCGCGGTCTGCGTAGAAATCGGAGAGAAACGGATTTTCCTCGAATATCTCAAGCAGAACTTCGGCTTCGAATGTCTGTTGCAGAAGGCGGGCCAGTGTGGTCTTACCCACACCGATCACCCCTTCGATGGCTATGTACATGAACTTACGCTCCCTGCCGCTTGTTGCAAAAATAATTATTTCATTTGAAAAAATTATAATAAGGACATTTATTCGGATCTTGTTATTTATGCGGCACTTCGTAAAAAAGTTAATGCAAGGATACCATAAAACTGTAGGGACACAGCGGCGCTCTGTCCCTACGATATAATAAAATCATGAGACGAATTTGCATCACGCCCTTCGTGCAAGGGACAGGCGGTATGGCATCCTTTCGCTTGAAATTTGAGCAGGGATTAAAGACTCGTGGGATCGAGATTACCTACGACCTTTCCGCGGACGCTGACGCAGTTCTCGTCATCGCAGGCACGCGCTTCCTCCTTGACCTATGGCGGGCACGGCGGCGAGGCATTCGCGTCGTCCAAAGATTGGACGGCATCAATTGGGTGCAGCGCATTCGTTGGACGAGTCCGCGTTATCACCTCCGCGCGGAATACGGCAATGCGATATTGTCGTTGATCCGTTCGCGTTTTGCCGATCGAGTCATTTATCAGAGTCAATTTATTCGCAGCTGGTGGGAGCATTGGCATGGCATTGCAAAAGCGCCAGCCAATGTCATCATCAACGGTGTGGATTTGAATTTCTATTCACCTGATGGCGCACAGGAAAGACCGACAGATCGTTTTCGAATGCTATTACTGGAGGGAAGTTTGGCTGGTGGATTAAATGCCGGCTTGTTTCACGGGATCGCCGTGGCTGAAAAACTCGCCGAAAAATTCCCAATGGAAGTGGTTGTGGCAGGACATGTAGATGATGCCACGCAAAAAAGAATTAACTCAGCGCTCTCTGTGGCGAATCTTTCCGTAAAATTTCTTGGCACGATCCCTCGCGAACAGATTCCGCGGTTGGCGCGCTCATCGCATTTAATGTATTGCGCCGAAGTGAATCCGCCCTGTCCGAATTCTGTTATCGAAGCGCTGGCATGCGGATTACCCGTCATCGGGTTTGATAGCGGCTCGCTCAAAGAGTTGGTCACAGGTGATGCAGGCCGCATAGTGCCCTATGGAGGAAACCCCTGGAAGTTGGAAACGCCTGATATTTCCGCGCTGGCTGTGTCAGCGGAGGAGGTGCTGACGAAACAGAATCAGTTTCGGGCGGCAGCGCGGACGCGGGCCGAGTCTGCATTTGGGCTCGATCAAATGGTGGATGCGTATCTCAAAATCCTCTTGGATGATTGAATATGAATAGTAAATCAATTCTCCGCCCATCCTTCAGCGTTGATATTCTCTGGTTAAGTATTACCCTGCTTATTCTATTGAGTCTCGCGCTGCTATTGCCTCTCTCTCCTCAGGATTACTGGTGGTACCTGCGTCTCGGCCAGGATGTGGCCCAATCTGGCGGTTCTGTTCCAACGGCGGACACATATAGTTTCACCAGAGCAGGCGCGCCATTTTTTTATCAGTCATGGCTGGCGGCATTGATATTTTGGAAAACATATCAAGCAGGCGGATTGGCGTTGACATTTTTTCTACGCGCTGTAATTATTGGGGCTACATATTCTTTGCTTTGGTTTTTGCTAAGAGATAAAGGTATTGGTCCGCGTTTGGCGAGTTTACTTGTTTTGCTCGCAGCCCTGGCGGGGAGCAATAACTGGTCGTTCCGTCCGCAGTTATTTATTTATCCGATCTTTGTTTTGGTTTTATACATACTTACAAAATGGGGACAGGGTAAAAACCGAGGGTTATGGGCTTTGCCTGTTCTCTCCATGTTATGGGTTAATTTGCATGGTTCATTCCCATTGCTATTTATCCCTGGCGGTATCGCTTTTCTATTCGGTAAAGGCGATAAAAAGCAGCTTGCGTATGCGCTCGCTTTTTCTTTCATAGCAGTATTTATTAATCCGCGCGGGAACTATGTGCTGGGATATGTGCAGAATATGCTCAGTGCGCCGTCGAATCAATTGTTCAGTGTTGAGTGGATGCCGATGGTCAACCGCGGCTGGCAGGCTAATTTATTTTTCGCATGGCTGCTGCTCTTCGCGCCATTGTCGGCTTTTTCTCCGCGTAAGTTGACTCTACTTGAATGGGCTTATTTCATTTTTTTCGGCTGGCTGGCGCTTCTCGGCGTTCGATATGTGATCTGGTTTATATTTATCATGGTGATTCTTACTGCAACTCTGCTCGCTGAATGGGATGCGCGTTATTTGGAGAGTCCCGTTCAAAACGAAAAGCCAGCGGTCAATGTTTTCGCGGCCTGCCTTTTGTTATTAATGCCGTTTGCGCTTATGCCGGGCTTCCGCGATTCCTGGTGGCCTGATGCGCCTCGTGCCTATGATAATGCCAACCCCATCGAAGCAACAGAATGGCTGGCGGCTCATCCCGAACTCCCGGGCCCGCTGTGGAGTGACTTTAGCCATTCGAGCTATCTCATTTTTGCTTTGCCGTCGCGCCCCGTCTGGATCGATACCCGCTTCGAGTTATATCCACCCGAACAATGGGAGAAATATATAGCCATCGCGAGCGCATCTCCGCAGTGGCAGGAACTTCTTGATGGGGAAGGAATTCAGCTTGCGATGTTATCCATCGAAGGAGAGCCATTGCTAATCACTGCCATGCGAGATTCAGGCCTATGGCATGAAGAGTATCAAGATGAAGATGTGATTATTTTTAGCAAATCACTTTTAGGTCCATATAAATGAGTCATTATTCAGGCCGCCTCGCTTTGCAGCAGCGTGTGCTTCCCAGCTATCGCGTGCCGTTGTTTGATTTGCTCGCGCAGGCATGTGATGGCGGCATGAGTCTCTTCGCAGGAATGCCGCGCCCTGCGGAAATGATCGTCAGCAGTAAACCTCAAGTTGCGAAATATTACGAAGCGAAAAATATTCATTTGTTTGGCGGCGCGTTTTATCTTTGCTATCAACGCGGATTTGTAAACTGGCTTGAAGAATGGAATCCTGACTCTTTAATTGTGGAAGCGAACCCGCGCTATTTATCCACATCATCTGCTGTCAAATGGATGCACTCGCGTGGACGAAAAGTTATTGGCTGGGGGTTGGGTTCGCCGCCTGTGAGTGGAGTTCGAAAACAACGCAGATTGGCTTTCATAAATCAATTTGATGCGCTGCTCGCATACAGTCAACGCGGCGCAGATGAATATGCCGCGCTTGGTTTTCCTCGTGAGAAGATATTCGTGGCGCATAATTCTGTTTCATCAGCACCAGATCAAAATCCAGACCATAGACCGCAGACAGTTGACCGTGCCACAATATTATTTGTGGGCAGGCTGCAGGCTCGAAAGCGAGTTGATTATTTATTGCGTGCCTGTGCTGAAATCGAATCAAAACCCCGCCTGATCATCGTTGGCGATGGGCCAGAGAGAAGAGCATTAGAGTCGCTTGCCAAAGATATATATCCCTCGGCAGAGTTTATCGGGTCAAAGCATGGAGCGGAGTTGAAACCTTATTTCGCAGAAGCAGATTTATTCGTTTTACCTGGCACAGGCGGACTCGCTGTGCAGGAGGCGATGAGCCATGGACTGCCCGTCATCGTTGCAAAAGGAGATGGCACACAGGATGACCTCGTCCGCGAGGGGAACGGGTGGCAGATCAACCCGGAAGATTATGGCGCGCTCGTTTCCAAAATGCAAAACGCGCTATCTGATATAGCGCGTTTGCGAAAGATGGGGGCAGAGTCTTATCGAATCGTTTCTGAAGAGATCAACATTCAAAAGATGGTTGATGTTTTTGTGCAGGCGTTGAATAAATAAACCGTGTTCGCGAGCAGTTGAACTGCGAGCGGGATGCACGCTTCGCGAACTGCATTCGAAACAGGTGATTTACCCTTTCTTCACCAATCCGCCGTCCACATAACCGCGTTTGCCGTTCGTGCCTTTCACGTTCAGCCATTTGCCAGCCACGCCAATTTTTGCGGCGGCTTTGTCTGCGGATTCAACCACTGTGAGCTGTGCTTTGCTTTTTTCAGTGGATAGGACTTCGCTCTTGGATGAAGCGGTTTTAAAGATCTTCGCTCCGGCAGATTTTACAATGACGAACGACTTTGGTTTTTCCGGCGTTGGGACTGCTGCAGGTGCAGGTGCGGATGTCGTAGTGGATGCAGGTGTCGAAGCGGGCGCGGTCGTTGCTGGGCTTGGAATTGGTACTGTCATCGGTACAGGCGCAGCCGTTTGAGTTTTTTCCAAATACCATGCGGCAGCAAAGCCTTCGCGGCCTTGAGCATCGCGCACTCGTACCCATTGATTGATCGCGCCGATCTTTGATTCTCCCTCTGGTTCGATGATGGTCAACAGGGAGCCAGCAGGGACAGAGACAACAACGTTTGCCATACTGGATGTGTCGATACTGGAGCGGACATTCAAGCCCCAGGTGACATCGGCTTTGACTCGGGCGGTGGATGTGCCTATCGAAACTGGAACAGTT
>JBBSCM010000081.1:0-13935 GCA_038250295.1 Anaerolineales bacterium | reverse complement strand
GGCAGTTGCCAACCCCATACCGCCGCGGAATTTTGCGAAGAGCGGCCAGCAATGACCGATCACTGCAAACACGGCTGTCAGTACGATAATGTATGCTGGGATAGTATCTCTAAATTGCAAGGCAAGATACGTTGGGACAAACCCTTTTGCAATATCCAATATTAATACAATTGCTCCCCAGCCAAACCCCGCCTGACGAATCGTGTTGGTTGTTGTCGCATGGCCTGAACCCGAGTCACGCACATCCACGCCTTTGGCGAAATGTGTAATCCAAATGGCGAAAGGGAGTGAACCGCAAAGATAGCCGATAAGAGGAAAGATGATGAAAGAAAGAATTTGCATATGTTTTACCAAATGGAATTGATTAGGGTGTGTTTCAAATGAGTTGACAAAAAGAACGTCCCGAAGGTTTTGTCGAGAAAATTTGGTCGTTTGTGCCAACCTTCGGGACGGTTTCAACTGAAATGAAACACACCCAATTGATTAATATGGTTTTAGTGGGGTGAAAACCCGTTTTACCACAGAGCACACAGAGAGCACGGAGATTCTAAAAGGTTTTTCTACCCTACGGGCATACGTCTGTGGACTCCGTGATCTCCGTGGTGAAAAATGGGAACCTCGCCAAATGCCAAAAGGCTATTAATACGCATGACCCAGTACGCGTGCGCGTGATGCGAGCCTGCGCGTTAATCCATCGAAGATGAATTTGTGGAAGGGCCACATGGCGTACCAATATAGAAATCCGCTCAGGCCATGGGGCGCAAAATAGGCGGTGACGATCAGCAGCGTTTTATGATGATCCTGCTTTTGCGATTCAAATTCAAGCCAGGCTTTGCCGGGAACTTTCATTTCAGCGAGCAAACGCATTTTTTCATTCTTCTCGACAATTTCAACGCGCCAAAAATCCAATGCCTCGCCTGCGTGGACCTCATCCGGGTGACGGCGTCCGCGCCGCAAGCCGACCCCGCCGATTAATTTATCCATCCAGCCGCGCAATGCCCAGGCCCAATTTAGATACA
Source organism: Anaerolineales bacterium (assembly GCA_038250295.1). Lineage (GTDB taxonomy): Bacteria > Chloroflexota > Anaerolineae > Anaerolineales > Villigracilaceae > Villigracilis. Next base: position 12,916 of record JBBSCM010000081.1, on the reverse strand, counting down.
GCCAGCCGCGCTCGCCGCCAATACCCGTGTATGCGCGGAAAACGGATTCAGGTTCCAGGTCCAGCAGGATCTGTCTGCGTTCGATGAACATACCTTCTTCGACTGTGAATTGATACGGTTTGAAATCTCCGAGCACGGTGACAAGCGCATCGGACCAGCTTGTTTCCACGTTATCTCTTTGGATGCGCCCTAACGCGAGGTGAGTGGCAGTTTGAAAGTCAATCGGCTGGATATGCGGGAAGAGTTTCCTGGCTGCATCATCGCGGACAATGAGTCTCGCGCGCAGACCCTCTATCAGCGGGGCCACGACGCGCCAATGAATGGGAGTGACCATATGCACCCAATACGCCGAAAGCCTGGGCGCATAAAATGGAGTCGGAATCAGCCAGCGTTTGAAATCGCGTTCTTTTGCATAACTCAACAACATATCGGCATAAGTGAGGCGTGTGGGGCCGCCTATCTCTATCACGCGGCCAATAACATCAGGTATTTTGAGTGCATCTACTAAATAGGAAAGCACATCACGGATCGCGATTGGCTGGGCTTGCGAGTAGAACCATGCCGGGCAAATGAGCAGAGGCTCTCGTTCGGTCAGATAGCGGATCATTTCAAAGAGCGCGCTGCCGGAGCCGACGATCATACCTGCTCGAAATTCTGTGACGGGTACTTTATCATATCGAAGCAGGTACCCAGTTTCGTGACGTGAGCGTAAATAAGGTGATAGGTCCGCGGTTGGGTCAACCAGTTCGCCAAGGTAGATGATATTTTCGATGTCCGCTTCTTCCGCGGCATGAGCGAAATTGCGCGCTACTTGCAGGTCGCGCTCGGCGTTGACCTTTCCGCCCTGCATTCCATGAATAAGATAGTATGCAACGGATACGCCTTCCAATGCATGGACAAGGTCGTCTGTTGAAAGACCGTCTCCTTTCACCACTTCCACTTTGTTGAGCCAACTCCGTCCCTGCAAACGGGAAGGATCACGCACGAGACAGCGCACGCGGTAACCTGCTTCAAGAAGTTTTGGTACGAGTCTCCCGCCGACATAACCTGTTGCGCCGGTGACAAGGATGAGTTTTGAGTCAGTCATTATGTAGTAATTATAACTTGTGTATAAAGGCCTAAAGGTCTCTGTGATTAATATGGTTCTTGATGTGCAAAACCGTCTGAATAAAAGTGACAAAAGTTATTGGTAAAAACCTTTAGGGTCTGGAAATGGTGAAAATCTAATGGGTGTGTTTCATTTCAGTTGACACCGTCCCGAAGGTTGGCACAAACGATCAAATTTTCTCGACAAAACCTTCGGGACGTACTTTTTTAGGGTCTGGAAATGGTGAAAATCTATTGTACAATCCCAGCCATGCCATTGCTGTGGATTTCACTCGCGTTTGTTTCAGGTATCGTCATTTCGAGCCTGCTCTCACTCTCTGCAATCCTCTGGCTTGGCATCGGACTTGTAGTTTTGCTGCTTGCTTTTCTTGCAAGCCAGATCATCAAACGGCGGAATATTTCACTCCCAAATTTCCCGTTTGTACTTACGTTATCCATGTTAATCGGGGTCATTGCGGGCGCATGGTGGTATCAATTCCGCCAGCCAAACATCGACGCCTTCCATGTCGCCTTTTACAATGACCGTGATTATGAAATGCTGGTGACTGGCACGTTGGCCGAACCGCCGGATTATCGTGATACCTACACCAACCTTCGACTCAATGTGGAAGCCATAGATTCAGGCAGCGGTGACCTGCCCGCTTCGGGGCTGATGCTGGTACGTGTGCCTGCTCATGAGACTTATCAATATGGTCAACGGGTGCGTGTGCGCGGAAAATTAAAAACCCCGCCTGAAGACGAGGAATTTTCCTATCGCGATTATCTTGCGCGCGAAGGCGTTTATTCCTACATGTCTATTGCGGAGGTGACAACTCTGCCCGGCAATGACGGGGACAACTTTAAAACAGCTCTTTATAAACTTAAATCAAATTTACTTCAAAATACCTACCGCCTTTTCAATGACCCTGAGGCTTCCCTGCTGGCAGGTATTTTGTTCGGCGTGGATACAGGCCTCACACGCGATCTGCAGAACGCATTCAAGAATACGGGCACAGCGCATATCATTGCGATCTCGGGTTTTAATATGGCCATTATCGCGGGTATTTTCTTTTCCATTTTCAAGAATATTTTTGGAGAAAGATTTGGCGCGATCTTTGCCATTCTCGGGATCATCTTTTATACTCTTCTTGTTGGCGCGGAAGCGGCGGTGGTACGGGCCGCGTTTATGGGAAGCATTTCCCTGTTGGCGCGTCAACTGGGCAGGCGCAACGACGGCATGAACGCGCTCGCGATCGTTGCGCTGGTCATGGCGATCATCAATCCGCTCGTGCTGTGGGATGTGGGCTTTCAACTTTCATTCTTTGCAACATTAGGTCTTATCCTTTATGCAGAACCATTCTCAAACTTTACGGGTAATCTTATTGCAAAATTTTCAAAGCACGATACCGGCACGCTTACGAATATCATTAACGATAATGTCGTACTCACATTCGCCGCTCAATTAACCACGATTCCCATTATGGCCTATCACTTCAAACGTATTTCCCTTATTTCATTTATCGCCAATCCGTTCATCCTGCCGGTCCAGCCTGCAGTGATGATCGCAAGCGGCCTGGCTGTTTTCACCAGCCTCGTGATTTATCCTCTGGGTCAACTCATGGCGTGGGTCGCCTGGCCTTTTGCGACATACACAATTCATATGGTGGAATTATTTGACCGCGTGCCGCACGGGACTATTAACCTGGGTGACTCATCGATCTGGCTTGTGGCAGCCTTCTATATCGCGCTTCTTTCTGTGACCTTTAACTGGCCGCGCCTTAAAGAATGGTTCAACTCCCTGGCCGGTTCGCTTCGAGCCGTTGCATTGACGGCTTCTCTTACGTTGATGTTCGTGTGCGTGATCGTGGTGTGGCGCGCATCTGCAACGACGGGAGATGGTCAACTTCATATTACATTCCTCGAAGTCGGTTCGGCGGATGCCGTTCTCATTCAAACACCGGAAGGCGGGAATGTGCTCATCAACGGCGGGCAAAGCACCTCAGAACTTTCCGATGAACTTGGCAGAAGGCTTCCGTTTTTTTCGCGTAAGTTGGATTGGCTGATCGTTGCTTCCACACAGGAAGACCAGCTGGCAGCGCTCCCGCGGGTGATGGAAAGATATCCGCCTGAAAATATTTTATGGAGCGGAAATGTGCAAGCCTCGTTCTCTGCTCAAACATTGGATAAATTTTTTGCAGGTAAAGGAATCCCTGTCAGCCGCGCGGAGACGGGACAAAGGCTTGAGCTGGGTGATGGCTCATTTATCGAGGTGCAGGCCGCAGGTCCGCGGGGAAGCGTGCTTCTCATCCAGTACGGAAATTTTCGAGCGCTGCTTCCCATCGGCCTGAGTGACGGGATGCTCGAGGAATTGGAATATGGGAATGTGATCGGCAAAGTGGATGTGTTTCTGTTGGCAGATTCAGGGTATGCGCCGTCCAATCCGCCGGACGTCGTTGAAAATTTAAATCCAGAATTGGTGGTGTTGAGCGTGTCTGCCGGCGACCCGGATGGGCTGCCCTCACAGGATGTTTTGGATTCTTTGGAGGGTTATTCGTTACTGCGAACCGACCGCAGCGGGTGGGTCACTGTCATCACAGACGGCGACGCCATGCGCGTGGAAGTGGAGCGCGGCGAATGAGAGTGGGAGTAATGTACCCTTTGCAGGCGGTGATGGCAGGTTAAAATATCGGCCACTTTAACAGAGGAGAAAAACATGAGATCAATTGGTCTAAAAGCATTTAGTTTTATTATTGTCCTTGCATTAGCAACACTCGCCTGCGCTGTGCCAAGTTTGGATTCGGTGCTTAACCCATTGCCGAAGGATGATTTTTCCAGTTCGAGCAGTGGCTGGGGCATCGGCACAGACGAATCCAGTTCTGTGGAATATTATGAAGGCGGACTGCACATGATCGTATTTCAACCTTTCTATGTGACCTGGTCCACGCCGGACGCTGAGGTGTACGAGAATATTCATATCGAGGCGAGTGTGAAAAACACAAGCGCAGACCCGGAAGCGTTCTTTGGGATTGTGTGCAATGAGCAGGGCACACTTAGCTCTTTCTATTATGTGGGTGTCTCACCGAATGGTTATTATGCATTTATCACGTCTTCGCTTGTGGCGGATGATGTTTACCTCAAGGAAGGCACATCGGATGTGATCTCTGCCACGCCAGACTCCATGCGCATTGGCCTGGATTGCGGCGGCGGAACACTGACCTTATATGTGAACGGCCAGCAGATCGACAGCGTGACAGACTCCACATACACAAGCGGCTCGGTTGGCCTCTTTGCCGCAAGCGATGACCAGGAAAACGGTACGGATATTACTTTTGATGATTTTGCCGTTACGAAGTTAGGCCAGTAGTTTAGGCTGTTTGGAATAGGATCCCCGCACTAAAAGTGCGGGGATTATTTTTTACCCGAATTAAATCGAACTAATTTTTCCCAATCAATTCTGCCATCGACACAGAAACTGGCGATTTATGATTTGTTCTTATTTCTAACAATCATCTCATCAATCGCCAGCGATATCGCGTCATACCAAGAAATATAATCACCAACTCGATCTTGAACCAATTTTATTTCTTCAGGAGATAGTTCACGGTCAAGTTCTCGTTCTGCGACGTTTTGAAGATCTGTAATGGTGAGTTGATAAATAATTTTTTTCATATTAGACATCCACTGGTTCATATTCAATTTCCAGTTTTTTGCAGAGGGAATCAAGCACTACCAAAGCCCTTTCTCTTGCAAAATGTGTCTCAATAGTATAGCCTTTGTAAGATTCTGGATAAAAGAAACTTCTTCCATTTGGATGGATGGGCTCGTCTTCATTGGTAACAATATATCGAGAAGTGCCGAATCCCCATGGCAATGGGATTTTTTCTATCAAACGTTCATCAACAAGATAAATCAGAATATTTTTGAGTAAAATCCTAACAGTATCTGCCTCAAAGACTTTCTCATTTACTTTTACAGCTAATCTTCCTGCCTTTCTTCCTTTTACAGGTATGTCAGAAGTGCTGTATTCAATAACGTTTGCCTCTTGTAAGGCATCAAACATTGAGTCGAAAACATCATTGTATTTCTCATACAATTCCATAGCGATTTTTTTCTCTTCGTTTGTTATAGCCATTTTTACTCCTTTATATCTGATCTTCAGATTCTTGATATATTGAATAATAAAAGGTTGAACTTTGTGATTTAAGTTGGGATGTTCTAAAGTTGGCAAAAGGATTTTGTCATTTATCAATTGATAATCGAGACAATACCATCTTGAATCTCCTACCGTCGATTTTGAATCCGTCAATAATTTGGGGAGAATGTAAATCAGTATATTTGTTTCGCCAGGATGATTTTTGAATAACCAATCTGCATATTTTTTGGATTGAGAAGCATAAACGTTACTATCAATTTTCAATTCAAAGACAATGTTTAACCGACCAGACTCTCCAGAATTATTATGATAATCAGCAGTAAGAAAAACGTCGAATCGCCCCAAATCTTTTACGCTCACTTCAGATGAAAAGAATTCATTAGGAGTAACTTCTATATTCTCAAATTCAATTGTTGGCAAAACTCTCGACAAAGGGTTTTTATTATGGTTTGATGACTTTAAGCATTTTTCATTATAGATCAACAATAAGAACCTCGTAAGCACATAGTCCCTCATTAAGTGAGAACCATTTGGATCGAGTAGCCATCCATAAAAAGCCGAATGCCATCGTTCATAATGAGTTCTACCTACAATTGTAAAAAAATTAGGTTCACTTAAGATGTGAGTGTATTTGATAAAATTTGGTTCTGAAATTAATTCCAGCAGTTTTTGAGAAAATGGTACGACCTTGTTTTTCATATCTCTCCCTTTATCTAGTCCTGCAAACAGTGTAAAAACATACCGAGTCTTTATTCAGTTCTCTGTAATAGTCACAAAGTATTAATTGGGCTTCAACTTTTTTCATGGTTCTAAATTATACTCGCTGCATATTAGAAAAAAGGATTTTCATAACCCATGGGATATCTTCTTCTTGAAGGCGGCGCGGAATTTGGCGGACGTATGTCCGAACCCGATCTGCGCGCCATTGAACTCGCTGGCGGATTTGATGTTCCGGTCTGTATCATCCCCACTGCCGCTGCGCCAGATCATAATCATAAACGCGTGGGGGATAACGGCATCCGCTGGTTCAAAAGCCTCGGCGCAAAAAATGTTTTCACTGCGGATGTGATCGACTCGGCTAGTGCCAACGATGAAACTCTGGCCGAATCCATTCGGACCTCGCGCCTGATCTATTTACTGGGAGGTTTTCCTCGGCATCTGGGAGAGACTCTGGCGAACAGTGTCTGCTGGCAGGCTGCGCTGGATGCTTATGAACAGGGCGCGGTCATCGCAGGGAGCAGCGCCGGGGCGATGGTTTTGTGCGAGCATTATTACGACCCATATGAAAAGAAGCTATTGCGCGGTTTGAATTTGATTCCCGATGCCTGTGTTCTGCCGCACCACAATAATTTTGGGAAGGCGTGGGCGAAACAATTAAGTCAACTATTGCCTGACGCAGTTTTGATCGGTATCGACGAGCAAACAGGCATGATCAATGAGGGCGATGGAAAGTGGCGCGTCTATGGCGTGGGGAAGATCACTCTTTATCGCGGTGAGCAGGCTGCGAGTCACGGACGAGGCCAAACGTTCTCATTCTAGTCAAATAGACATATAATTCGTCAAACCGGAGGAGCCATGGATAGCACATTAAAGATCATAAAAGAACAGGTGCAGGGAAAAGTACACGTCACCGTGTTTCATTTGCGCGGCTGGCTGGACGCGCAAAGCGAAGAACTGCTGCTCGGAACGGCCCGCGATTCATATGAGGAAGGCAGCCGCTATATTTTGCTCAATCTCGCCGATGTGGATACGCTTACCAGCGCCGGGATGCGCGCCATGCAAAAAGTGTACAAACTTTACACGCCCGCGCAAGAGCACTTCAAAGTTTCGCACGTGAAATTATGCAACGCGCCTCCGCAGGTGTATCATGTGCTGGGTATTACCGGCTTCCTGCAAAACATCCCAAATTACGAGACCCTGCAGGCCGGAATCGATTCGTTTACTGAATGATCTGTATTTCCATTAATTTATAAAGCTCTCCAGTTAATCAGGAGAGTTTTTATTTAACAAGCCAAAACCATGCCTGTTTACAAACTTGAATTTCAAATATATATAACGCGCTCGCTGTTTTGCTCCCGATCGGCTTTGCATTCACTGGCTGGCGGATCGATACAGTTGGCGTGACCACTGTCTTTGTTGCCGCAGAGGGAATAACCGCTTTTATCAGCCTTTGCCATTATTCCATCCGGTGATCAGAAAACTGGATTAACCAAGATACACTTTGATCAATTCCCAATTAACTGTAAGGTCGTAAATCCCCACGCCGAGTAATAATAATCCGCTTGCAAAGTTTATCAATTGCGCGCGCATGGCAAATTGACGTGTGATCCAGCGTTGTGCCGCGCCGGAAAGAAATGACAGCGCCAAAAGCGGAATACCAAATCCCATTCCAAACCAAAAGAATACGTTTAATTTTCCCAGAGCATCTGCAACGGTGAGCGACAACGCAAAGATGCTCACCACCAAGGGGCCGGAGCATGGCAATGCAATCGGCCCGTATAACAACCCATATACAAAAGCATTTACAAATGGATGAGATAAAAATGGGACTTGTACCTGCGGCAATTTTTTGAATGGATTAACGTTTACCAGCAGCATGATTCCAAAAATTATGATGATTGCGTCTGCAATGGGGATAATAAATGAAAGCGCTTTTCCAATTGAAACAGATAGCAGGGCAATCACTCCGCCGAGAGCCAGCATCATGGTCAGTACGCCGAACAATACAAAAAAACCAAGAAAATAGCGGCTGGTTTTTCCCTGCAATCCCTCCTGTCCGCCGCTGAGGTAGGCGAGAAAGCCAGGGTACAAAGGCAATACGCAGGGACTGGTGGTTGCCAATAAACCAATCGTTAAAGATGTGATAATGGTTTCCATATAGTTCCTTTGCCCGTCAAGGTGTTTATGCCTTGACGAGCATTTATAATTTATATCGCTTCGTCGAGGAAAGGTTGAATGAATTTTAACAATTCATCTGCGCTTTTTAATCCAAAGGGCATTGGATGCGCTTCACCATGACGGTCAATGATCACGATCGGCGTGGATGGCGGGTTGAGGAACTGATCGCCATATAAAGAGGATATCTCACTTGAAACATCCGCATTGGAAACTGCATACAGCCAGTCAAAACCATTATTTTCCACATAAGATTTCAGGCTGGCCGAATCTTCATTGGGATCAATACCCAAACCAATACTTACGAAATCATCCCGTTGACCAAGTGAGTCACGCAAGACTTTTACCTGTCCCTGCTGTTTAAGACAAGTTGGGCACCAAATTGCCATTGCTTCCACAAGAATAACTTTGCCTTTGAAATCGTTGATCGTGAAAGTTTGTCCTGTGCTTGCGTCGGTGAGAGATGCGGAGTACCAGGCTGGGGTTTCCATCATCGCATCTGCCGCCGGCGTTTCCTTGTTTATCATTGCATCTGCGGTCGGGGTTTCCTTGTCCATCATCGCGTCTGCAGTTGGCGTTTCTTCATCCATCATCGCGTCTGCAGTTGGGGTTTCTTTATCCATCAGCGTGTCTGCGGTCGGCGTAGTTGCCCCGCTGCAGGCGCTGACGAGAAAAACCGCCGATAGAACCATGTTGAAAAGAACTTGTTTTGTTTTCATATTTCTCCTTTGAATTGGTTGATGGCACAAGGTTAATCAAAGGTTATTACAAGAGGCATGTTAGACCCTTACAGAAGGATTAATGATTCAGGCAAGTCGTAAGGATTTATTAATATCCTCCCTCAATAATCAGGTATCATTTCAGGTATGAATGAAAAAAGCATCCTCATTGTGGAAGATGAACCCAGCATTGCAGAAGTGGTGGGGTTGTACTTAAGCCGGGCCGGCTTTCAGGTGCAAACTGCAAAAGATGGCAGGCAGGCCATGTCCATGCTTGAAAAACAGATACCGGATTTGGTGGTGATGGACCTCATGCTTCCTGAAATAGACGGGCTTTCCCTCACACGCTGGCTGCGTGACCATAGCAATGTGCCCATCATCATGGTCACTGCGCGGCGCGAAGAAATTGACCGAATCGCCGGCCTGGAAATGGGCGCGGATGATTATGTGGTCAAGCCATTTAGTCCGCAGGAGTTGGTGAGCCGTGTGCGGGCCGTGTTAAGGCGCGTTGGACGGGATCAGGTGGAGGCTGAGTCTGAGCGGGCGTTATCCTTTCCTACGATCACAATCGATTCACTGACACGAGTGGTTACCGCTAAAGAGTCTCAAATCGAATTGACTGCGAAAGAATTTGACATGCTTTATCTGTTGGCGCGTCATCCAAAACAGGTGTTTACACGCGATCAATTATTGGAACGTGTCTGGGGGCGCGCGGATTATATCGACCCCGGCACGGTCACTGTGCATGTGCGCCGCCTGCGTGAAAAGATCGAAAATGACGCGTCCTCGCCAAAACATATTATTACCGTTTGGGGCGTGGGATATAAATTTGAACCATGAAAAATTTCTTTGATCGCATTCCTTTGATCACCCGTTTTGTATTGGGCATTTTGCTCATCACCGCGCTGTCACTTGGCATCTTCAAAATGCTGATGGCGCCGCCATTGGGCGAACTTGGCTTGATGGCAATGTTCCTTGGCATTACTGCGTTGGTCTCAGTGGCGGCAGGCTATATTGCCTATCGCCTGGGCTGGATGACTCTTTCTCCAACCTTGCGCTGGTCTTTGCTGGGCGGGTATGCGCTTTCGAGCCTGCTTACTTTCTTTAATGTCTGGTTCTCTGCGCAAATGATGTTTGCCAGCGAACATGACCTTTTGCTTGCAATCGTTTTGCTTATTTTTGCAAGCGGCATGGCTATGGTGTTGGGATATTTTCTATCCAGCGCCATTACAAGCCGAATTTATTTACTTAAAGATGCGGCGGAAAAACTTGCAAAAGGCGAGTTGAGAACACGCGTCCCCATTACCGGACGTGATGAAGTTGCCGCGCTTGCAAATACTTTTAATCAAATGGCGGAACAACTTGAGCTGGTGGATGCCAAACAACGCGAGCTTGAACGCCTGCGCGCAGATTTGATTGCATGGGTTGGGCACGATCTGCAAACCCCGCTCGCATCCATCCGCGCAATCCTCGAAGCGTTGGAAGACGGCGTTGTAGATGATCCACAAACGATCAAGCGCTATTTGGGCACGACGCAGCGCGATGTGCGTTCGCTTTCTGTATTGATCGATGACTTGTTTCAAATGGCGCAATTGGATACCGGCGGGATTCCGCTTGACCGCGCCGAATCATCCTTGTCTGATCTGATCTCTGATACGCTTGAATCTTTTTCTGAATTGGCTCTTCGTCAGGGAGTAAAACTCGAAGGCAGTGTGGAGGCAAATGTTGACCCCGTTATGATGGACACACAGCGTATCGGGCGTGTCTTGAATAATCTAATCGGGAATGCCTTGCGGCATACGTCCCCCGAGGGCTATGTGGAGGTCCGTGCGCGGCGAATAGCTTCAGGTGTCGAAGTGAGCGTGTCGGACACAGGCGAAGGCATCCGTGATGAAGACATCCCGCATGTATTTGAAAGTTTTTATCGCGGAGATAAATCCCGCAGCCGCGCAACAGGCGGCGCCGGGCTTGGGCTGGCCATCTCTCGCGGCATTGTGCAGGCGCATGGCGGGGATATTAAAGTACACAGCGAGCAAGGTCAAGGCAGTCGATTTATATTCAGCCTGCCTTAACAAAACTCTTAACCTCGTGTAATCTTTTTGTAAGAAAGTTTTCTTAGAATGGGGGCATCAAGGAGACTACACATGAAACGCTTATGGTACCTTGGATTGATCTTTGGATTGACCGCCTGCGCGACAGCCGCAACAGGAACCGAGCCTGTGACCAAATCAACTTCATCCGCTTCTCTGCCTGACCTCGGGCCTGCTCCCGAACTAACGAATGATATCTGGCTGAATGTGGATGCGCCTTTGCGCCTGGCAGACTTGCGCGGCAAAGTCGTCGCAATAGAGATGTGGACCTTTGGCTGAATTAATTGCCAACATGTGATTCCTTCGTTGAAGGAATGGGACGAAAAATACCGCGATCAGGGACTTGTCATCATTGGCAATCATTACCCCGAATTTTCTTTTGAAGAAGATATCACCAACCTGCAAGCCGCGATTGCAGACAATGGAATTAAATATGCTGTTGCGCAAGATAACGATGGCGCCACATGGAAAGCCTACAAGAATCGCTATTGGCCGACGTTGTATCTAATAGATAAAAATGGACATCTTCGCTATACCCACATCGGCGAAGGCGGCTACAAAACCACCGAAGCCGCCATTCAAAGCTTGCTCGCAGAGTAGCAAAACTCTGGAGTGCAGTAGCTTGCTGCTGCAAACTTAGGACAGCGAGCTGTCCGATTCCAGAGGAAGACCAACCAGAGGAGACTTTACTCATGACCAATTTATACAAAACCATTCCCGTTCGTTCTTCCGAGATCACGCCAAAGGATGTGTATCTTTCGCGGCGTGATTTTATGAAAGCGGCCACCGTTGTCACAGGCGCGGCGCTTTTGGCTGCCTGCGCGCCCAAGGCGGCGGAAGTGACTCAGAACGCTGAACCAGTTCCAACGTCCAGTAGTGCGACCGATGAATTGGGGAATCCAGTCAATAGTTATGAAGACATCACCAACTACAATAACTATTATGAGTTCACAGTCGATAAACAGGGAGTGGCTGGCCTTGTCGGTGATTTCAAAACCACCCCATGGACCGTGGAAGTGGGCGGCCTTGTCAACAATCCGAAAACGTTTGCTATTGAAGATCTCTTAAAGTTATTTCCACAAGAAGAACGCATCTATCGTTTGCGTTGCGTGGAAGCGTGGAGCATGGTCATCCCGTGGACTGGTTTTACACTCGCGAGTTTGTTGAAGATGGTGGAGCCAACTTCAGATGCAAAGTATGTGCGTTTTGAAACTGTATATCGTCCCGAAGAAATGCCCGGGCAAAAAAGCCCGTTCTATCCATGGCCGTATCAGGAGGGATTGCGTCTCGATGAAGCTATGAACGAACTTGCGATCCTTGCCACAGGTCTATATGGAGAACCCAATGTAACGCAAAACGGCGCGCCCATCCGTTTGGTTGTACCGTGGAAATATGGTTTCAAGTCCATTAAATCCATTGTCAAGATCGAGCTGGTTACCGAAATGCCTGCCACGTTATGGAATAATATTGCCCCGAATGAATATGGCTTTTATGCAAATGTGAATCCCGATGTCGATCATCCGCGCTGGTCACAAGCTTCTGAGCGCCGCATCGGCGAACTCAGCCGCAGGCCCACACTGCCTTTCAATGGTTATGGCGAGCAGGTTGCGGCGCTTTATAAAGGAATGAGTCTGACTGCGAATTATTAGGCCGAGAGCGTCCCGAAGGTTTTCCAATACAATACAATTAATTTTATCAACCTTCGGGACGATATAGCCGCTTATGAAAAAATTCCCCTACACACCCCTCCAAATTGCCCTACACATTTATGCGTGGTCAGGTATTATTCTTTTGATCTTTGATCTGGTTACAGGCAATCTATCGGCCAATCCCATTCAAGACCTTGAACGACGCACCGGCCGTCATGCCATTACTTTACTTGTGCTTTCGTTATTATGTACACCCATGAACACCATCTTCAAATGGAGCGAGGCGCTTAAACGCCGTCGCGCGCTTGGGTTGTATGCGTTCAT
>JBBSCM010000080.1:0-14217 GCA_038250295.1 Anaerolineales bacterium | reverse complement strand
TGGATATTTTAGCGGGTACTGGTTTGCTTAGATCGGGTAAACCGTCGTAGGCCCCGGCAACGAAACCATAGACATATTTGGATGTGTTGATCTGTTCGATCACGCCTCCTGTCTCGCGCATTAGTTCGATCATGTGACGGATGAGGCGCGCGTCGCGGTCTTTCGGCCTGCTGTTTAATCCATTCCATATGGCGATGAGGCGGACTTTTTCAATTCCGCGAATGAGGGATGAATACAGCGCCCAACGGTTGTTGCGTTCATAGGGATCGTCGCCCTCCCTGGGTTTGCCAACATTTTCAAGCTGGTACATTTCATCCACCAAGGGGTGACTGCGGATCTTGTAAAAACGTTCCACCCATGCATCGCCGCCGGGCGATACAAATTCACGGATATAAGCTGCTTCAGGCAGGGGCAGGTGGACTTCCACATGAATTCCCATCTCTGCGCAAATCTCTGCAAAAATGATCTCGCTCCCGGCAGAGAGGCCACCTGTGAACGCCAGGTCGTTTGGCCCTGCGTTGAATTTTTCCAGCTTCTTGATGATCTCGAGACGTATGTCACTTTCCTTATCTGCGGGGAAAGTTTTCTTTTCCTTGGCTGGAAAGTCGATCATATAACCGGTGAAAAGGAAAACCTGCCCTTCAACCTTTTTCTTTTTCAAGGATCTTTTTTGCTTTTCAGGCGTGGCTGTGCCATCGTCATCGACCCGCGCAATTTCTTCCTGGATTGTACCGATGCCTGCCTGTACAAATTCGTCCCGCAGGCCCAGGGCTTTGAGTATTTCCAGTTGCGCCAGGGATGAATTCAGAAAGAAAAGATTTCGGCGTGAGGCCGTGAGCGCTTTGCGATAGGATCGAATTACGCTGGCAACATTTTCCGCAGTCAGTACTCTTAGCTCAGCAAGCGAAATCAAGGTCCAGTAATCCGCTTTGTCATCGTCCGCCTTGGTTTCAAGACCGAAAATCAGTGCGCCGCGCAATTCAGAGATATGGTTGCGGATGTGGGTAATATCCGGATCGGGATCCTTTTTATCATCAAATTTATCAGCCAGGTGCAGGGCAAGAGTGGAAAGTGTGAGCGCATTGACCCCGGGGTAATAATTGTTCAAGTCGATGTTGAAGCCTTTCAGGTAAATATCTACCGACTTGATCAACCAGTGATAGGAGTCAAACGCGCTTTTCATGCGCTTGTTTTTGTCGGTGATATTCTTCCATGAATCGGTCCACATTTCCTTGTATATGCGGCCCAGGTACGAGATCACTTCACTATCGTTTGGATAATCGGCGAGCAGGTTTTCAATTTTTACAATGGCTTCGTCCACGCGCGTAAGACGATTCAGGTTAAATGCCTCTTCCCGCCGGAAGATAAGGCTGCTTGAATTTACTTCCAATCCTTTTCGATATTGTGCCAGTGAAAGTTCGTTGCGTCCCATATTTTTGAGGGCCAGACCTGCCTCCCCAATTGCCTCTTCTTTGATAAGAGGATTCTGTATTTCTTCAGTCAGCAGCAATATATCGCCGATGCGTTTTTGGCGTTGTGCAACAGTGACTTTGTCTTTCCATTCGTTATATTCGCGCCAAAAACCTATTGCCAATGGGGTGCGCAAAGTTTTTAGTTCCGGTTCCTTTAACCCGGAGAGTAAGTTGAAGATCGGGCTGTGAATTGCATCACGGTCAGAGGCCCACGTATCTTTTGTCATGCGGACAATTGCTTGAATATCACTTTTGATAAAGGCCGGGTCCGGCACACCTTCCGCCGTAATATGATACGGCAGAGTGCGGACATTGAAAATATCAAAGGGCATATATGCGCGTCCGGCTTGGATATGCACCACGCCTCGTTTGCGAAATGCGTGCCGGATGCCAAGCTCGTAATAAACATTTGCATTATCAATGCTCAGGTCGCATAAGCAAAGGTCCGCCAGTAGTAATTCTTGAAACATATCCGTCAGAATGTCGCCGGATGTGGTTTCTTCGTCCGCGCGGAATGGTTCGAAACCTGCTTCTTCAAGCGCGGGTTTGATCAAGGTCTTATAGATCTCGTTGAAGTTGTAAATCGACCCATCGCCGCCTTTCTTGGTTCCAAACGGCATCACCACAAAAACATGCGGACGAATTTCCGGGCGCACCAAGCTGGACATTTCATCCGCTTCGGCCACATCCACAGGATTCTTTAACTTGGCATCCTTCTCCTCTTTTGTATTCTGGACGGCAGCGGTAATAACGCCGACAGCAGCAGGAGAAGGCGGTGTCGAGGGTATTTCAGGAGTAGGAGTGACTTGCGGAATTATTTTTTCTTTCGGAGTGTTTACATTTTGCTCAGTCATAGTGGTTGTCCTTGATATTGCCTAACCAACAGGATCCTGAGATTTTGGCAGGCGTGACATCATACTATTAAGCACGGCGACAGGGGTATTGCCGCTAATTTCCACATCCTTGAATTCATCCTCCATTTCTTTTATAGAGGATGATAAGCCAATGCGTTCTGTAATGTTTTCGACGACATTATGAACGGCGTCCCGCATGGCCGCAAGTTCGGCCTGCACCAATTCAGACGATGCATCCTCTGCAAGTGCGCCAAGCGCAGACTTGAAAGTTTCAGTCATCGTTTCTTCAGTTTCAACCAGGGTCTCTCGTGTGAAATCGACCACTGCCTCTGTAATTTCATTCTTGAAGCGGCGGTCAGATTCACGCTGCTCTTTGATCACACGGTTGATCAGGCTGGTCTCTTCCTCCAGATCGGATTCCTTCAGGGCTTCCTGCATGGCCTTGATATATTCCACATTTTGGGCCCACAGAATATCCTCTGTGGATCGTACCGTTTTAAAGAACTCTGTCTGATTTTGTTCTTCGCTCTCCAGGTTTTTCCAGTGGTCGAACAGAATGTTTAATTCCATGATCACTTTGCTGTAATTTCGAACCACTGAATCCAAATTACGCAATTCCTGCCAGCCGATAAAAGCGGAAGCGAAAGCAGCGGAGAGGGCAACCCATAAAGCGATCGGAGGTCCCCACGCCGCGAGAAAGGCGCCCATACCGCCCGCAATTAAGATCCAGATTTGCAGGCGCGTCCGCTCTTTTTGTCTTCTGATTACTTCGCGAGTATGCCAGCCTAATTCATTTTCAAGTCTGTAGCTAAAATATTCATCGCCTGTTAAGTCGTGAAAGCCTGGATCGGTATTAGGATAGCTTGGATTAAAGCGTGAAGTGGGCGGAAGAACCCCATCATATGGTTCAAGAAGCAATTCACCGTTCATCCCTTGATAAACGGAGCGTTGAATTTCTTCCAATCTTTTTTCAAGCCAGACGCGTCGAGTTGGCTCCTTTTGCAGAATGGTGCGGTAAGAGTAGATTTCTTTTAATATCTCTTCTGCGCCTGCGCGTGTCACCAACCAGTCGCCGGTTGAGAAGAACTTACTCACGAACGCGGCGAGAATCGATCCTATAATAGGGATGGCAATCAGAAATATTTTAAGAATCAGGCCCACCAAGCTGTCAGCGGGAAATAGTGTGGTAAGGATGGCAAATAAAGTTGCCAGAACACCAAGAACTGCGATCCACCGCCTCATACGGAGGTGCGCTTTTGACCGCCTTAATGATGCTGCGTCCAGTTGGGCAAAACGTGTCCAGGCAACTTGCAAGATAGGGGTCACTTGTTGAGGTTGAGTTTCCATATCGGCTTCTCCCATTATTTAATCAAGACCTAAATTCCAACTATCGGGAAACAAACCAGGCTGCCACATAGCCTTCGTGCGTGGCATCTTTTACCTTGATCCATTTATCGTTTGCGCCAACTTTTGTTTCACCGCCTGGTTCTGTTATGGTGAATTCGTAGTTGATCGCCACTCTTTTGATCAAAGAAGCGTCGCTTACCACCGGTTGATTGCGGAGGGCTACGCCTTCGGCTGCGGCTTTCACCTTTGTAGTTCCACCTGTTGTTGGGGTTGATGCAGTTGCCTGCGCAGTCAATCCGCCGCTGTATTTAACGTACCATGCGGCAACATATCCTTCCTTTTTGCTTGCATCACGAACCTTTATCCATTGGTTTTTTACGCCAACTTTTGCAATCGCCTGGCTGACCGGCTCAACGCTGATTAATTGCTCCGTTGTAGGAACCCGCCGAATTAAAGTTTCCGGCGAGATTACAGGTTGGGATCGGAAGGATAATTCTTCCGTGGGATAGAGCGCCATAGCGCCAGCGGGTACGGGCGCAGTAGCCGGCTTCGGGGCTGGTGCGGAACCGGGTTTCGGCGCAGCACCGGGTGCGGATACAGCCCCTTGTGAGGGAACAGATATCGTGGTCGAAGAAGAAGCGGGTTTTCCTTTTTGTTCGGAAACATACCAGGCGGCTACGTATCCCTGCTCTCCCTTTGGATCCTGCACCTGAATCCATTGGCCTTGTACGCCAATCTTGGCCCTGGCCTGGGACTTGGATTCAAGGCAGATCAGTTCTGTTCCAAGCAACATACGCTTCCATAAATACCCGCCAACGGAAGGTTCTGCGCGCAAAGATAGATCATCTTCACCGGCATAAATAATATAATTTTCAGCAGGAACGGGAACTTTTGTTACTTTGGGAGGTTCAGGCGGGGTGCTGCTATAGGAGTTGAACCACAATACAGCGCTGATCTCTGATTCTAATTTTGCGCCATTATATTTATAGCGTGTGGTGAGCAATACTTCTTTATCGGGGCCGTCGCCGCCATATTTATATGGATCGTAAATCGAATAATCACTCCCCTTTTTTTCTTTTACCAAAACAAAATGAGTTTGAAGACCCGCCTGCTTGTTCCAATCCACTTGCAGGATCACAGGCTTGCCAGCCGCTACCGCCGCATCGATCTGGGCGATGGGCGCAGGATACGCCTCACAGTATTGCATATCGTTATAGGCGCAATTGGGCCAAACATAGGGGAGGAAACTCGGCATAAAAAGTGCCCCGCTAAAGCCGCCAGCGCTCTTAAATTTTTCGTTGGCGGTGACCGGGGTCTCGTTATAACCGATTCCATTAAGCATCATGGTGACAGACGTAAGCAAACATCCCCATCCGCCGATGGTCTCACTGGAATTGCCAAGAGGGGTCTTTTTCCACGCATCGTCGTTCTGGTAAAGATTCCTGGTAACAAACATGGGCCTTACCTCCTACCTCTGTTATTTTGTGAAATTCGAATTATGGGATAATTTTACTCCATTTCAATTGCAATGTACTTGTAATGAGTGTGCACGCAAAGTATGTAAATGAGTTTGCTCCCTGCGCCGAGAACGGCGGCTTGCGCCCGTTTATTTTTCTTATTAATTGAGGGTAATATACACCAGTTGTTTTTGTATTATTTTGGATATTGGCGGAGCCACCAGTCAGTGCCGGGCAGGCCGCTTTGCTTAACCAGCTTAATTAATTCATCGGTGTCAAAATAGATGCGGCGTAAATCCACATCCAGATAATTTTCATTCTGGCTGATGATCGTATATTCAGCCCACGGCAACAGGCTGGGTATATTGCCGGGCGCGTAAGCGAATACGAAGGTGTTACCCACACTCCCTGAATTTAAAACAAGCTTTTCTCCGTGGCGGCGATACATTTGAATGTGTGAATGCCCGCCAATGAAGACATCGGCTTTATATCCTTCAAAATATCGGTCCAGCACATTGGTTGGAGTTGTGGATTGAATAAGGTCGGTGGGTGAAAGCGGCGATCCGTGAAAGCAAAGTATGGTCACCCCGTTCGATAATTTAATTTCGTGCGTAGATTTAAACGACCCGATAAAATTTAGATCATCCAGCGTCAGCCGCTCTCTGCCCCAATATAGATCCGGGATAAGATGTTCTGTAATTTCATATTTTTCAGCTTCTTCAGGATCTAAAATAGCCGCATCATGATTCCCCTTGATCAGTATACAATTTAATTCCCTGAGGGTATTCAATACTTCCTTGGGTTGCGGTCCAAGCGTGACGGTATCCCCGAGGCAAACGATCTGGTCAATATTTTGTGATTTAATGTCCGCGAGAACCGCCTGAAGGGCGGTGAAATTTCCGTGAATGTCCGAGATAAAAGCAATTCGCATGGATACCTTTATGGTGTCAGATATTGTACACGAACAAAATGAAATCCCTAATGATTTTCGGATGGATTAGAACTTTTGGGTGATAGTCTGGTTTAGACCAATTGGAAGTGGTGTGTTTCAAACGAGTTGACAAAAAGAACGTCCCGAAGGTTTTGTCGAGAAAATTTGGTCGTTTGTGCCAACCTTCGGGACGGTTTTTACTGATAATGAAACACACCCAATTGGATGTATGAAGGAGCGCGTGTCTTTGTGTACCCTTGCCTGCTGCCGTCCGATGCGCGTTTATTTCACCGATGAAGTAGCGCCCGAAAATTCCCATAAAAGCACGCGGCCGTTTGGGCCGCGTGCTTTTATAATTGAGAAAAAGCTTATGGTATGTCGGCAGGCGCGGGTGTTGTAATGCTCACTACGAGCGTATAAGTTTTGCTGGCATTGCCGAGAATACTGATTATGTCAATTCGGTAGTCTCCGTTTGCTGGAAGTGTTCCGCTCCAGGAAGTGTTTGCGTCCAATGGCCTGATGGCAACGCTGCTGGGGTTGTAAACCGCCCAGGCAATTTCATTGGCAGGTGTGGATGTGAGCGTGACGGTCATAAGCTGGCCCTGACCGCCTGCAACTACATAGCGGACAGTTGCGCCTTGCGCGGCAATGCTTCCGTTGATCGTTGATGAAGTAGTGCCTTGAGCAAAACTGATGCGGATCGGGTCTGTTGAGGATGGAGCTGAAGTTGGGGTTGGCCCAGGAGCGCTGACGACTCCAGTGGATGAGTTGAGCGGCACCTTGATGACACTGCCAACCGATAAGGTGCTGTTCTGGTTTGCTGCCTGTAAAACAAGGACATCCGCGTTGTATCGTTGCGCGATGGAAGCCCAGGTATCTCCTGTTTGAACTGTATGAGGCCCCACACAGGGAGGGCCGTAAATTTTGCCGACACCGCCTATACGCGGCACGGTGACCGTTGTGTCAGCTGAGATCATGTTGGGGTCGGTGATATGTGTATTGGCATTACGCACCTCGGTGAAGCTTGCTCCATAACAGCGCGCAATTTGGAGCAGCCATTCACCAGCCACAACTTTGTGTTGAATGGTGGTACCAGCGGGTAGATTCGCGGGTGAAGTTGAGTTAGGTTGAACTACATTGCTGTTATTAACGATGGCGGTCGCCGGTTGGGATGGCCCCGCTCCGCCTCCAGATGCGGTGGCGCTGTTCGTGACATTGGCAGCATTCAGGTCCGCTTGAACGATGGTGTAGGTCGCTGTGCAGCTTATGGTTTCAGTGGGGAGCAGGGTGACCGTATTTGATCCGCAGTTGAGCGGCGCAGGTATGCGATTGTCAGTGACTGTGAATTGGGTTGGGCCGAGAGGCATGTTCCCGGTGTTCTTGACATTATAGGTATACGTGATGACCTGGCCGAGTTGATTGTAGGTGGCCGGGTTGGCGGATTTTGTGAGCGTCAGGGTTTTGTTTTGCACAATGGCAGTCACAATATTCGCAGTGTTCGAACTGATACCGCCCGCAGTGGCAATTGCGTTTTTCGTTACCGCAGCTGTATTGATATCTGTTTGGGTGATGCTATAAGCTGATTTACAGATAATCGTTTCGTTTTGGTCGAGGGAGGCATTGAGGTTGCCAATGGTAACCAGATCCGGACAGGTGACCGGCGTCTGAGCGTCTGCCACGGTAACAGGCCCTGCCAGGGCGGCGCTTCCCGTGTAATTAATGACATAATTATAATTAATGATCTGACCGACTGTATTGAAGACATCCGCTGCGTTTTGAACCTGGACGGTTAATCCGAATGCTGGAAGGTCTGCCATCAGGGAATTGGTTGTCGCCGCCGCCGGAACGCCAAACAAACTGCACGACCCCAGTGCCAGCACAATCGTTACTAACAGAGCGCTGCGAATGATCTTAGTCATATCCAAATCCTCTTCTCTGTCTTAAAGTAAAATCGAACAATTGAAACAATATTAGTATAGCATTGTTGAGGGTGAAAATTACAACCGATTTTTTATTAAGCCATCCCATTTGATACGGCAATAAATGGGGCCGATCAGAAAAACGATGATCCAGCCCATCAACAAAAAGCTGATATTCGACATCAGGACGGAAATTTTTGTAAAGAAAAGGGATTTAAGTGTGATGAAGAAAACAGCCAAACTCCAGACGATGCCGAATAAGACCCAGCCTGTGGATCCGCTGAAGATCGTTAAACAGAATGGCGTATATGTGCCTGCAATCGCTGGCGAGGATTGTGGCTATGCCTACGCTTCTGCGTGTGGGCACTTGCTGTTTTACGCCGCTAATATCAGCCAACGGTTACCTGATCCCCAAATAGGAATATGCTGAGGCAAGGGCTAACCCCAGCCAGGCTTTCGCAAACTCACTCAACGGCGCTGGGATGGCAGTGGGATACAGAATATAGATGACAACGGATGTCACACCGCATATGATCCAGACAACAATATAGGCTGTGGAGACGAGTTTCCTAAGCTGCATCGAGGATCTTGTCAGCCTTCTATCTATCAGCTTGGCAGACGGCAGTTCGCCGGGCTGCGTAATGGCCAGTTCTGTGATCACCAGCGCGGATATCAGACCGCCGACGACGTTCAGGATCAGATTAACGCCCTCGATGCTTTTCGAGTGCAGCGCTAGCGCACAGGCAGAATTGGTGCCGCATTTTCTGGCTGCCAGAAACGTGGAGTTGACGGCTGTGCCAATTGCAAATATGTAAAAACCCAATAGAATGACTGGAATGATCTGGGCAACAAAGTCTTTTGTTCTTTCCCTTCGGCTCATGATGTTTGCCTCCTGCCTGACCTTTATGAATAGATGACGATGCGGGTGAACTGTCTGAATAACCGCCTGCGGACATTTGCGATGTCACATTATATACCCGTCGCCGCGCTTCGGGTACTACATCCCCCAAGGAGGAATGGCTGGTCCGCTTACTAAGCGGTTTATGCATTGCTTTGCAAATTAACAAAGTCATCACGCAACAAGCACTCTCCCTCTTTAGGGTAGAGAGTGGGGAGAGAGGTCATCCCCAATCCAAACTTTCCTCTGCCAAATTGGATTTATATCAATGATAGAAACGTCTCGTATTATCCAGACCCTAAAGGTTTCCTTTGCTATCAGTCGCCTTGATATGCAAGACTCTCCCGCCAGACGTGACGAAGTTCAGCGAAAGAAATCTTTAGGGTCTACCTTCCACGATATCAATTTCCTCTTGACTCAACCCATACAACCCATATACCAACGCATCGATCTCCCTCTCCCACGCGGACGTGTCCGCCTGTCGCAGATCCCGCTGTCCTTTGCGGGGCGGTTCGCCGCGCTTGGCTGTCAGGATTTTCGCGATGAGTTCGTTAATTGGCTTCTGTCTTTCAAAACATCAAGCAGGGATATGTGATCTTTTTGTCGCTTTCAAGATGACCCGCAGCGCTTCGTTGACCGCTTCATCGTTTGGAAATGCCTTGGCAATATCGGGGTCTAAGAGAACAATATTCGACCCAAGCCTGCGTTTGGGATCAAAACGTCCTTTGGGCAAAATCGTCATTTTGGAGAGGTCGTACTCATCCTCCAATTCGTAATTATCCTGCTTCGTTGTAGAATTTTTCTTCATTTTTTGTCGCCTTTCTCGCGCTGATTAAGCGGATCAATTTTTACGTTCAGTATGCGCAGCCATTAAAAGGCGTCCCTTATTGGACAGTCCAATTGTGATATGGCGTTCTTCTTCTGCTGAATGTGCTTCATCTAAAAAACTGATGAACTGCGGATCGTCAAATATTGTACTCGCTTCTTCAAAACTGACATCATGCTTTTTCAAGTTCTTTTCGGCTTTTTCTGGATCCCATTTAAATTGAAGTTTTTCTTCGTCTTCTTCCATAGTTCATCCCTTTCCTTCAACGATATTTATTTCCTCTTGACTCAACCCATACACCAACTGATCAATCTCCCCCTCCCATCCTTCGATTGCACTCAGGGCAGGCGCGGACGTATCCGCCTGCGGTTCGCGGCTCAACACAACCGTCCACGAATTCAAAACGAATACTCGAATGCCCGCCATCATTCGTTTATTCGTGGTCATATTCGTGGATGGTTTCATACCTTCCCCTCCACAATCTTGACCTCACCCTCGGACAACCCATACAGTTGACGCGCAGCGACCAACTGATCAATCTCCCCCTCCCACGCGGACGTGTCCGCCTGTGGACATTTGCGATGTCACATTATATACCTGTCGCTGCGCTTCGGGTACTACATCCCCCAAGGAGGGTTTTCCGATTTTCCAATGCCTTTTTGAATCTACTGCAAAACCCAATAAGCCTTAAATATAAAGAGCCTCCCGATTGGAGAGGCTCTCATCGTGTTAGGCGGCTTTTGCCTTGCGAGTAGGCGCTTTGTATTCGGACTTCTTCTTCAAGCCCAATGCCTGCACCTGGTCGGAGTTCTTGCCGAATTGAGCGATGACCTGCTCCTTGACCGCCAGCATGTTGTTGTGGAAGTCCCACGCGGCGGGTTGCACCGCGAGCGGCAGTAGCGGCATCGCGCGCGGTTGCCAGAGCAACCTGTGCGGCAAGTTCTGCATCCTGAGCAGCTTTCAATGCCGTGTATTTGGCTCTGTGACCGCTATTTTGGCATAGGCGGTGTTGGCGGGGGCGTAGGTGGCGATTCCCTGCAAAGCCGTGTAAGCGTCCAAGTCGGTTTGCTGTTGGGCGGGCGCGATGCGTTTGGTCTGATCTTCCCTGGCACCGCCCGCCAGGGCAGGTGTTGCCATTTGTAGCTCCTTTTTTAGCTCTTTCAATGATTTCAGGCGGTTTTTCCGCCTGTTGACGACATTTTCCTTTGTTCGCTTTCAATCCTGCTTTCTTCGCTTGCAATCTTCATTACTTCGCCTTCAATCCTCTTTACTTCGCCTTCCATCTTCCTTACTTCGCCCGTAATCCTCTTTAGTTCGCTTGTAATCCTGCTTTCTTCGCTTACAATCCTCTTTACTTCGCCGTCAATCTTCCTTTGTTGGACGGGGCGCTTACGTTCTGCGCTTGGCGGCGAGGTGAGGATGCGGCGGGGTGGGGATTACATGCCCAACCGCCTGAATATTCCATCGGGTGTATCAATCCAGAATTCACGATGACGATCGCCTACGACACCACTATTATCTGTGACAAGTGCAAGCCCGATACGCACTTTCAAGTCGTTGTATTTGAAAGGCTTTAGATTGGCGTTTTCCATAAACAATTTTACATAGCCATCAACTTTGTATTCATAATCGCTGATCTTTGTGCCTTTGGGGTCAACGAAGGCGATATAGTAATCTTTTCCTTTTTGCATCCAGAAGATGAAATCGGGGAAGAAGCTGCTCATCGCATTGTTGTTGCGGTTGTAGTAGGGAATAAACACCTTGTCATTCGTTTGGTCGAGTTTGCTAAACATCCACCAGTCGAATTCCTTGAAGCGACTGTTAGGCTGGGCAATATATTCTTCCAGCTTCTTTAGGAATTCAATTTCACTTTTGACCGTAATGACATAACGCAGGAGGGCATTTTTATCATCTGCGGATAGCGATGTAATCAGTGGAATGTAATAATGATTGGCAATCTTCTTTATGTCATAATGAACGAAATCGTACTGGCCTTTGACTTCCTGTATGATGTGCTCGGCTTCGGCAATTCCATTGGCAAATTCATCAATACTGATTTCTTTCTTCTCGAATTGTTCTTTGAGTTCGCGTTTGACCAGTTCGGGGTCTTGGGACTCAAGCACGGCTTTGATCTTTTCCTGTAATTCATCGGCAAGTTCTTTGATGAGCACGCGTATTTTTCGGAAGTGATTGATCTCATCCTCCAAGGGTTTGAGGCGGTCAAACTCCTTTGGAATCACTCTAAAATATTGTTGAACACGCGGGAATATCAAATTAATATTCCCATATTTTTTGCCTTCGGTTGTGGTGGTAAAAGTATTGCTTCGTTCCTGAAAGCCGTTTTGGAGCAGGGCAATATCTCGCGGTTGCAGGTTGTGATGCGCCAACAACAGACGGTCATCGCCGAGATACTCAACATACTCCTTGAATTGTTTGAATTCATCGGCGCGTAATTCAAATTTGCGCGGCTCGTCATGTTCAACCAAAGGCAGGTTGGAATCAAGATAGGTGGGGATCAACAGGACATGCCCGTTGATCTGTTCTTCGTTCAGGGCAAGCGAAATTTCAACGCCTTCTTCTTTTTCCTTTTCCAGTTCCAAGCCTTCAAAGATGGTGGCAAGCGCGGCGCGATTTGTGCCGAAGATAAACAGGGATTGCACCGCAGAAAGGAAGGGTTTTGCCTTATCGTAAAGTCCATCGTCCACTTCACGCGCATTATGTAAATTCTCCAGCCGTTTGCGTTTGCCTTTCATCGGCTCAATGCGCACTCCGCGCCCAACGGACTGTAAGACAAATTTTCGCGCTTCACTGCCTGTGCCGATATTGATAAAGGTAATTACGTTCGGGCGGTTGGAGTCCCAGCCTTCGTAGAAACTGCGCGAGCCCATGAGAAGATTTATTTCGCTGTCTTCTTCGTTCAAGTGGGCAAAGAAACTTTCATCTTCAAAACCTTTGATGATTTCATAGCCTGCCAGAAAATCTTTGAGCCATTCTGTTGTTTGACCGATCTTGATCAGAGCAAAAGGAGCGGCGGCAGTTTTGAGTTTGAAGGCAATTTCCTTGTCGTTGGAGGGACGCACCAGCACTTCAATAGCACCTTTGTTTTCGGCGTTGAAGATGGTTTTGTAAATGTCTTCCTTCTTAAGACTATCGAAAATATCTTTGACGAGCGTAAACTTCTTGCCTTCATAAAGCCATTCTGGTTCGGACTCAAGTTCTTTTTTGAGGGCATCCTTTGCAGCAGTAAACGCCTGTGTCGATATTTCACCCTTGCCAATGCGTTCCAACTCGCGGAAGAAGAGTTTGAGATCGGCTTCGTCAGTGTTGACCGAGTTGACAAGCGCAAGCAGTAACGGGCGGTGATAAAGAGGCGTGTTTGTCGCTTCGCAAAGTCTCTCGCGTGATTTTGCAATATAGGCCAAAGTCAAAAGAGATTGAAGCACAATCCTTTGCTTTTCTTCGTTTGTGAAATCTTCCTTGTCACGGAAGGCGCGGTTTTCCTGTTTGAGCAGGCTGATGTGTTTGCCATAGCCTTTCTCGATGAAACTGGCAAGGTTGAATTCGGCGGCAGTGGTTTTGATGTCGCGCGGATCGGTGAAGGTGGCGGAGAAGTTGAAGAGAAATCCGTTGCGGCTGATGATGTTGTAGATGTGCTGGCGTTTGGAGTCGTCCTTGTCACCTTTGTGCGCTTCATCCAGCAGTAAGTACCATTTGCCGTTGTTCTCGTAGTTGTGGAAGTCGATCAGTCGTTCTTTTTGTTCATCGCTGATGTTGTCGGAACGGTAATAGAAGACGGTTAGTTCATCCTGACCAAACATGCGCGATGCGCCGCGCTTGACTTCGGGATATTCGCGCAGTTCACGCAAATGGATGTGCGGAATTTTATTTGCCGCGTTGTACTCGCGGACATGATCGAATAATTGTTTGAGCAGGTCTTCACGGTGGGTGAGCACCATCACATCATGCGCGGGAATTTCGCCGCGTTGGATGAGCGTATAAAGCACTTCAAGCATTTTGACGATGACCAGGGTTTTGCCCGAACCCGTTGCCATCCAAAAGCCCATGCGGTTGATGAAATGGAAGTAAGGTAATTGGTGATTGGTAACTGGGTAATAGGGGGCAAGCAGGGATGCGTTATCCTTCTTCTTGCCGAGGGGAAAGTTAGGGTCAAGTTCGATGAGATTGTCTGTGTACCATTGAAAGAAACGTTCCTTTCGCCGATCAGACCCTAAGGGTTTTCCTGACTGACTCGCGCTATCATTGATGGAGGAAACCCTTAGGGTCTCTTCACTGAACGAATAATACTTCCACAATGCTTTGATCCCATTCTGCAAAGCGGACTGTTGATAATCCCAAAGGGATTTGCCGCGCGAGAAGGATGCAAGGTCGAAGGTTGTCCATGCGGGCGGCAGGGATTCAAACGGGATGTCGTTGAGCAGGTTGTGTAGGTTGGCCATGTTTTCGTTTAAGACCTGACAGGTTTCATCGTGACACGAGTCGATTCGACTTCTGT
>JBBSCM010000079.1:0-14461 GCA_038250295.1 Anaerolineales bacterium | reverse complement strand
GCCGCGGCTTTTTGGGAAACCCCACAAAAAGATGTCGATGCCACCATGGACTTGATCCTGCAAAACGGGATCAATCACGTCGATACCGCATCCAGCTACGGTCAATCTGAAAAATTATTGGGAGATTGGATTCGCCGTCACGGCAGACCATTTTTCCTTGCGACCAAAACAGGCGAACGTACGAAACGAGCCGCGTACGATCAAATCCGCCGCTCGCTTGACCTGTTACATGTCACCCAAGTGGACATGATCCAACTGCACGCTTTGCACGAAGAACCTGATTGGAGCACGGCTTTTGGTTCTGATGGAGTACTGGAGGCAGTTATACAAGCTCGCGAAGAGGGATTGGTGCGTTTCATTGGAGTCACCGGCCATGGTGTTCCGGTGACAGAGTTTCACCTGCGATCACTCACTCAATTCGATTTTGATTCGATACTCCTGCCTTATAACTTTGTGATGATGCAAAACCCACTCTATGCAGAAGGCTTTAACAAAGTGCTTGCTGTCTGCAAGGAACGCAATATTGCTGTGCAAACCATCAAAGGTATTACCCGATCTCCGTGGAATGATACTCAACGGAACCGCACCACCTGGTATCGTCCGCTTGAAGAACAGGCGGATATCGACCTCGCCATGCACTGGGTCTTTGGGAATCCGCAGGTATTCATCAACACCGCGGGGGATATCAACATTTTGCCGCGCACACTTGAAGCGGCTCATCGCTTTGAGTCACGTCCTGTTGATCATCAAATGCAAGCTCTCAGCGAGCGTCTCAAGATGGAACCGCTCTTCACATAGGATTCCAAGCGGCCAGACATGAACCATGAAAAATCCAACGATCCCCTGCACGGCATCACCCTGGAAACGATTCTTAATCATCTGGTGGAGCAATACGGCTATGAAGAATTAGGCAGGCGTATTGCGATCAAATGCTTTACAGACAACCCAGGCATCAAATCCAGCTTGAAGTTTTTGAGAAGAACTCCATGGGCGAGAAAGAAAGTGGAGGAACTTTATCTACGGTCCACAAAAGGGGCATAAAAATGCATCGTTCATTTATGTTGGAAGCAATACATGAAGACACTTAAATAACTCACCTTACACGATTCGGTTTCATCCTACATAGGTACCGCGACATTTACGTCGCTCTTGAGTGAAAGGCGACATTTATGTCGCGGTACCGTATATCAGCAGGCAAAACTGCGCAAGGTGAGAATAATCTTGAGACAGCCAAGGATGCCAATAAAATCATGCCGTGTTCAGAGGTATAATCACTTTAACATCATCATTGAGAGGAGAAACCCATGCAAAATAAAGTCGTTGTAAAAGGTAAAGTTGACAAACACAAAACCAGTAAAAAAATATTCAAGATCAAGTCACATAAAAGCTCTGAATACGACCTGGACATTGAGCTTTTGGGCGATGGCGACTACGAGGTGGAAAAATTAAGCACCGACGGCCTCCCTGCCAGCATGGTTGATGGCAACCCCATCCGCTGGCTTAATAATTTCTACATCAAGAAAAATGGACAGCATATCAATGAGCGGTTTTTTGTGACCATCCCCGACATCGGAAAATCCCGCTTGATCATCTTCGACGGCAATGGAAATCCCTATTACTACACAGGCGAAATAAAAAACAATAAATTTGAGTTGACCGATGGCGACCCCGCCATTGGAGCTCACCCTTAATCCTGAACACTTAGCTCATTAATTGCCCGCCGCCATGGAACATTTTCCACAAACATTCGGCGCGCCTGATCTGACTTAAGCTTTGAGACCTGTGCGTTTAATAGTTGTTTTGCGTTTTGCAAAACAACCCCGGCGCGCGGGTCTTTTTGTTTGCTTAAGTGGTTATATACCGCAAGGTATATTCGCAAAGGCTCTTCCGCCCCTTCAAAAGACTTGTCTTTTTCCATGTGCTGGATTATTTTCTCCGCCTCCTTCTGCGCCGAAACCTGGTCGCCCAGCCCCCAGTAGGCATTGACCAACCCCGCCCGGGATTCGGCAATTAATGAAAGCGCATTCAACACTGTTCGAATTTCAACACTCTTTGTAAAAGAGGCAATTGCTTTCTCGAACTGCTGTCCAAGTAATTCCGCCAAACCCTGGCAGTAAAATGCCCATGCCTCGCCAATCTTATCTCCTATTTTTAATGAAAGCTTATGCGCGGTTTGCGCCCACTTCAACGCATCCCCCATCAGGTTTTGCGCACTGGCCGCTGAACTCAAATTAATGTACGTGAACATCGTCTCCATGCGGCTGTCTAATTGACGCGAAATAACAAGAGCCTGCTCATAATAATTCATGGCTGCAGCATAATCGCCTACTATACTTGCCACCCACCCCAAATTTACCATTACATGTCCCTTGCCGGACAAATTTCCATATTCTCCATAGATCAACATCGCCTGTTCAAAATAATCATGCGCGGCATGAAAATCGCCCTGAGATAAACCCACCGCGTTTGCAATATTTTCCAAAACCGTTGCTTCCAAAATGCGATCCTTTACCATTCTTGCCAGCGCAAGAGCCTCTTTTTGGTATGGATACGCAGCGCTGGGGCCGTCCACTTCCAGTGCTACCAATCCGAGCACCGTAAGAGAACGGGCCTCTGCAGCCTTGTCTTTCTTTCGACGGGCAAGATCAAGCCCGCCTTGCGCGAATTTCACCGCATCCTCGAGTTTTCCCAGGTGAGCGAGGGCATTCGGAATGACAAAGTAAATAGTGGACAAAACATCATCATTTCCGATCTGCTCCGCCAATGCCTTTGCCTTAATTGCAAAACCCACTGCTTTCTCGTAATCACCCCGCCGGGCGTTCAGGTATGCATATCTGTTATACACATGCGCAAACAGCAGGCGGTCATCCAATTCTTTTGCAATTTTCTCAAGCGATTCAAGGTCATCATTCTGTAATAATGGGTTTCCTGCCTGGAAATTACACTCCACACGCTTGAGCAAAATATCGAATTTTGTACGCAAATCAGATTCGTGAATAAGTGATAAAGCCCGCGTAAAATAATCAATCGCCTGATGATTCTGAAACACACTCATTGAAAGGTCGCCGGCCAGTTTTAGATAATGAAGAGCTTGCTCGTGCAAGTCTGCTTTTTCGGCGTGATAAGCCAGCTCGCCATAATGCGGTTCAAGGTCATCGCGGTAAACCGTTTCCATCGCAGAAACCGCCAGTCGATGCAATTCACGCTGGCGAACCACCAATTGCATCGAATAAGCCGCGTCGCGTAATAGCGCGTGCTTAAAAATATATTCGATCTCTGTGAGCGGCGCCCATATGTTCGCCTTTTCGGCCTGATCCACAGATTGCTCGAAATTCCTGTCATCCTTCAACATTTCAGCCAGCACCCGCACTTCAAATTCGCGGCCAAGCACCGAAGCTGTTTGGATCGTCTCGCGCACCCGCTGTGCCAATCTGTCAAGACGCGCCACCAGTACGGCGCGCACATCGGTTGGCAGGGAAATTCGAGCCTGCTCATTGGCAAAATATTTTCCGTCTGCATCCACCATTAACGCATCCTGCTCGGATAAGTAGCGCAAGATCTGTTCGGCAAAAAACGGATTCCCATCCGCGCGCTCATCCAATAACTTGGCCAGCGCGGTTGAAATGGGTTTTTCCAAAACATCTTCAGCAAGTTGATTCAAGCTGGCGGAGGAAAGTTTCCCCAGCCGAATTCCGTTCATTGAAACTTCATCCATCATCTTTACCGAATCACCTTCAGGGCGTTGTGTGGCAATGATGGCGATGGGATATTGTTTACCTGGATCTGACAGCAGGGTTCCAACAAAATAAGTTACAAATGCGCCTGTGTCGTTATCCAGCCAATGGGTGTCTTCCATAAACAGGATCAATGGCTTCTGCAAAGACTCAGCGCAGAGAAGCACACTTAATGCGGTCAACGTATTATCGTAGCGGCCTTTCGCATCCAGGCTTTCGTACAACGAACCCGGCACGGTTATATCTATTAATGCCGCCAACACCGAACCAACCCGTTTTAATTCCGCAGCAAGATCAGGCTGTGATGTGCGCTCGATCAACTCCTGCAGGTTGCGTGAAAAAGCGACCAGATTAACTTCATCAGGCTGGCCCTCAAGTAATTCAAAACGTTTCTTGAGCCAGTCTTTTAATGGATTGAAGGACAATCGCAGTATTTCATCCGCCTGGCATACCACCCAATTCATGGGCTGGTCGTGAAAATATTCAGATAACTGAAAGGTATGTACGAGTCGGCTTTTGCCCATGCCTGCCTCACCTTTCAAGACCATGACCCCTGCAAACTGTCCCTGCTTCAGCGGATCGATAAATGAGGCTAATGACTCAAGTTCCCGTGTGCGCCCCACCAGCCGCCCTTGATAAACCGTCTCTGCGGCTTCCTTACGACCGATCAATCGATAGGTCTTTTGATTCAAGTGGAAACCTTTAAATTTAAAAGCATCCAAAAACTGTAGATGAAAATGTTTTTCAGCGCGGCGGGCTATTTCCTCATCCATCCAAAACTCGCCGGGGCCGGAGTGTTCCATCAGGCGCGCGGCGAGGGTCACGCCCCAACCGTAGGTTGTGTAATCCTCCCGCAGGCTCGCGCCAATAAACCCTGCATAAGCCATGCGATATGAAAGTCCTGCGCGCAAAGGCAAACGTGTGCGCGATGAAAGCTCAAGAATGAAATTCAAAGCGCGTTCCACATCGTTCTCATGTGCGGTCGGCGCGCCCCAAGCCATTAACAAATTAAAACCCTTATCGCCGAGATCTGGTCTTAAGAAGAATCCACCGTATTGCTCCTGAAGTAAATATACCGTCTCCATGAACGGCGCGATCAAGGCTTCGTCTGAGATGCTCCTGGGAATATCAACAAAAAGATTCACCACCTGCCGAAATTCACCTTCGATGGGAAGGTAGGCAATCGAATCGGGGAAGAAAATGCCGACGAGATCGTCCACAGGCTTCGGCGGAGAAATGGGAAGCGGCGCGGGTAAATCCGCATTCACTTGCAGAAGGCGGTAACAATCATCCACGCGTGCAAAGACCGCATCATCCATCAGCATTGAATATACAGGCGCAGACAAAACAATATCCCCGGGGTGCGCGCAACTTTCCCCATCCACCGAAGCCATCAAACTTTCGCCGCGAAACCAATACGTGGCATGTGCGCCGTCTACAGATTTAAATATCTGCCATTTCGTTTCGCCGAATCCGATCCCAACCTTAATATGGATGGAGAAATCCCCATAGGGAGTGGATACCCGCGAATGAGATTTAGCATGAGCCTGCATCGCTACCGCTGACGACAAACAGCGCTTCGCCGCCTGACCCTCATCCTGCTGCGTGGGGAAAACGGCATTGAACGCATCCCCGGCATATCCAACCACAAATCCGCCCTGCGCGTAAACGGCATTGACCAATGGTTCGAACACCTTGCGCATCATCTCGGCTAAAACTTCTGCGCCATGCGAACCATGTTCTGAAAGTGTGTCGGTCATTGTGGAAAATCCAGAGAGGTCCACAAACATGGCCGCGGCCTGAAAAAAACCGCGCGTTTCACCCATACGGTATTTATCAAATATAAAATCAGGGACAAGCCGGCGTGAGGTTAACATTGTTTTTCAATTTTACCGCGCAATCACAAATCTGCCATTTCGGACCGCAACCTTCAGGCTGTCCGTGATTTGGCGGCAAAACAGGTAAAAGCAAGATGAATTGTAATCGTCAGAGAAATGGCGAACAAGCTTGGCATTCACAGACTTTGGGTCTTCTGCCATTTCGCGAGATTGAAACCCTGCGATCTGGCAAAAGAGTCGGATTTATTCGACTTCCGTTCTCCGATGCTGGGTTTTGGCGGGCTGAAACCCAGGTTGACAAAATTCAGCTGGCCGCGATGCTGTTCGCGCTTTACCTGACGATTACAAAAAGCAAGATGAATCTTGCAGTACAGCCGCGAATAGAGCATATAATAAAGCCAGTGCCCATATCCTCCTTTGAGATCCGAATCTGTTTAAGCTGCGGTTTGCGTTATCCGCTTACCGAGGGACATTCCTTTGGGCCGCGCTGCCCGCACTGTTTGGGAGAGACGAAAGTGGTGATGAAAAAGTCAATTGGTAACGAGCCTAACATGGATGAGAATAAAAAGAATACTCAACAACACACTCTTGCTGTATTGGTGGATAATATCCGCTCGGGGTGGAATGTTGGCTCGATCCTGCGAAGTGCGGATGGGTTTGGATTCACACATGCTTATTTATGCGGCATCACGCCTACGCCCGAGCAGGAGGCCGTCCAAAAGACCGCACTTGGCGCGGAAGATTTCGTCACATGGTCTCATCACAAGAATGCTATGAAACTGGTGAATGGATTGAAAAAAGAAGGTTGGAAAATATTCGCGCTTGAAGAGCATGAGCGAGCGGTCTCGATACGAACCGCAAAAACCATGGAGGCCTACTCGACCTCCATGGAAAATATTGTTTTGATCGTGGGCAGCGAAGTAACAGGCGTTGACCTTGAATTGCTCGACCTTGCAGATGAAATCTTTTACATCCCCATGCACGGGCAGAAACGGTCATTCAACGTGGCAAACGCTTTCTCCATTGCGGCATACGCGCTAAGTAGTTAGATAGACTTTATCGATAATTAGAAAGAACGTCCCGAAGGTTGCTTTCAGGAGCTTAAATTACTCGAAATAAACCTTCGGGACGGTGCCCATATGTTATTTCCGATAAAGTCTAATATAAACAACCCACCCCAATTTCAGTAGAGGAGATTGCTTCGTCGGGAAAAGCGCCCGCCTCGCAACGACATATTCTGATGTAACAACAAGAGCTCCAGAAAAATATCTGGAGCTCTTGTTGTTACATCATCCAACTGAAAGAATCAACTATTTCATTATCAAACTCAAGGCGTCAAACCATTTTTGCGCGATGATGTCATAGCCTGCAGAATTGGGATGGTTACCATCGTCGTACAATGTGGCGGGGTTGGTAAATATATCAGTCGAATAAAAATCGACGGTGAGCGCGCCGTATAACGCGGCCTTCTCGGCGATGATCTCGTTATAACGCGTGGCCTGCAACGACATGCGGTTTAGTTCATCGGGGGTTATGGAAGTGAAGGCTTCGCCTCTCAAGGCGACAGGCCGCTTGGATTGATCGTCCAATAAAGCAACGATGACCTGCGCTCCGGTCCCACGCAATTGAGTCAGGATGGCATCCATATTCACGGAAAAATGTTCCGCATCAAGAGAATCATTTTCGTCCGAGCCTTCGCCGTATTCATATAGATACCAAAGATCGTTACTGCCTATCCATACAAAAGCCACGGCGCCATGCCCTTGTGATTTGGCATTCTCCAACTCGCCCACCGAGCGCGCAACCTGACCAGGGAATCCCTGATCGCCATTGATGAGCGCATCTGAATTCCAACCCGATTGACCAAAGTTTGTCATTGTGGAACCGGGCCGCACTGCGTTGACCATATCGAACAAGCGGACTGTATAACCGCGGCCTGTGTCATCTCCGTCACCGGCGGTTAAGCTGTCGCCAAGCGCAACCATGGTCACAGGTCCGGGGGGAAGCGCAGAGGTCGGGGAAAAAGTGGCGGTTGGAATTGGCAGCGGGGTCGAAGTGGCGGTTGGTTCTACAACCGTAGTTGACGCAGCTGTCGCTTGCGGAGTTTCGGTGGGAACAAATGGCGCACTTGTGAGAGGAATCTCCTGAGAACAGGCCGCCAGAAGAAACGATAGGATCAGAATAATTCTTTTCATTAATACATTGTAGCAGATTACTTATGGAAGATTCCACACAGACCGTCCCGAAGGTTGTCGCGGAAACCTCGTTGAGTTAGTTAAACCTTCGGGACGGTTTGTAACATCAGTATTACCTCGCCAGCGCTGATTCCAGGTCGGACAAAATATCGTCAGCGGATTCAATCTTTCCAAATCTCATCAATCCAAATAATTTCTTTGGCCATCATAGGCATTGTGACAAGTATAACTGTTTCACTTTTGTTCGAAATGAAGAGTTTTTTTGTCCAATATGAGTTTACATAACTGTAAATCACAATTCCGCATATAAGTTGTAGAATATGCAAAGGCTGGTTGCAATGAAAACAAAGGCCTACTAATAAAAGTAAGGAGTTGAAACATGACAATCCAATATCAGGTAGATGGAAACATTTTTCAGGAAATAACCAGTAATTGGCTTTGCGCCTACGTGAATGAGTATTTGATAAAAGCGCGCAGGCTGGATACCGATCAGGCTGGCAATACCGTTGAACATTTCCAATTAAATGACGGCCGCATGTTTACAAGATTGGTACGCGGCCCGCAGGTTATGAACGCTGCCAAAGCCTCCGGTTCCCGCCTACGGAATAGACAACCCGCAATTCGTGAGCATTCCGCAGCGCATTCAAGATAGCTCCCAACGGCCGGACTCTAAAAAAAACACTCTCCAATGGAGAGTGTTTTTTAAGTCCGAAGACTATCCATTCATCCGCCAATGCCTTCATAGATAATAATTTGATCGTTCTTGACTGCAATACGATAATTCCGCGCTTTGGGATGGCGCGCGAGCGCATTTTCCACGCAGACGCCTTCTTCGTACGGGATCAATTTTGGGTGGGATTTGACCAGCGAGACAATCCCATTAATTCTCTCTTCAATCTCATATCCCTGCGAAACTTTGT
The DNA here is from genome assembly GCA_038250295.1 of Anaerolineales bacterium. Taxonomy (GTDB): domain Bacteria; phylum Chloroflexota; class Anaerolineae; order Anaerolineales; family Villigracilaceae; genus Villigracilis. Next base: position 5,774 of record JBBSCM010000079.1, on the reverse strand, counting down.
CAATAGGTTCGCCTTTGTGCTCTTTTGCAAAGTAATAGCGGGGCTTGCCGTTTTGGTTACGCCTTTGTTGAGAAAATACTTGAAGCCTTTGCGGTTGGTGTAGGTGATGGACATGATTGTTCCCATTCATTCAATAATCTTGTCTGCAATTGCCAACTCACGACTCTTTAACGTCGTTATCGTTATCGTCATCAGAGAATTCGTTGTCAAGATCATCCTCAAACGCAAAACCTTCGTCATCATCATCGAAGTCTGACGGACCAATTCCCGCAAGGTAATGGAAATTTCCTGCGCCTGCCGTGCGCGTCAGCGTGTTGAGGACGGAATTGATCTTGCGGTCATCATCATAAGGTCCCGATACAAAGAAAGGCATACCGTCTTTTCCAAATGCCACATTGTTTGTGCGCGGATGTGTCTCCGGCGGGTCGAGAACCAGATCGCAAAATTGCCCGGTGAAATCAATGTGGGGTTTGAATCCATATCGTTCTGCGTATTCGATTCCACCGTAAATGATCTCGTGGGCAAGTTCAACGGAACAAGGTTCCGGCGCGCCGCTGCACATTTTCGGCAAATTATCCTGAAATTTTCGCAGCGATATATCCGCGTTGGCATAAGCGTCTTTGACGCCGAGGCAATAAGTATCCACGAGGCAAACGGTGAAAATGACTTTATCGGGTTCCTGCTGGCGGGCGACGACAACGGGCGTGATTCCCTCTTCATGCCAATCCTTCATCACCCAGCAGCCCATGATGGGATATTCGCGGGCATGTTGAAGATAATAACGCGGACCGCGTATTATGATCGGCTTGATACTTGAATTGGGAATCTGGTAATTGGTTTTTGGAACGCGCGGCTTCTTGTCTTTCTTCTTTTTCTTTGTCATTTTTTCTCTCACTTGTTTTGAATTATATTTGCCTGCTTGCTACATCGGGTAGGCTTCGACGCCAGCCTTCATTGCGCCTGCCACCGTGCCATTTACATAGCCTGCGCCTGGGAACATCCATTCCTCGGGATCATAGAAATTGCGCGAATGACGATAGATGGCAAACCCCCAATTATCCATTTTACCGTTCCAGGTGAGGCGGCAAATTTCGGATGGACGCCCGCGGTCTATTCGGTCAAGGTAAAGGAACTTGCCTTTAAATCTCGCTGCAAAACCGCGTTTTGTTTTGCCAAATATAGCTTTCAAAAAAGGATTCTGCTCTCCTGTGAAAGTTTTGCGATTGAACTCTTCAACGATCTTTTGAACTTCTTCCTGTATTTCTGTTGGAATGGTCGGCTTTTTAGGCATGTTTATTCTCCAAAACTCTGACTCAACACGGACTCAAATTGCGAAGCATCCCCTTCAGGGGACAACGCCTCCATACTTCGACACGGCTCAGCACGGCGCCGGCAGGGAGGGAGGTCAAATCACTGTACACCAAAGTTTTTTCGTGTGTAATCAAAAACCTCCTTCGTCGCAATAAAAAAACACAACCATGAAACTGAATTGATGGATTCTTCCATCCATTGCAGGGCGATGGTTTGTTCGGGCATGCGGGCAAGACCGTTCATAACGAAGATGATAATCAGGTTGATGATGAAGAGGGCGCCAGCGAGGAAAAGTTTTTGACGGAAGGCAAAGACGATAAGCAGGACGCTCGTGATGATGGAGGCAAGCACCATCACACTGAGCAGGATACGCTTCCATGCGGGCGAATCAGGGCTGAAAGTATGGAAATAAAACGAACTTGCAAGCATTAGCGCAATGATGCTGACGGGAATAAGCCATGCGTTGAACATCTTTTTGCCGCGCAACACACGGACGGTCTGCCATATGCTCCAGACGAGCAGGGTATAGCCAGACGCCATCCATGCGAACATGCCGTCATCCATCCAGCGGATGTCGTTGCCTGGGAATGCCATGACCAGTTTCCATACGGCCTTCAAGAATCCGCCAGTGACAATAAGCGCCGCGCCAATTGCGGCAACCTTGCCTTGAGTCGCATTGAGGTGCGAGACCATGCGGACAATAAAGTACATCCCAACGGCAGTGAAGATGACAGGCAGAAAATCGACGAGCGCAAGAGAGATGGTATATTCCATTTGAATCCTATGACGCTGATAAGAATTTTCTGGCAGTGCTGAGATTGGCCAAACCCAGAACCACTTCGTTCAATTTATCCTCCCCCGCAGGGACTCGACACTTCGACAGGGTGAGCGAAAGACGAACCGTCAGTGACCGCCCGCGCCACCACGCACGTCGCAGATCCCCGTAGCAAAGCGCAGGGGCAAACTCTTCTTGCAGGCTCAGCGGAAGGATGAACACAGTCAAGCTTTCCTTCATTTGTTTGCTATAATACCATCAGTCAGTCAACTTCGGCTGGCAAGGACAATGTGATGGAAAAGGTCATCATAAAAACCGCAAACCCTGAACTGTTGAAGCCCCTTATCAAAGGCATTATTCGGGGCGAATTAGGTGACGTTGAACACGGTATTGAATTGACGCGGGCACGATTGGATTCTTTTGAGAAGCATTATAAAATGACCACTACCGAGTTCCTGCGCCGATTTACCCGCGACGATCTGGGGGAAACGCTTGATTTTATCGAATGGGACGGCGAAGTTAAAACGCTGGAATTACTCGAAGAGAAAAAAGCTTTGTTCGAAGAAGCAAAAGTTGATTGAGTCTGCAAAGGAGTAACTGATGAAAAAAATATTTACAGCCTTTATCGAATACGACGACGAAAGCAAATTGTATGTGGGCACCATTCCCAATGTGACGGGGGCACACACCCAAGCAGAGACTTTGGATGAACTACAACGAAATTTACAGGAAGTACTGGAACTTTGTCTTGAAGAAAACCCAGAGATCGCCAACGAGCCTATACACTTTGTTGGCACACAACAGGTAGAGATCTCTCTATGAGCAAATTGCCGATGGTAAATTTCAAGACGATGGATAAGATTCTGCGTCATCTTGGCTTTGCCGCTGTGCGCCAAAAGGGAAGTCACGTATTTTATCGCCATGCAGACGGGAGGACGACAACGCTTCCCAATCACGGAAACAGGGATATTGCCCGCCCGCTCATGCGCGAGATTTTACGGGAAATATCCACTTCGCCCGATGAGTTTGTGGAATTGCTCGAAAAGATATAGTCTTCAACCAAATACCTCGTGAACGCGGGGTATTTTTATTATTGGAATGCCTCCGCCAACACGGACTCAAACAACCCCTCCACCTGCCTCGTGGACTCCCCCATCCGCCCTCGAAGGGACTCGACCCGCGCCACCACGCCCGCATAATCTTCTTGCAAGCTCAGCGAATTGGCAAGTCCCCCCGTCCAGAACTTATCCCAGAGGGCATCTACTTGCGAGTGGAGTTTAGGGTCGGTTAGCATATAAAGCGTCCCGAAGGGTTGACTTGCAGAACTTTGTCGCCTGATAAAACCTTCGGGACGGTTTGTCGGACGGGACGGTTATTTCAATCAAACAAATATTTACTAATCTTCTCATAACTCTTCTTCTCATCCTCAACATCATTCACAAACCTCACATACTCATCCGCATTCTCAAAATGATCTTGCACGAAAACCTTATCCACCAACGCGCCATCTCTCAACCCAATCCACTCCCGATAATTCGAATACATCCAATCTTCGGGCTTCGCCGCCAATCCCGCCTTGACAGGGTTCCGATGAATATATCTGCAAAGCACCATCAAATATTCCCATTGATCCACGCACTTATGCTTGAATCGCCCCTCGAACAACGTGCCTGTGCGTCCCTGCTGGATATTCAACGCCTGGACATACGAATTAAACAACACCTGCATAAACTTTGACAAGAGTGTTTCCGTCTCTTGCCGAAATAGAAAGTGGTAGTGATTGGGCATCAAGCAATACGCAATCACCGCCACGCCATACTTGGGAGCATACTCCTTTATCAACTGCAGAAGATAAAGGTAATTTCCTTCCTTGGCAAAAATCTTCTCCTTCCCCGCCCCGCGATTGTAGAGATGATAATACTGCCCTTGCACAAAAGCATCACCACGATATGGCATGGTCACCTGCTAACGCAAAAACGTCCCGAAGGCTTGCGTGGATAAATCTTGTCACCCGACCAAAACCTTCGGGACGGTGTTCACGGGACGATTCCAAAAAACTTCGGGGCGATTATTTGGGATGTTCATTTTCCTTCCTTGTAAAAGGTAATATTTGCCTTCACATCCTGGAATGGCGAAGTAATCATATAACTGGGTTTTTCGTCTGGGTGTTCGCGCCAATAATCAAGAGCCTCCAGATTTTCTTTGGCACGTTTGTATTTGGGATCGATTTTCAATGCGTGTTTGTAAGCATTTTCCGCTTCATCAAAACGGTTTTGCATCACAAGAGCAATTCCCATATTGCCCCAAGGCTGCGGCAGGCAATCTCCCATCTCAATAGACTTGCGAAATGCGGCTTCGGCTTCCTGCCATTTTCCCATCCCTGAAAGTTGATTCCCTCGCTGGAAGAATTCCTGCTGTTCGATCAACTGGTCAAGCGTAAAATCCTTGCCGCGCATTTTCATCTCAGATAAAGCAATTTTTCTGGCAAACTCAAGTTCCTCTTCGATCTTCCCCGCTATCATGTTGTCTCTTTTCATAACAGCAACCTGTTCAAAATCCCGCAGGGATTGCCCCGAACGTGAAGTAAATCGCGCCGAAAGTCCACGATTGAACAGAAGATAGGAAACCTCTGGATCAATCCACACCGCTTCGCTGAGTGTTTGATAGGATTCCTCAAACTTCTTTTGGAGGGCATATGCCATGCCCAGCATTCCAAGCGTCTCGGCACATACCTTATCCTTTTTAGGGATGTATTTCAAAACGCGTTTGCAAGTATGAACTGTGCCGTCATAATCCTCGGCAGATAATTGCGCGGTCGCTTTTGCAAGCATATCCTCAATTTGCTGCCTGCCAACCAGCCAGCCTTTAGGCAGTTTTTGTACTTTAGTCATAAAAGGTTGCTCCCGAAAAACGTCTCGAAGGCTTCTTGGAAAGAACGTCCCGAAGGTTTTTGTCAATCGACTGGATTTGCCCATGCGAACCTTCGGGACGGTATACGGAATACGAAAACTGCTCAATCGCATCCAACGGATTGGCAAGTCCCCCCGTCCAGAACTTATCCCAGAGGGCGTCAACTTGCGAGCGTAGTTTAGGGTCGGTTAGCAATTAAATCAATCCTTTGAGTTTGGCACGCGTGTAAGCACCGATTGTGAAACCATCATTGATTTTTCCACTGGCAATCCATTCTTCCAGTTCAGGTACAGTTAACCAAACGAAAGACCCAATGCCCTCATTTTTATTTGCAGTGCCTATGGTAGAAAGTTGAGCATAAAACAATGTCACATAAGCAGATTCGTAACCTGTATTATTGTAGAACTCGCCCATGTTAACCAATTCTGAGACTTGCCCGCCTGTTTCCTCTTCGATCTCTTTGCGTGCATTAGTATCTGAAGGTATATTCGGCTCACCAAATCCTCGTGGAAACTCATAGTGCCATTGGCGAGTCGGATGACGATATATACGAAGCAGAAGAATTTTTCCTTTATAAAAAGGCAAGACTGCGACTCCACGACCACCTCTTAAGGTTGCAGCAGCAATCGAGCGCCCGTATCCGCGAATATCACCATCAGGGAATTGAACCAAATCCCGAACGATGATGTTGTAGGGATCATCCAAGATGACCCCTAGTTTCGCCCATTCCAAAGGTAGTCCCTTTTGCTTCAACTCGGCTTCTTTTTTTGATTCCCAT
>JBBSCM010000078.1:0-14487 GCA_038250295.1 Anaerolineales bacterium | reverse complement strand
TCTGCGCCAAAGGCCCCGCCGCATACTGTGAAATAAATCAACCCAAAAAGCGGCAACAGGGTTAATTCGCGCTTTAGTTTTTTTGTCTCAGCGCTAATCAGAATTCCATCCCCGGATTTATTTGTCATTTTGCCCTCCGATAGTTACAAAAAATTAGTGGACAAACACTCTTCCGTTTGTCCACTTTATATTCTTTATGCGGCCATTTCCTTCATCCCGTAAGGGAAACCATAATCAGCCATTTTCTCCATGAATGGATCAGGCGGGAAGGCCTCGGGGCCAAGGACGCCGACACCTTTCCAAACACCATGCTTGATCAGGTCCATGGCGATGACTGCGCTGAACGCGGTCTGCGCCACGACAGCCTGACAACCCCAGGCTTTCATACACGCCTCGTTGTCGGCCACCTGATAAAGATAGACCGCACGCTTCTTTCCATCCTTTGTGCCTGTTACATACGTCCCCGCGCAGGTCTTGCCCTTCATCTTTTCACCCAAATGCGCCGGGTCTGGCAGGCAGGCCGCAACCACGTCACGCGGCGCAACCTGCATGCCTTTGACAGTGATCTTCTCTTTATTATCCAGCCCTAACATTTGCAGGGTTTTCAAAACAGCAATGAACTGGTCACCGAGACCATATTTAAAAGTAGCGCGTTTTGTCTTCACCCAGCGAGGCACAAGCAATACTTCCTCATGCTCCACGTTGACCACTTCCACGGGGCCGATCTCAGGAAAATCAAATACTTCAGGTTCAGAGAACGGCGCAGTGGTAAACCACTTATCATTCTCCCAGATCACGGGCGGGTTCAAGCATTCTTCAATGGTGGTCCAGATCGAAAAATTGGGCGCAAACTCATAGCCTTCAATGGTGATGTTGGCGCCGTCGCGGATGCCCACTTCGTCGATCTCATCAAAGAGGTGGTCTGAAGCATAGCGGGCAAAGACGTCCGCCATGCCGGGCTCCACGCCGCAGCCGACCAGGGCGAGCAGGTTTTTCTTTTCCCACTCGTTGGCTTTATCAAATTGATAGTCACCCAGCTTGATGCCTGTCTTATTGAACGGGTCGGTTGGATGCGGTTCAGACAAGGTCATGGCCATATCCATGTACATGGCTCCGACGTTGTAAGCCGCGTCAAATATCTGTTTGTTGAAAATCGGGTCAACCGAATTCATGATCAGGTCGACCTGATATTTCCTCGCAAGTTCTTCAATGCATTCCTGTTTACTGGCATCGATGAACTCAATTGGAAATCTTTTCTTATCCCCCAGCTTGTTTTGCACCTCCTCCGCGCGCTTCACGTTGTAATCTGCAAGCACCATCTGTTCGAGCCATTTGCGAGGTTTTGCAATCGCGGCAATGGCTTCTCCCACCCCACCCACACCAACCAACAGGACTTTCATGATTTTTTTATTTCTCCATTTGTTTTATAACCCGCATGTGCGGGTTAGATTAACATTGTAAGTTTCCGAAAGTGCTAAGAATGTTCATCAGCAAGCTGATGGACTCCAGAGTCAGAATCTTGAGAGCAGAAAATACTTGTTGAGGTGAAACAGGCTTGAGGTCAGGAAAGATGCGGGAACTACATCCTAAAAATAGATCTCCTTCATGATCTTCATGTGCATGAAAGTTTCAGTCTCGCGGATGCCGTCCACTTTGGCGAGCTTCTCGGTGAGAAACTTCAGCATGTCTTCATCATCCTTGCAAAAGACCTCCGCCATGATGTCGTACCTGCCGCTGACAATCACGAGGTACACAACTTCCTTGAGCTTGGCGACATTCTCAGCAACTTGCAACATTTTGCGGCCATCGGTGCGAATGCCGATCAGCGCCATGGTACGCATGCCCATCATCAACGGATTGGTGACGGCAACTACTTTGAGATACCCAAGTTCGACCAGGCGATTGTAGCGCTGGCGGATCATGCCCGGCGATACGTTGAGCTGTTCAGCGATCTGGGCAAAAGCCTCGCGGCCATCTTTGCGCATGGCGTCGATAATATGTTGATCGATATTATCAAGGCGGCCGGATTGGCCGCTACCGTTTCTGCTGTCCATAGGTAATATTATTCCTTTTTTGCACTAAAGTCAATATATTTATGACGATTTGTTATTCTCATTGGCGTTTCCATGCGAAACCGATTGATGTAAAGCGGCTACGCGCACAATTTAGAGGCGCAAATGCCCCGATGGGGCAACCTCACCCATCGGGGCATTACTTTTATCAACAGATTCTGGAAATCCGATTAACGGAGTTATCTGGGGGCAAATTACTGGCCTTTAACTTCCACCCAGATATCATCATATAAAGGCGTGGCATCACCCACATCGGTAATGCCATGTCCGTTCGCAACAGCTTCCGCTGGCGGGTTGGTGATCGGCGAATCGGCATAGGCGTTATAGACATCGGGATAATTTGCTTTTGCATATTCAATGGCGGCTTTATTCGGGTTGGTATATTGGAAATCGCGGATCGTCAGCCAAAACACATCGCCCTGCATGGTGTAGTTAAGCCAGGCGTAGGCCGCATCTTCATGAGCTGCATCCTTTAGCATGACCCAATTATCCTGCCAGAGGATGGGGCCTTCGGTTGGATAAATATATTGAATGGCCGGGTTTTCCTGATTGGCAATAAACGCCTCGCCGGTCCATGTCATGCCCAAATCAGCGTCACCGGCAATGAGGGCGGTCTTCGGGCTGTCGCTATCGAACACTTTGATGTTCGGCACAAGCTCCGCCAGTTTGGCTTTGGCTTCTTCAAGCTGGGCAGGGTCGGTTGTGTTGACGTCATATCCCAAAGTCAATAGTGTTATCCCAATAACAGCGCGCGAGTCATCGAGGAAGATCATCTTGCCGGCATATTCGGGCTTCCAAAGATCGGCCCAGGATTGGGGAATATTCTCAACGGTATCTGTATTGACTACAATCGAATCTGTACCCCCAAGATAGGGAATACTATATTTATTCCCGGGGTCAAAATCCTGATTCATCCAGCCATCATCGAAGTTGACGATATTCGGCATTTGCGCCTTGTCCAATTCCTTCAGCAATTCCTGGCGGATCATCAAGCCAATGATGTAGTCAGTCGGCTGGACAAGATCGTAGGCAGAGCCGCCGGCAGAGACCTTGGCATACATTTCCTCGTTGCTGGAATACTCGTCACGGTTTAATTTGATAGGGTAGACCAATTCAAAACAATCCAGCATATCCTGCGGGAAGTATTCCGTCCACACGAAGATATTCAATTCCGTGGAGGTGACATCGATTCGCGGGCTTGGCTCAGGGCATGTGAACCCGTTTGAAGTAACTTTTGGCCCAGCATCAACAGCCGGCGTGGCTTCGGCGCCACAGGCCGCGAGCGCCAGGCTTGCAATAACAAGCAGCGCCAACAATTTAAACAGATTTGACTTGTTCATACTCTCTTCCTCCTTGAAGATTGTGAATGAATTGGCAAAGCGTTCCATAGCTGGAACGCCATATCCCGAATTTGTTTGTCATTGCTGTTTCTGTTCGCGGTTTTGAAGGATCTGCAACAGCAAGACAGCAAAGAATACCACCAATATCCATACAGTTGAAAGTGCGTTGACCTGGGGGGTAATGATTCGCCTCAACAATCCATAGACATAGATCGGCAAAGTGGTCGAACCTGGCCCGTTGGTGAAGAATGTGATCACAAAATCATCCAGTGAAAGTGTGAAAGCCAGCAGCGCGCCCGAGAGAATGCCCGGCAAGATCATGGGGAATGTGATGCGGCGGAAGGTAATCCATTCGTTGGCGCCGAGGTCCATGGCGGCTTCTTCAAAGGATTTGTCAAAGCCCTGCAAGCGCGCCTGCACAACCAGCGTGACAAAGGGAACCATAAAGGCGATATGGCTCACGGTCACGGTTGCGATCCCAAGCGAGAGACGCGAGTCGCCTACCAGGTTAAAGGTGTGATTTGCCCACCCAAAGAATTGGCTGAACAATGTAAGGATGCCAATTCCCATTACGATCTCAGGGATAACAATGGGGATATAAAGCGAAAGCTGTGAGAACGGCTTCATTTTGAAGTTATAACGTTGGAGCGCCAGCGCGGACATTGTGCCAATGATCGTGGCAACGATCGTCGAGGTAAAGGCAATCGTCAATGTATTGCCCGCCGCTTCGGCGACATCATCGTTTTTCGCGAGGTCACAATACCAATGAAAGGGTCCACATGGACTGGACTTGACAAGGCTTCCATCCATGACGACCCGTTCACTGAATGCGGGGATAAAGCCTTGAAAGGTCACATTGGCGCGGGAAGCATTGAATGAATACAAAACCAACCCGATAATCGGCGCATATAAAAAGAAATACACCAGAACGGTTGCAACGATCACAAAAGGAGAGCGGCGAAAGGGATTCATCCGACCACAATCTCCTCTCCAAACCCAAATTTGCGGGTATAGAAATAAGTAACGATCAGAGTCAACACCATTAATATGAGAGAAGCGGCAGAACCAAAGGTTGGGTCACGCGCATCCAAAAACTGTCTTTGAATGAGATTACCCACCAAAATTACCTGACGCCCCCCGAGGATGTCCGAAACAATGAACGTCCCCATGACCGGGATGAACACCAAAATTGTCCCGGCCACCACACCCGGCATGGACAATGGAAGTGTTACTCGTAAAAAGGTTTTGACAGAGTTCGCGCCCAGGTCCGCGGCAGCTTCATACAATGACGCATCGATCTTCTCAAGGGATGTGTAGATCGGCAATATCATGAAGGGTAAAAATTCATAGATCATACCCACCAAAACCGCGCCCGGGGTATATAGCATCTCAAGCGGCGTAAATGGTATATTGAGCGCGTTCATCACCCAGCCCAGAATGATATTGATCGCGCCTTCCTTGCGCAGCAGCATCATCCACGCATAGACGCGGATCACGAAATTCGTCCACAACGGGATCAACACCATGAACAAATATAGGTTGCGTTGTTTGGGGTGGGCACGCGCGATGAAATACGCAAGCGGATAAGCCAATGTAATTACGAACAAGGTCGTATTAAAAGCCAGCGACAAGGACCGCCCTAAAATATTCACATAGAGCGAATCAAAGCAGGCGGTCTGCCCATCGGGACAGTCGGTGCTATAACCGATCAGACGCGCGTAATTATCGAGCGTGAAGGTATAGATCACATCCCCATCGGGGCTCCGTCTCCCGAAGCTCACGATCAACGTTAGGATCAACGGGATGATGAGCAGGATAAACAACCACACTGTAGTGGGGAGCGCCAGCAAAGTGCCTTGTGCGGATTTATTTTCTCGAAGTCGCTGCAGCATGGTCAGTCCTTTTTCAACACCAACGTGTTTTCAGGCATAAGCATTAACCAAACGTCCTGACCCACCACATAAAAAGATTTCGGGTCAAGCCGGGAAATACGATTCTGTTCCAGAACTTTTATCTTTGCATCGTTTACATCCACATACACGTGCGTGTCCGCACCGATATAAACAGTATTGGTCACTTTGGCATGGAAGAGATCATGATTCTTCGCGTCTTTTTCTGTAATACGTATCTTTTCCGGGCGGATGGAAACAACAACATCCTCGCCCTTAGCCAATCCCGCAGAAACCGGCATGCCAAGCACCTCAGCATTCAGACTGGGAATAAAAACCCTCGCTTCGTCCTTTGAGAGGGACTTGATCTTGCCTTCGAGGAAATTTGACTCCCCGATAAAATCCGCCACAAACTTGTTGGATGGGCGCTCATATACTTCCACAGGCGTGCCCATCTGTTGGACCTTGCCCTTGCTCATCACAGCGATGCGGTCAGACATGGTCAACGCTTCCTCCTGATCGTGAGTGACGTAAATAAACGTGATGCCAAGCTGTACCTGCAGGGCCTTTAACTCAAGCTGCATCTCTTTGCGAAGTTTCAAGTCCAATGCGCCGAGAGGCTCATCAAGCAAAAGAACATCCGGGGTTTTAACCAAAGCGCGGGCAAGTGCAACGCGCTGCTGTTGTCCACCGGAGAGCTGTTTCGGCTTGCGGCGTCCCAGTCCGGTAAGCTGAACCATATCAAGCGCATGGCCCACGCGTTTGTCTATTTCGTTTTTATCTGCGCCTTCCATTTCCAAACCAAAGGCAACATTTTGAAAAACGGTCATGTGTTGAAATAATGCGTAACTCTGGAAAACCGTATTCACCTTGCGCTGAAACGGCGGTGTATGCCCCATGGGAATTCCTTCGATATACACCTCGCCTTCGGTCGGCCACTCAAACCCCGCAACCATCCGCAGTGACGTGGTCTTGCCGCAGCCCGAAGACCCAAGCATTGAAAAGAATTCACCGTTCTTGATCTGCATGGTGACATGATCAACGGCAGCCATCTCATTCCCCTCCGGCGTAATAAACCGTTTTACAACATCGCGCATCTCGACTGCAAAATCACTGGCCATTTATCTTCTCCATAGATTGGTGTACCGCGATATTCATATCGCGCGTTTGCGAAATAAGTTTCGCGTTACCGAATTTCCTTCAACACATCACTCAACCGATCGAGAAACACGTCCATTTGCTCCTGAGTAACAATGAGCGGCGGTTCGACACGGACAGTTTGTGCGCTGGTCAATGTTCCAGCTACAAGCACGCCGCGCTTGAACAATCCTGACGCCACCTTGTAACCGATCTCCGCTGAGTTAAAGTGCATGCCGATCAGCAAACCTTTTCCAGTTATTTTCTCATATATTTGCGGATACTGTGCGGCGAATTTTTCCAATTCCGAAATCAGATAACTGCCTTTCTGCGCAGCCTGCTCCCACAAGCGTTCACGCAAAGTCACATGGATGGCAGCAATGGCGGCAGAACACGCTAATGCACCGCCACCGGTTGTGGTGGTGTGCATGAATGGATTGGGATACATCATCGGGTGAAAAATTTCTTCAGTGGTTGTCACCGCGCTGATGGGCATTACACCACCGCCCAGGGATTTTGCGACGGTTAATATATCAGGCGCCACATCCCAATGTTCGACACCCCACAGCTTCCCCGTCCGACCCAGACCCGTTTGCACTTCATCCGCAATAAGCAGGACGCCATATTTTTTCGTTGCGGCGCGAATACGCGGCCAAAAATCATCGGGCGGAACAATCGCGCCCGACTCGCCTTGAATGGGCTCGAACATCACAGCCGCAACGCCAATACCCACCTTTTCACAAATCTCGAGTTGTTTCTCCACCGCATCCGCATCGCCAAATGGGACGTGATAGACCTGCCCCGCATACAAGACTCCCATGGGAGCGCGATAATCCGCTTTGCCCATTAATGAAAGTGCGCCCATGGTTTTTCCGTGAAAAGCTCTCACGCCAACAATGAATGCTGTTTTGCCTGTATATAATTTTGCGATCTTCATCGCGGCTTCATTGGCTTCCGTTCCGCTTGCGGCGAACCAACTGTATTTCAGATCGCCCGGTGTAATGCTTGCAAGCAGTCTCGCCAGCACGCCGCGCAGCGGGTCGATCAATTCCTGCGAAGGCATGGGCGAACGATTCAATTGAGCCTTCACCGCATTGACAACATCGGGATGACTCCAGCCCAGATCCATCATGCCGTAGCCGCCGAGAAAGTCCAAATATTCGCGGCCAAGCACATCCTTAAATAGCGCGCCCGATCCGCCCCATTCCACCGCCGCCCAATCACCAGACTCGGTTACAGATTTGCGATACTCCAACCAATTGCGGTTGTAATGTTCGGCAAAATTTGATTTCGACTCGCCAATGATCCTATGCGCTTCATCTATCGAAGGAAACTCAACCCTCTGGATCAAATCCAGCCAGCGAGAGGAATAATCGAGCGCATCTTCGTAATCGGGGTTCATAAAATCCTCATGATTAACAACGTACCGCGACATAAATATCGCCTACCCTGCGAGATAAATCTCGCGGTACAAGTTTCAATAAATTTAAAACTTCCTCGTCCACTCTTTCGGCCAGCGTTCCACAACGATCTTCTTTTGGGTGAAGAACTCCACCGCATCCATGCCCTGTCCGTGCATATCGCCAAAGAACGAATCCTTCCAACCGCTAAATGGGAAGAATGCCATCGGCGCAGCCACGCCGATGTTGATCCCGATGTTGCCTGCATCCGCTTCGTATCTAAATCTGCGCGCGGCATTACCACTTGTTGTGAACAGACTAGCCTGGTTGCCATACTGTCCGCTGTTCACCAATTGGATGGCCTCGTCGATGGAGTTTACATGCATCAGGCTTAATACTGGCCCAAAGATTTCCGTCCTCGCAATCTCGCTTCCTTTCTTAACATCAGAGAGGATCGTCGGTCTGACAAAGGATCCACGCTCGTAGCCTTTCACCACCGTTCCGCGGCCATCCACTGGAACCGACGCACCTTCCTGCGCGCCGAGAGCGATCAACTGCTCGACACGCTGCTGTGATGCCATGTTGATCACAGGTCCCATTTGAATGCCCGCGTCGAGTCCATAGCCGACTGTTCGCGATGATGCCGCATCACAGATCAACTCATTGAACATATCGCGCGACTCGCCCACTGTCACAGCGACGGAAACTGCCAGGCAGCGCTGACCGGCACACCCGAAGGCTGAATCGGCAATGATCTTCGTCGCCATTTCCATATCCGCATCTGGCAAAATGATGACGGGATTCTTCGCCCCGCCCTGCGCCTGGACGCGCTTACCATGTGACGCGGCAGTGCTGTAAATATATTTGGCAACATTGGTCGAGCCTACAAAAGTGATCGCACGAATCGATGGATGCTCAAGAATCGCATCGACTGTATCCTTCGCACCGTTCACCAAATTCACCACGCCCTTTGGAAAGCCAACCTGCTCGATGAGTTTAAAAATAAATTGCATGGTCATCGGGACTTTTTCAGAAGGCTTCACAATGTAAGTGTTGCCCGCCGCAAGCGCATAAGGCAAATACCAAAACGGAATCATGCCGGGGAAGTTGAACGGAGCGATGGTTGCGCACACACCCACAGGCTGACGAATCATGATCTCGTCAATACCAGGGGCGATGTCTTCAACAAACTCGCCCTTGCTCAGATGCGGCATACCACAAGCCACTTCAACATTTTCATAAGCGCGTACCATCTCGGCTTTGGCTTCTTCAAATGTTTTACCCGCTTCATTGGTGATTAGCTTTGCGATCTCGTCGCCGCTCTCACGCATCAAATTGCGGAGCTTGAACAAATACTGCACACGATCATTGACAGGAACACGGCGCCAGGAAACAAGCGCTTCGCTCGCGGCTTTTGCCGCCGCATCCACATCCTCTTTACTGCCGAGCGGAGTGCGCGCGATCACCTCACCTGTTGCAGGGTTGATGACATCGAAATATTCTTTTACGTTTGGCTTGACCCATTCGCCGTTTATGTAATTTAATATTTCCATAGGTTCTCCAAATGTTACGTGTTGCGTGTTGCGTTTCTACAAAACGGGACACGCAACACGTAACACGTTCTACGCAACCAGCTTATCCATTAATTCCGCCAGCCCCTCGTCAATTAACTTCAAGCCATCGTCCAGTTGTTCTTTCGTAATGATCAGCGGCGGCACAACGAACAGGATATTCTTGAAATTGAAAACATACACGCCATTGGAAACCAGGAAGTTCTTGAGCGCAGTCAAATCCATTGGTTCTTTCGATGTACGATTCGTCACCAATTCCATGGCGGTAAATAGGCCGATATAACGCACATCACCGATTGAGATGTGTTTCTTCTTTAAATCCTCGAGCTGCTCGCCGAGATATTTCCCGACCTTTTTGGCGTTCTCAAATATTTTCTCTTCTTCATAGACTTCAATCGTAGCTAGTGCGGTTGCACACGCCAAAGCATGACCGTTATAAGTCAAACCAGCAGACAACATGTGGCTGTCAAAGTAGTCCGCGATCTTCTCGCTCACAATCACCGCACCCAATGGCACATAGCCAGACGTGATGCCTTTCGCGGTTGTGATGATGTCAGGCGTCACATTCCAGTTATCCACTGCAAACCACTCGCCTGTGCGTCCCCAACCCGACATGACCTCGTCCGAGATCAATAGTATTCCGTACTTGTCGCAGATCTCGCGCATTCGCGGCCAGTATTCATCGGGCGGGATGATGAGACCATTTGTGCCTGTGACACCTTCGAGGATGATCGCCGCGATCTGATCCGGACCTTCGTGCTGGATCACTTCTTCGACATGGCTGATGCACTCGCGGTGACAGGTATCCTTTGTCCAGCCAAACGGACAGCGATAGCAATACGGGTCAAGGAAGTGGACAACACCTGAAATGGCAGGCTCAGCTGGCAAGCGGCGATAATCGCCTGTGAGTGAAATCGCGCCATGCGTTGCGCCGTGATAGGAACGATAACGCGCCAGAATTTTGTGACGGCCCGTGTATTGACGCGCGATCTTGATCGCGTTCTCGTTCGCTTCCGCGCCGCCTAATGCAAAGAATGTTTTCTTGAGATCACCAGGCGTGATTTCAGCAAGTTTTTTACCTAACAAACCGCGCGGCTCAGTTGCCATACTCGGTGACACAAAAGCCAGTATGGCAGCCTGATCCTGAATGGCTTTCACCACTTTGGGATGTTGATGCCCAACATTCTCGTTCACCAACTGTGATGCGAAGTCAAGATAGCGTTTCCCATCTGCATCCCAAAAATAAACACCCTCGGCTTTGGTAACTGGAATCGGGTTAACTTGTCCCTGATTCGACCATGAGAAAAAAGTGTATTCTTTGTTCAAGTCAACGATTTCTTTAGAGGTGAGTTTGGTCATCTTTTCTCCATGTTTTACGGAACACACGACATGTATTGCGTGTTTCGTGTTCCGTAATTACTTCTTTACTTCCTTCACAACTTCCGCATATACGTTTAATGTTTCATCAATATCAGCATCTGAATGTTCATAACACAAAAACCACGGCTCACGCGAATCAAAATCGGGCATGACGCCGCGCGCAATGGCTTTCTCGGTTATTTTGAGGTAGAGGTCATGATCGCCCTTCGCCCATTCACGCTGGCATGTGACAGAGTCAATACCAAACGAGAACGAGAACATGGCAGGATAACCAGAGAACACCGCCAGAAGATCATTCTCTTCAAAGATTTCCTTCAAGCCATCCATGAGACGTTGTCCGCGTTTTTCGATTGTCTTCAAAATAGGTTTTGATTTCAACAAACTCAATGTTACAAACGCGCCCGCGATACCAGGCTTGTTATTTGTGTATGTTCCGCCTTGAGCCACACCCTGTCCAATAATAGACATGATCTCGCGCCTGCCGCCGAAGGCCGCCACAGGGTAACCGTTGCCCAAAGCTTTTGCATACGTGACCAGGTCGGGTTTGATGCGGTAGTATTCCTGTGCGCCGCCGTTCGCGATTCTGAATCCCGTCTTCACTTCATCCAGAATAAAGACACATCCATATTCTTCCGTCTTCGCGCGGATCAATTCCAAAAATCCAGGCTGGGGATTGATGGCCGCGCAATTGCCCTGACACGGTTCGGAGATCACAGCCGCAATTTGCCCGCCGTAAGAACGCATCACACGTTCAAAGCCTTCAAAGTCATTGAATGGCAGGGTGATAATAAATTCACGCATCCCCTTTGGAATACCAGAGGAAGCAGGGATGGCAATCGGGCTGCGACGATTTCCATAAGCTTCCACAGGCGCATACGTTGACCACAACGTATGGTCATGAAAACCATGATAATTGCCTTCGAACTTTAGGATGAGATCGCGCCCGGTAAAGGCACGTGCCACACGAATGGCATGCATGGTGGCTTCCGTACCGGAGCAGGCCATGCGTACCATGTCAATCGCGGGAGACATCTCCACGATCATCTCAGCAACCGAAACTTCCAACTCCCCCGTCATCGCGAACAACACACCTTTCTGAATTTCTTCGATCACCTTTTGATCGACTTCATCGTATGCATGGCCCAAAATAATAGGTCCGAAGGCCATGCGATAATCAATATATTTCCTGCCGTCCACATCCCACAAATATCCACCCTTTGCTTTTTCAACATAAGGTGTGATCCCATCGCCCCAAAAACGAAAATTAGAATTGACTCCCAAAGGTAAGACTTTCTGCGCGCGGTCCTGCAATGATTGCGTTTTGGAACCAAACATAAATTCTCCTTAATGAATTAATCGGATGCTGCGATTTTGGCTTCGGAAATCTCTTTCGCGATTCTTTCCGGTACCCGCCACTGATACACATCTTTGAGAATGATCGGCACGATGGAGGTGGTTGTCTTGCGGACCCCCGTAACTTTGCGGACCACTTCCGTTACAAAATGATAGATCTCCGCCGTGTCTTTTGCGACCACTTGAATGCTGATATCGTTTTGACCAATACCACATGCAACATAAGTCACGTTTTCGAATAAGGCCATCTTCTTCGCCACATCAAGGATCAAATCAGATTCGACTTCAAGCCAGACATCCGCTTTAATCGTAAAGCCAAGAGCTTCCGGGCTGACCACCGCGCTGATTTGAATCACACCTTCGTCGATCATGCGGTCGATGCGATAACGCACCGCACGCTCAGATATATCCGTCATGCGGCGAGACATCTCGGAAGCGGACATACGCCCATCTTCAAGAAGCAAATTGACAATTCTTATGTCTACTCTGTCGAATTCATACATGATATAACCCTATTCTTTCCGAAACCTACGCATATACTATACCGTATGGTCTTTTAATCGTCAAGGCAAATTAAATAAGTACCGCCGCTCACGGCGGCGGCTAGCAGGCTGTCGGAGAGAAGTTTGTTGAGACGAAAAACGCCAATTTGAACCGCCAAGATCCCAAAGATCGCAAAGTTTAAAAGGTTTTCTTAGCGTCCTTAGCGTGCTTCGCGGTAAAAAATGCCTGCCGACAGAGTTCTCCGACAAACTCCCAAGTAGAGTTGATAATTATAACAACACCTCAGGGCGTCAACTTGTACAAGCTAAATCTTTGATCCTTAAAAATTCGGGAAACGTTATCAGGATATTTATCTCGAAGATCTATAAGCCAGCCTGGCTCCCCTTTGACAAGCAAGTATTCAACGTTATTTTCTTTGAGCAGGGAAAGTCTTTCTTCGGGCGGAATACTGTCGCCGACCAGCAATTTCCATAATTTGGTTTGTTCTCCCCCAGATTCGACCCGGAAAACGAGTGGAACATACTTTAGCGTAAGGCTGGGAATAATTGAGTTGGTTACCGCATCAGGTCCGCCAATAATAATCGGCGCATCCACATCCAGTTCGTTCATCAGCCTGGCTGTGCTAATATAATTGGAATAAAAATCAAGGACATCGACATTTAGTCTCTCAACATTGCCCATTGTCCATGAGTGGATGTACACAATCGCAGCCACCAATACGGCTGTTGCGGAAAGATGATAGATCGGCTTAACCCATTCAAGCAAATGTTGAATGGGTTTAATCTTTTGTATAATCTCAAAACCAACCCAAATCAGGAATGCAAAAGCTAATCCAAATGGCATCAGCCAGGTCAGCCTCCATAGCTGGAATGGCGTGGTAAACATACCTACGATCCAACCTGTGTAAGGCAACATACTCACGCCCAAAACCAGAAATGCGGCCAGCACATATCGAGCGGACTTGTGCCGCCAAAAGAAAAACAGGCTGACGATCACCGCGATCAAGCTTACTTGATATGGGAGGCCGGGCGTCAGATATGTTGATATTCCATAAAACGGCGTGCCTTCAATAATCTCGACCCTGCGAATCCCAAAACGTTCAAACTCATCATTCTTTGCCACATCTGCAAGTGTGGAGCTCAGTGAGTCGGAATACGTCCCGCCGCCAAAACGAAATAAAGAGGGAATCACAACCACGGCAGCCAGGACACCTATAAGAGCAAGATATTTAAAGCGGACATCTTTGTTAAATAATGAGGGCAATCCATAAACCCCAATGATCATACAGGTCATGCCAAATTGGACGGGATGAGTAAAGGCCATGGCTAACGCGGCAAGTCCAACAAGTATGAGTTTCCTTGTGTTCGGTCGTTCCAAATATTCGATAGCGAATAAAATAAGAATTGTTGAAATAACAAATGCCGCAACAACTTTATCTTCTGTCATACGTTGAAAGAACAAATTTCCAGGCAGGTTCAAACGAGATAAACGCATGAGGCTAAATCCCTGCGCAAGAACAGCCGCACCTGCTGCCGTACGCGGGAGACCGAGAGTCCGCCCGAGGGTGTAGATGCCGATAAAGGAGAAACAAGCCAGAGCGGGAGGAAGATACGCCCCCGCAACGTAGAGGCCATCCACGCCGCTGAGACTCGATATCATCGCTTCCACCAAAGGCCAATAGGCGATCCAGAAGCGGGGGATTTCCAAACGAGTCATTGAGGCCGGGAAAACAAAATCCAAAGCTGGAGCATGTTGATAATAATAAAGCAGTGCGTTATATGAGAATGCGTCATCATGAATTAAGGGGAGGCTGGTAATGGCGGCAAAATAGACGACACCAC
>JBBSCM010000077.1:0-14523 GCA_038250295.1 Anaerolineales bacterium | reverse complement strand
TTCTTCAACTCTTCGAATTCCTCATCAGGCATTCCGAAATAATTTTCCTGCATGGGGAATTTGCCGCCGATGACTTCATCGTGATAGCCCTTCAAGCCGTTGAGAATGACCTCGCCAGCATTGCCGTAGACCTTTGCCATCTTTGGTTTAAATTTGGGATACAAGCCAAACATATCGTGATAGATCAAGAGTTGACCGTGCGCATCAGGCCCTGCGCCGAGTGACATAATGATGCAATTCTCTGCGCGTTCCGTGATGAGTTTGCATAAGCGGTCTGGTACGAGTTCGAGCAAGATGCAGAATGCCCCCGCTTCTTCAAGCGCCTTCGCATCGTCGACGATCTTCTTTGCCAGCGTGGCGGATTTCCCTTGTAAGCGGAAGCCGCCCAGGGCTGAGACGGATTGCGGAGTCAGCCCGAGGTGGCCAATGGCCGGGATTCCAGCATCCACGATCCCTTTGATTCGATCCGCCATCGCCGCTCCGCCTTCGAGCTTGATCGCGTCACATCCGGCCTCGGCCATGAACCTGCCTGCGTTGCGAATCGCATCCTCCACCGAAGTTTGATACGTCATGTACGGCATGTCGCCCACCACAAAAGCGGTCGGTGCTCCGCGTCTGACTGCCTGCGTGTGGCGGATCATGTCATCCATTTTCACGGGCAGGGTTGAGTCGAAACCGAGCATGGTCATGCCGAGGCTGTCACCGACCAGGATCATTTCGATGCCTGCCTGCTCCTGCAAATATGCAGTTGGGTAGTCGTAGCAGGTCAGCCACGTGATCGGTTCTTTATCGGTTACTTTTTTGAACAAATACGGCAGCGTGATCTTCTTTCGTTCCTCAGTCATTCTTGCTCCTTTTGATAGGGATATAGAATCAGTATAGGTTGATGTGTCCTTTGATTCAATGGACGAAAATCACTAATTTCCCGTATATTCTTGTGGTATCCTAAAGGATACACTTTATTATCCTGAAGTCCCCCCGTCCATGAAAAATTTACTCCGTATCTCATCCTTTCTCAAACCCTATGCCGGGCAGGTGATCGCTTCACTTGTGATGTTGTTGACGCTGACCGGCCTCAACCTGCTTGTGCCGCGTATCATCCAATCTGTGATCGACGATGGCCTCGTTGGTGGTCAGACGAATAACCTCGTTCGCTCCGCGCTTCTTTTGTTTGCGCTCGGGCTTGGTTCGGCGATACTGAATTTGCTTCACCGATATATTTCCGAATGGATCGCTGTCGCTGTTGGATACGACCTGCGTAACCGCATGTATGACCACATTCAGCATTTACCTTTCACCTATCACGACCACATCCAAAGCGGACAGTTGATCTCGCGCTGTATCGAAGATGTGCGTTCGGTTGAAAAATTTGCGGGTTCATCCGTTTCTGAACTTGTGCGTTTTGTGTTTCTATCCTTTGGTATTTTATTCGTGATGTTTTCTGTGAACCCTACATTGGCAATCATTTCCCTGCTGCCGATCATCCCATTGATCATTATGACTTCCAGCTTTGGGACGAAGGTCAGCGCCTTGTTCTTCGCAGTGGATAACGCTGTTGGCGATGTCTCGAATCGGCTGCAGGAAAATGTAACCGGTGTGCAGGTGGTGCGCGCCTTTGCGCGCGAGAATTATGAGATCGAGCGGTTTGAAAAAGCCAATAAGAAAGTTTTCAAAACATGGATCAAGGTGATTGACGAATGGGCGAAGATCATGCCCACCACCAACTGGCTGACATTGGTCAGCACGATGTTGATCCTGTGGTTTGGCGGGCAAATGATCATGGATGGGACTATGACCATTGGAGCGATTGTCGCGTTCAACGCCTACATCCTGATGATGGCCGAACCCGCGCAGGCATTGACGGGCTTGGTCAACGCGGGCGGAGAGGCTGCAGCAGGCGCGCAACGCGTGCTTGAAGTGCTGGATGTCCAGCCTGAAATTCAGTCGCCGGCCCATGCAGTTAAGTTGGAAGCCATCCGCGGCGAAGTTGAGTTTCGCAATGTAGGTTTGAAATATCAAAACGAACGAACAGCCTCGTTGGACGAGATCAATTTGAAGGTCGAACCGAATCGCTTGATTGCTTTGATCGGCCCAACAGGGTCGGGTAAAACCTCGCTCGTGAATCTCATCCCGCGGTTTTATGATGTCAGCGAAGGCGCTGTATTTGTGGATGGGCACGATATTCGCGAGGTGAACCTTGTCAGCTTGCGAAAGCAAATTGGTATCGTCCTGCAAACTTCGTTGTTGTTCTCAGATTCGATAAAAAATAATATTGCCTATGGCAGACCCGATGCCTCTATGGATGACGTGATTTCTGCGGCAAGAGCCGCGCAGGCGCACGAATTCATCGAAGGCTTTCCAAATGGATACGAAACCGTGGTCGGCGAGCGCGGTGTGACTCTCTCAGGTGGACAGCGTCAACGTGTCGCGATAGCGCGCGCATTGCTGATGAACCCGCGCATTTTGATATTGGATGATTCGCTGTCGAGTGTGGATACCCAGACGGAGAAATTAATCCAGGCCGCTTTGGATACATTGATGGAAGGCAGAACCACTTTTGTCATTGCCCACCGCCTATCCACTGTGCGCCGTGCGGATATGATCCTGGTCATGGATAGAGGCCGAATTGTCCAGCGCGGCACACATGATGGGTTGCTGCGTGAAGGCGGTTTGTATAAAGAGGTACATGATCTGCAATTGGTTGGGCATGCGACCTTCTCGGAAGAAATGGAAGCCTTGGAAGTAGTGATTGAGCCAAATCCAAATCGAGAAGAGCACGAGAATACATTGATACAGAGAAACTCGAACACGTAGAGATAATCCACAGATTACACAGATCGCACAGATTTGTTTCGCCAACTTGCAACTTTCAACCTGTAACCTGCAACCCAAATACTATGACAAAAATCATTCCTCCCGCATTTATCACCCAATCAGAAGAAGCCCTGGATAAGGGTTATGACCCCAAAGTAGCCCGTGGACTTTTGCTATTCGTGAAGCCTTATACGGGGCAAATGCTTGTTGCGCTGCTCTTTATGGTCTTCGTTGCGGCGGCTTCGGTTTCAGGTCCGTATTTTGTAAAGCTGGCAATTGACGACGGGGTCAGGGCCAATAACTCTGTTGCGCTTCGAAACATTGTGTTGATCTTCTTCGCCGTATCAGTTGTTCAGTTGGTGATCAATTATCTGCGTGTGCGGATCATGTCACGGGTGGGGCAGCATGTGCTGTATGATGTGCGAACGGCGATGTTCAATCATTTACAAAAACTATCGCTGGGATTCTATAATCGCTATAGTGTGGGACGAGTCATCACGCGTGTGATCAATGACGTGGGCACATTGCGTGAATTCATCACATGGGCGGTGCTGGCAATCGTCCGAAATGCGCTTGGTATTATCGGTACAATCATTGCCATGCTGACGTTGAATCTGAAATTATCCCTGCTGACGTTTATGGTATTGCCTATCATGGTTCTGGCGACGATTGCATTTAGAAACATTGCGCGCAAGAATTATCGCAAGGTACGCGCGGCAGTCTCGTGGGCAAACTCAACGCTTGCGGAGAATATCAACGGGGTGCGCGTGGTGCAAGCCTTTTCGCGGCAGGAGCACAATTACTTAAACTTTCAAAACTATATCAACCGCTATTTTTATGAGACCAGTCTCGACGCTGCGAAAGTAGCCTCGGTCTACACACCCGTGGTGGATATTCTTGGCGCGATTGCGACGGCGCTCGTCGTTTATGTGGGCGGCACCGCTGTGCTGGGCGAGTCGATCACGCCGGGTGTGTTGATCGCTTTCGTTCTTTATGTTGACCGCTTCTTTGAGCCAATCCGCGATCTCAGCCGCCGCTTTGATACGCTGCAATCCACGATGGCGGGCGGCGAAAGAATTTTGGAACTGCTCAATACCGAGGTGGAGGTTCGAGATGCGGATCATGCTGCTGAAATGGGATCAGTGATCGGCGGAGTCCGATTCGAAAATGTCTCCTTTCATTATTCAGATGACCCGACCTTGGTCCTCGATCAAATTAATTTGGATGTGGATGCGGGCGAGACAGTCGCATTTGTAGGGGAGACGGGCGCGGGCAAGACGACCATCGTGAAACTGTTGACGCGCTTCCATGACCCAACTGACGGCTGCGTGCGCGTGGACGGTGTGGATTTGCGCGAGGTGACTCAGCAATCCCTGCGCCGACAGATGGGCATGGTGTTGCAGGATCCGTTTTTATTCAATGGTTCGGTAAAAGAAAATATTTTGTTCGGGCGTTTGAATGCCAGTGATGAAGATGTGATCGCGGCGGCAAAAGCCGTTGGCGCGCACGATTTTATTCTCAACTTGAAGGATGGATATGGCACATCTGTGGAGGAGGGCGGTGTTCTGCTAAGTGTGGGGCAAAGACAGTTGATCTCGTTCGCGCGCGCCTTGCTGGCTGACCCGCGGATTTTGATCCTGGATGAAGCCACTTCTTCAGTGGATATTCAGACCGAGCAAATTATCCAAGCCGCGCTGGCGAAACTATTGAAGGGACGCACATCCTTTGTGATCGCACACAGATTGTCCACGATTACGAATGCAGATAGAATCGTCGTCATTCACGATGGAAAGATTATTGAGCAGGGTAAACACAGCGAATTGCTGGCGAAGCAGGGAATGTATTACGAATTGTATAAGACTGGGTTTCAGGAATAAGTTGTTGGTTGAGTAGTCCCGCGCACTTCGGGGCGTGTCGAAACCAACAATTCATAGAAAATAAAAGGTTGCTTGAATACGTGGTGGTTTCGATACGCCTTTCGCAAAAGCGGCTCAAGGCTACTCAACCACCAAAGTATGATCTCGAGGAGCAGAAAATGACTGATGATAATAAACAAAATGAATTCCTGCACAAGATGTCCAGCCACATGCGTACGGGGCTGGCTGAGGTGCAGAAGTATGTGAATGACCTGTACCGCATTGAGGAGTTGGAGGATTATATTGGCGTAAAAGATTCCCCAATTGAATATATTCAGGCAGCGCTGGCTCCCTTGATCGGACAGGTCAACGACTTTCAGGATTACGCTGAGACCGTTACGGGCAGGATGGAGTTGAATCTTGACGAGGTGGATATCTATGCTTTGCTGGATGGCGTAATGACCATTGCCGATCAATTGGTTGAAGATAAACCCGGCGTTACGCTCGAAGATGAAGTTGTGGAAAACCTGCCGACCATCGATGCGGACGCAACCCGCCTTTCACAAGCCTTGTTGAATTTGATCCATAACGCTGTCAAATTTACCGAGAAAGGCTATATCACCATCCGCGTGGCGCGTGATGTGAGTAATATTGTGTTCGAAGTCCGCGATACGGGCATTGGAATATCCGAAGAGGATCAGGAACTGGTCTTTGAACCTTTTGAAACCATTCTCGCTGACAAGAACGATTCCCGCCTCGGCTTTGGCATTGGATTAAAGATCGTGGAGCATATCATTGACTTGCACGATGGCGAGACCTGGTTCGAGAGCAAAGCAGGGATTGGAAGTTCGTTCTTTTTTACGATACCCGTTTAGCGGGAATTGGGAATATTAAATCCAAAATTCTTGTTTTATGATCTTTCTATTTGCGTTATACTTTGACCATGCCTGACCCAAAAGATAATTATAGACTTTATATGGAACATGCTCGGGAAATGCTTCAAGTTGCAGAAGAAACCCTTCACAACGAGCATTATTCTTCAGCGTGTAATCGGGCATATTACGCCATTTTTTACGCGGCAAGCGCCTTGTTGTATTCAAAGGGGAAGACTTACGGAAAGCACAGCGCCGTACTTTCGTCTTTTCGCCAGTATTTCATCAAGACGGGTGAATTTGATCAAAAATGGAGCGACGATTACGGATTTATCATGTCAAGCCGTCAGACCGCTGATTACGAGTTGTACGATCATTTGGAAAAAGACCAGGTTGTTGAAGTCGTTGCAAAGGCGCAAGCTTTTGTAGAGGAAGTCGAAAAATGGTTACACAAACAAAAACTTCTTTAACCCTGTCGTCAAAAGAGAAGAGGGCAGTCAGGGATTTTCTCGCAACAGTTCGTTTGGCGTATGGCGAGAAAATTCAATATGCGGCATTGTTTGGCTCAAGGGCGAGGGGTGTTTCAACGGAATATTCTGATATTGATATTCTGCTGGTTGTCACAGACGATCATTGGAAAGTTCAACAAGCTATCAGCAGGATCAGCTCACAAATTGCGTTGAAGAATGACGTATTACTTGACGTTCGTATTATCAGTACAACGCGCTGGCAGTATTACGCTGAAATTCAAGCTGGGTTGTATCAAAACATTTCGAGAGACGCTGTCCCTTTCAAGATCCGTAAAAAGCACAGTTCTTTGACTGGGTAAAAATGTGGCATCGGCTTTGGTATTGGACTTAAGATCGTCGAACATATCATTGACTTGCACGATGGCGAGGCCTGGTTCGAGAGCGAAGCATGGATTGGAAGTTCGTTCTTTTTTACGATACCGTTGTAATAGATATTCTTTTCAGAAATGCAATAATTTGATTGGAGATAAATATGGCAATTCCAAAGATTACACAGGACATAAACTCACTTCCTCCTGAAGCACAAAGGCAGGTTGCGGACTTTGTAGCTTTTCTTCAAGAGCGTTATACATCAGTTCCTGTGAAAAAAACACGCCGCGCAAAACTGATAAAAGAACCTTTTGTTGGCATGTGGAAAGACCGCCTCGATATGCGCGACAGCACTGAATGGGTTCGTCAGGCACGCCGCGCTCAATGGAGAAATAAGGCGTGAGCTTTATCCTTATAGACAATGGTCTTGAAATCATTTTTTAGAAACTGTTTGAATCGCTTATTTGCCTGATCTTCCAGTTCGAGTCTGTCCACTAAAAACAATACACGCTTTGCATTACCTGTTTTCAAAAAGAGCTTGCTCACCGCCGCAGCAATCAGTGTTTTCCGTGTGCCTGTTGCCATCTCAAATAAAAAGTGATCATTGCCTTCTTTGAAAGATTTTTGAATGGATTGAATTGCGCGAACTTGATACTCACGTAAAAAACGCAAGGAATTTTTCTCAAGAAATTCAGGTCGTTCCTGTTCGATCTTCCATGCAGCTTCTTCTTTATAGGTGGGATATTGAGTCAGCGCAATATAATCTTTACTTCCTCGGCGATCAGCTTTTCAGGGTTGGGTTTGGTTGTTGGATAACCTTTTACTGACCAGGGTTTTGGAAATTGCGTAATCACATAAGGATTGCCGCGCTCCAAATCGAAGGATGTCTAAGCATGTAGTCTCCCCAAATCCGACAATTTACGCTTTTTATTTTTAAGTGAAAATTTTTTTGTCGTACGCTTCGCGGGGAGGGGAAAGAACCATTTCCGTGTATACTCTGCTGAATCAACAGCATACCATCCCAATCTTTAGGAGTAGCCATGCAAACCCTGCGAAAGCGCCGTGCCCTTATCCTTGTCTTTTCCGCACTGCTTGTCACCGTCTGCCGTTGTCAGCCAAACGTATTTGGCAACAACGTCGAAATCACCCGTTTCAGTGATGGGACGGTTGCCATGTCTTGTGAACTTTTTACCGAGGTTTTTGAAACAAAGGAAGCCACAAATGGGACGGACTCCAGGGGAGTTTGGGAATGCAGCGTGGCTTGTCCCGATGGCAGTGATGCAAAATTTGACACGTATGAGCAGCCTGCACAACTGGTCAATGCCAGAACCGAAGAGGAAAAAACAGCCTTCAAGGCGCAATACTGCTCCGCCGAAACGGCGGCTTCAACCGAAACCCTTTCAGCTCCAATTGAAGCTCCATCCGAGACTCCTACGGCTACCGAACCTCCTACTGCCACGCAGGAAGAATCGATCGTCATCGCTACCCAGGACCTGCTCATCCTTCAACCAATCCTCGCAGGTTCAGTCACTGCTTGTGACACCGGCTTGGGCTTTATCAACT
Organism: Anaerolineales bacterium; assembly: GCA_038250295.1. GTDB lineage: Bacteria > Chloroflexota > Anaerolineae > Anaerolineales > Villigracilaceae > Villigracilis. The sequence goes on along the minus strand of JBBSCM010000077.1, from coordinate 6,579 downwards.
TCCCGCTCGCCGACTCATTGCCAGACCTAACCGGTAAGAGCGTCTCAGTGCTGATCAATGGGAATAAAGTTAATTGCGCGCTCGCAGGCAGTAACAGCCAACTGCTTGGCTGCAGCCTGCCTGCAGGGACGGTCTTCCCACTCAACGTCAGTACCACTTTAGATGGTGTCGCAGTAGATAATTTCTCGTTCAATGGCGCCATCTGTACCCGTACATCAGCCACCAAGGAAGTGGATGAAAACCCAGAACAACCCACTCAACCCCCTGTGGATTGTGACGTAAATCCAGATCCCTATCAATGCTAAACACGATGTCATCCCGTCTTTTCTCTGAATAATATTCCCGATTTTCCTCCCCCAATACGATATGTTCTTGTTGTATTTAGGGAGGTTGCCTGCGACACTTGCGCTGCAACGAACGCAGTGTAGGTGTCGCAGGCGAGTGGAGGCAGTCACTCCTCCCACACCGAATGATACGCCCCTATAGACTCAAAATATTTCACCATGCGCTGATAAAAGCCGTGACTTGTGATCGTAGCGCTGTCTCCAATGACGATCAACTTGCGGCGGGCGCGGGTCAGTGCCACATTCATGCGGCGCGCATCTGAAAGAAAGCCCACTTCGCCTTCGCGGTTTGAACGTACCAATGAGATGATCACAGCTTCTTTTTCGCGCCCTTGAAAACCATCCACGCTGTCTATTTCAATACCGCTCAAGCCGCCATCCTTGGCGGCGTGTAACATCTCACGCAGCAAACGTACCTGCGCCGAATACGGGCTGATGACGGCGATCATATTTGAACTTACTCCACACTCCAATAATTCATTTACTTTCTTGACGACCAACTCAGCTTCCAGTAGATTGAATCTGCTGTCACCGTTGGGTTCAACTTCTTCGTCATAACTTGCGCCTGCGGTATCGATGAAGTGGACGGGGGAATCTGTCAGCGGAGAGGATGTGACTCGTGGCAGATCAGTGAGCAGGGCGGTGCGAACCGATTCGTCAGCTTGTAAACTGTTCTCGTAGAAGACCTCCGAAGAAAAATTCATAATGTCATTGTGCATGCGATATTGCACATTCAAGCGGCGCGAGATCGTTGAGCCAATCTCTGTGAGCAGACGTTCCATCAGGCTGATGTCAAAACCAGCTCGCACGGCTTCAGTTGAAATGATCGTCGGCGGCAATTGAAAATGATCGCCCGCCAGCACCAGTCGATTCGCGTATTGAAGCGGAATCCATGCGACAGGCTCGGTGCTCTGGCTGGCTTCGTCCATGATACACCAATCAAAAATGCGGCCATTCAGAACCGCATTATCCAATCCCGTGGCGGTTGCGCAAACAATCTTTGCGCTGCTGATGATTCTCTCAAGTACCAGGTCTTCGATCTGCTGCGCTTCCTTCAACAATTGTTTTGACTCCTGCCGCAGAGACTGCCTCATGCCAGGGTCTGGTTTGATGCGAAAATATTTGGAAGCCTGTTTGCGCAGGGAGTGCGCGTCGCGAGTCAACTTGCGCGCGATTTTTATATCAGGGTGTTTCTCCACCAAAAGATCGAGCGTGTGCTCGCGCAGCTCAGGCGATACGCGCGCGGGATGCCCAAGGCGGATGGCGTTCTCGCCCGCATCGATCAGCCGCTCAAGCATGTTGTCAACGGCCAGGTTGCTTGCGGCCACCGCCAACACACTCTGCCCGCTGTGCGTGATCTGGCGCATCAACTCCACCAGCGTGGTGGTTTTCCCCGTGCCGGGCGGCCCGTGGATGATGGCGACATCGTTCGCGCTCAACGCAAATGCAACCGCCTGATTTTGCGAATCATTTAAATTTTTGTTAAACGCATCATACGTTTCAACTTTTTCAAAAGAAGGAGTCTGCTTTGCAAGCAGCACATCCCGCAATACTGCCAGCCGTGACGATTTCGCATCACGCGCCTTATCCATTGCTTGATGGCTGCGCTGACGGCCGATCTCATCTGTGGAACGGTCCAGCCTAAACGTGGAGCTGGTTTCTTCTGCCTCTGGCCATTGATTGAACGCCACCTGAATACTGTCCCGCTGCGCGCGGCTGACAATTCCGCGCCAACCCTCTGAATCTTTATTACTCTCCTCGGAAAGTATTACGGGGCTGCCCGTCCGCAGGCGATTCCACGGCAGGGATAAATTCTGGTTGCGCTTGCCAAATGTGAGCAGAATGCGCCCGCCCAAGCCTGCGTCTTCATCGCGAATCACGAGATTGATCAAACTATTCCCCAAAGCTTCGGCTTCCGCAGGAGTGTGACGCTCCAACTCGCGCAGAGTCTCCAGTTTCTCAGCTTCTGCTTCCAAATCTAACAGGCGCGAGAGTCTTTGAAAATGATCTTCTTTTGGTTGGTTGATTGCATTCATGTGTGAGTCATTTTAACATTCTTTCTTATTATGTCATTGCGAGGAGGGTGCATTCCCCGACGCGGCAATCTCCTCGTCGTTATGGGATTGCTTCGTCGGAAAGAGCAAGTGCCCTCCTCGCAATGACGATGGGTCCTACAAAGTATAATCAACCCATGACCAAGATTCTCTACCGAGTCCACGCGGTGCAGCGCATGTTCGAGCGCGAAATATCCCCAGCCAAGGTCCGCCGTGCGCTGGAGGCCGAGGATGTGATCGAAGATTATTCTTCCGAGATGCCCGAGCCCAGCCGACTCATCATCGGCTTTCAAGGCAAACGTCCCTTTCATGTGGTCACCTCGGAGAATCCAGAAGCAGATAAAATTACAGTCGTTACCGTTTATCTGCCCGATGCTAATAAATGGAAAAAAGATTATCGGAGTCGCAAGTGAAACGATCAGACCTGACAGGTTTTATTATGGCGCAGATTAATCAATTAGACCTGCGTGGAAACCTGTCAGGTCTTAAAAGTGAATTATGAATTGCTTAATCTGCCGACAAGCTGAGATCATCGACGGTTTTACCTCCATCACCTTTGAGCGCGAGGAGTTTCGGTTATTGATTCACAATGTCCCCGCGCAAATATGTCCCAATTGCGGAGAAGCCATTGTGGATGAAGATGTGGCAATGCAATTGATCGATAAAGCAGGAGATTCGTTCAAACAAGGAACACGTGAAGATGTCAGTGAATATTAATCCTGTTGGGCTTGCAGCTGCGCTGGCTACATTCTTTGGCGTATGGCTGGGGCACGTCTCCGTCCGTAAGATCGAACGTGAGACGGTGAATCTATGGAAGCCAACTTTGATCGCACTTGCACTGAGCGCTGGATTTGGGGCCGCTTCTTTCTTAACCTCAAGCCTGTCTCTTTCTGCGATATGCGGCATCCTGTCTGTGACATTGTTTTGGGACTCGTTCGAATTTCAACGCCAGCAAAAACGCATCAAACACGGGCACGCGCCTGCCAACCCGAACAATCTGCGCCACGCAAAAATTCTGGCTGAATACTCCGAAGCCACATCATTTGACTGGCTCAACCGCGACCCGCGCGGTACTCCGTATTCACCTGCTGAACTTGAGTCCATGAAGGAAGGTGCGAAATGAACTGGTTTGGCTTTTGGCTTTGTCTTGCTACACTGTTCATTATCGGACTGGGATTCGTATGGGTCATCCGCGGTGAACGCTACTTCGGTTATTTATGGTGGCCGTATGTGATGGGGGCGGGGATAATCTCCATCCTCGGCTCGTTGTTCATCTCAAACAACTGGGCATCCGCCTTGCTTGGCGCGTTTGGCGCGTCACTGATCTGGGGCTCCACAGAATTGAAGGAACAGGCTGTGCGCGGTGAAATTGGGTGGTATCCCTTTCGTGCAAAGAAAATACTCCCTCCCTTTGTAAATGTGATCAAAAAGTGGAAAGCGCCGAGTCTGTAGAATATTGGACTTTTCGTTTGATACAATCATTCCATGAAACAGCATATAAGCCTGTTCTTGTTGATTCTGCTAACTGCCTGTTCTCCTGCCTCAATACATCCATCTTCCACGCTGAGTGTAGTGATCGTTCCTGATACGCCTGTGCCGTCAGTCACGCCGCCTCCAACCGCCACGCGCACAACCGAGCAGGCGCTTTATCCATTTACGATAAAAGGTTTGCGCGAACATGATTTTAAAAGCGGCAGAATTGTCATTCGTGAGACCCTGCTCGAATCAGAGAACTTTACACGCTATCTGATTGCATATCCAAGTGACGGCTTGACCATCACAGGCATCCTCCAGATCCCAATCGTAGGCGAACCGCCTTATCCCGTCATCGTGATGAATCACGGATTCTTCTCGCGCACGGTTTACAGCTCCGGCGACGGCACAGATCGCGCCGCCGAATTTCTCAATCGGCGCGGCTATCTTACGGTCTCGTCTGATTACCGCAGTTGGGGCGATTCTGAAACTGGCGAAAGTTTGTTTTACTCCGGTCTCGCCATTGATGTTGTCAATTTGATGAATGCCATTTCGTCCATTCCCGAAGCCGACGCGGATCACATCGGCATGTGGGGTCACAGCATGGGTGGGGGCGTGACTCTAAAAGTGTTGACCCTCGATAGCCGCATCAAAGCCGCTGTTTTGTATTCGTCCGTCAGCGCAGATTTCGCGGATATTATCGAACGCTGGGGGCCAGGCTGTCTTGGCGATGTGTACGAGGGCGAAATCGCATTTGGGTGTAATTCTTCGGATGTCCTCCCTTTGGATTTGCCTGCCGACCTGACCGCATCCTACTTTAACTCTGTGGTTGATCCTGAAATGCTGGAAGCCGTCTCCCCGCTTTATCATTTAGACCTTGTGACTGCCCCCGTTCAAATTGTATACGGCACCGAAGATGGAAAGACCTCCGCAGGCACGCCGCCTGAATGGTCGAAGAAAATGTATGCAGGCTTCATCGAAGCAGGCGTGGACGCAAAAATTTACCCGCACGAAGGCGAAGGTCATTCCTTTATTGGCGATCCGTGGTTTGTTTTCATGGCGCGCTCAGCCCAGTTCTTTGATAAATATGTACGGCCATAATTAGTTCTGGAGTCTATCAGCTTGCTGATAGACATGGAGAAAAGCATGACCAATGAACGATCAAACCTGGGCCGCAGGGATTTTTTCAAATTGACAGGCGGGGCAGTTGGTATCGCCGCACTCTCCTATTATCTTGGATTAACAGACCGATTCAAACCTGCCGCATCCACGCATGAACTGCCCGACTACGCGGATGGTGATTTGGCATTTCCCATCTTTCGTGCGCCTTATCTTCAAAAAGATGCGAAGCTGGCCGCATTTATGTTCAAGGCAGATATTGCCAGCTTAACGGCGCTCTGCGACCAGACCTTGAACTCCGTTGATACTTCCCCATATAAATATGTCCCGCTTACATCGACCATTTTGCTGGTCTATGCTGATATGCTGGTCTCTTCCCTGGATGAACGCGACTCGCAGGTTGGTTTTATCCCCGAAACAGAGATTGGTTTTTGGGTGTTAACTGTTGCCATGAAAAAAACGGCCGCCGGGCATGTCCCTGACCATCTGGCATGGTTTCTTCCGTATCTGCTAGTAGACGAAAGCAATTCCATTGCCACGGGCCGCGAAGTATACGGCTTCAACAAGCTGGCCGCTGAATTTCAAAAGCCTCAGGATATTACGTCTCCTCAATTTTCCGCCGATGTTCTGGGGTTTGAAAAGTTTGACCCCGCGTCCATTGCGCAGAAGATACGATTGTTGGAAATGAATTCAGGTTCCGCTGATTCAACACAAAACAAATGGAGCGATTGGAATTCCGCCAAAGGTGAATTTACAAACGCACTTCTTGGATATATTCGCCCTGATCTCACAAATGGGATTGTGGAGTTTGCCGCGCGCTCCATGACCGATCATATTCCTCTTGTTTTTCTAAAGCAGTTTCGCCACGCTTCAAATAGCAGGAAAGCTTGCTACAAAGCCATTGTCGAAGCTTCATTGAAAGTTAAGGAATTTTACAGTGGGGGTTCATTCTCGCAGCAGAATAAATTGACTCTATACCACCTTGAGAGTCATCCCTTTGCCGGAAAATTAGGATTGAAAGCAGAACAAACTCCTGTCCTCAGTGCCTGGATGAATTTGGATTTTATTTTAGATCACGGCGTTGAATTGTAATGCGCCGAGGTTTGGCGCTTTTATTGGCTTCCATTGCCATCATCTCTTGTTCGTCAACTCCTGCAATTGCCACAGAAACTCAAGCGCCGGCGTCTGTGTCTCCATTTTCTCTCCTCAAATTTCATCTGCTCTATTGCTTCGTCGAAACATCAATTCGATACGTTCATGGCACGGGCAAACGCAATGACTGACAGCGGAGTCTTCCCCTTTAGGGGAAGACTCCGCTGTAGGGGAAAGGACAGAAGAGGTCCTCCGAAAGAAACCCCGATTTCAAACAGTTGAGAAATGGGTTCGATAGTTTACGCATGGGATTTTCCATTTTGCTTTATTTATTCTAAGTAAAACAAATGCCATCGTGCAGAAAACTCCCAACACGCAGCTAGCACACTCTTATTTATTTAAACTCACCATATCCCACATGCCCTGTTTTTGGATATTGAATCGAGCATTCTTTCTCAAAGTATCCATAGTGATAGTGAAGCGAAACGGAAATAACT
>JBBSCM010000076.1:0-14765 GCA_038250295.1 Anaerolineales bacterium | reverse complement strand
TTTGTCCCAACGTATCTTGCCTTGCAATTTAGAGATACTATCCCAGCATACATTATCGTACTGACAGCCGTGTTTGCAGTGATCGGTCATTGCTGGCCGCTCTTCGCAAAATTCCGCGGCGGTATGGGGTTGGCAACTGCCGGAGGAGCTTATCTGGCGGTGAATCCGCTGGTATTCCTTATTTGCCTTGGCCTTCTGATCTTTTTAGTTTTAGTGATTCGCCACTCGGCACGCGCAAGTGTCTTGACCGGCGTTCTCGCAGCGCCTGCCGTCTGGCTTTTCAACATTCGTGACATGGCTTTTTGGGTGACACTGGGCACCGGGCTTGTGATCGCAGTCCGCTTTCTGATAGACTGGAATCGCAAATATCGTGAGTTATGGCTTGATCGGGAGAAGGCGGAAAAAAGCTCGGACTAAGAATCTGCTCACAGGTCATAGAGCAGGCTCGGGCGGGGTGCGAAGCGGTTTTTTGTCCAAAATTTACTACGACATATCGTCATTGCGAGGGTGATCTTCCCGAAGCAATCTCCTATTTGTGTGAAATTTTCAAGCCGAAAAGGGGATCGCCACGCCACCAGAAGAGCGCTGGCGGCTCGCGATGACGGGATATAAAGTAGAGAATCAAAAATAAAAAGAGCCTCAGGTTTTACGCTGAGGCTCTACTCTTCTCCCAACAACCAATCCAGAATACCGTGTTTCTTTTTCACGGTTTCTTCCAACCTCGGCATCGACAGGATCACGACCGTAATATTGTCGTGGCCGCCGCGTTCATTCGCCAGATTGATCAGCGCTTCCGCCGCGGATTTCATATCTTTTTTCGAGCGGATGATCTTGGGCATTTCATCATCCCAAACCAGGTCCGTCAGACCGTCACTGGACATCAGGATGGTATCGCCGGGCTGCAAATGAAAGCCCTGGTTATTCAGGGACTCTTCATCGCTTTCTTCATCATCGATCCGCAGACGAAAATCCACATCGGGTAATTTCAACCCGCCCAAATGCCTGCGGATCACATGCAGGTTGGGATGGTCGCGCATTTGCTCGGCGGTAATGATCCCTTTTTCGTAGGCTTCCTGTACCCAGGTATGATCAATGGTAAGGCGTTGGATCGTCTTTCCGCGCAAAAGATAAATTCGCGAATCTCCAACATAGCCGATATACAGTCTATTCTCGATCACCCACACACAGGCACAAGTTGCGCCCATGCCTTCTTCATTATCGTTGCCCGCAGAGTGTGCAGAGATCGCCTGGCTTGCATCGTGAATCGCATTTTCAAGGATCTTTACAGGCTTCCTGCCATTGCTTTCCGCAATCCCCGTGGTGATGTAATTAACGGCCAGCTCCGCGGCCACTTCGCCGGCGCGGTGCCCCCCAATGCCGTCTGCAATGATCGCAAAAAGCGCCGGGCGGGAATCATCCTTGCTCAGCTGAAACGATGAAACCGCATAACGGTCCTCATTGTTCTTGCCGGACATTCCGGCATGGCTGAGTGCGGCTACGTGAAGATGAGCAAGGGTTGTCCGTATCATTTTTCAATGGTCTGAACAGTGATTTTGGGCATTGAAGCCGACGGAGGCACTGTTAGAGTAAAACGATATTTTAATTGACCAAAGTTTACCATATCCCCATGCAGCAACCGATAGCCCTCACGGGGGATGGGTTCGTAATTCACCCATGTGCCCGCGACAGAGTTGTTATCCTGCAAAAGGAATCCGCCGTCATCCGTTTGCCTCAGCCGCGCGTGAACGGAAGAAATGGACGGGTCATCCATGATCTGCGTGCATTGCACAGGGTCTGTGCCAAACACAGTCTCTTTTTCAATAACCATGATTGGAGCCACTGCGGCAACCTGGCCGCCTCCATTGATACGGATAAAGGATGCCGCCGCTTCTTTTGCCTCTTTCGCTTCCTTTCTGGACTTTGAAACTGTTGAGGCTTTCATTGGGGAGGCTCGCCGCTTTTTAGGTTGTTCTGCAGCCACGATCGGTTCTTCCGTCAGGACCGGTACTGATTGTGTAAGCGGATCCGCATCTGCACGGCGCGCTTCCTGAACCGCACGAACAGACGGCATCCGAAAACGCCCGCTGATGAGGATGAAGAAGAGCACCAGCCCAGCAAAAACGATTGCGCCAAATGTGATGGGTGTACGATATTTTGCCAGGAGTGCCGCAGGTCCACTGGGCGGCTTGATGACAGTCACCACGATCGGGAGCGGCATACTTGTTTTACTCAAGCCAAGCACATCCACAGCTTCCACCACCACCTGATGCTCTGAACTGCTTGTGTAAGTGGAAAGGTCCCAGGTAAATTTGTTGAATGGTTCAACGGTGTTCTCGTCTGCGATTGTGCCATCGATATACAATGTTGTGCGCGTCAGTGGGCGCGGATGCCCGTCCGGAAATTCAATAATGATCTCAATTTCCTGAGTTTCGGGCAGAAGGATCTCAGTGCTAAAGGGATCGTCCTCGGGCGCACGCCGCGTGACCTGCAAGGACGGTGTCACTGGAAATGCGTTGGGCGGTTGGATATCCATGCTGAATTTCTGTTCGCCGGATACCAAAGCGCCCGCAGGCAGGTTTACCTGCACACTGACCGTATGTTCGCCCGTAGTCTTTAGGCGTGATGTATATGAAAGCGAATAGATCCTGCGCAAAGACGAAAAATAATTTTCAGGGTCTGGGAATCTTTCTTCACCCGAAAATTGGAACATGGCCCCGCCCGTTTGAATGGCAAGGTTATTGAATATCGCCGCGCTTGTGGTGCTAAATACTTTTTCAGAATCCACATACCAGACGAAGATGTGAATATTATTTTCAGCCGCCCGCTGGATGTATGGATCAAGAGTCGCGGCCAGATTTGGGTCTTCCATTTGCGGGGTGATGAAAAGAATGGCGCGCTTCATCCCCAAACGCGGAGTCTGCGCGCTGACGGTATCAATGGCAGTGGCAAGAGATTGCAGGTTGGGTATCGAGGCGCGGAAATCAGGCTGGAAGCTATTCAGCCCGACGATAAAATCTGTGGCGCTGGCATGGTTAATAACAGGTCCTGCCTGACTCACGAGGCTGTAGTCATCGGGAAGGTCAACGGGGCGGCTTTGCGCCCACTGCGACAACACCTGTGCCACGCGTTGAAATCGTGAGAAACCAACGGAATTACGAACATCCAATGCCGTGCCTTGATTGACGGCAATCACAAGCTGTAATGGGATGGCCATTTCGGTGAGCGAATCCACTGGGAGCAGCTGGCCGTCTTCGAGAACAGTAACAGCCTCGGGCTTAAGTCCCGAAGCGAAAATTCGATTCGAGTCAAATACATCCAAAGGTGCAGAAATTACTGGAAAGGCGGAGACATCCGCAGTGTAAAGAGCTGCAGTCCCAATGTTTTGTTGCGCCTGTACATATGATACTGAGCCGAAAAGAAGGCTCAAGTTGAGAAACAAAGCAAAGAGCTTACGCATTTGCCTCAATGATAACAGGAGCTTCTTCTTTTGGCTTGGTAAGACGCATGAAAGTCAGTGTCCACGCGGATTGAAGATAAGCTGTTAGAACACCGTTGAAAAATATAAGGATGGGCATATAGACGGCACAGCAAGCCAGCGCAATGTACAAAGGCGTCAGAGATTCTCGTAATGCTGCTACGCCTACGACAAGTGGAACAACTGCGATGATAACAGGCAGGGCAAAGACTATGCCGACAATGAATCCGCCAATTCCAAGGATGAGTCCCATGACAATGATCGGTCCAACATTGGATTTGACGATCTGCCATCCGCGTTTAAGACCATCCAGCATTCCGAGCTCTTCTAAGACAATAGCAGCCTGCGCTTGTTCCAAAATCAGCGCAACCACCCATCCTACTGGGACAAGAATGCATATGAGGGGAATAATGCACAGGAAACCGATCCCGGCTGTAATCACGCCAAATAAAATAAGCGGAATAAAAATGACAAAAAAAGCGAGACCGATCAGAAAGTTCAAGCCGAAGATCCGCCAAAAATAAGGCATACTCTCAGACCAAATTTCTCCAAAGACCAGGCTCTGACCATTCTCGGCTTTGTAAGTTCCTTTGATGAGTCCGATTCTGCCCATCATGCCGATTGCGTAAATGATGATGGAAAATAGAATGAGCGCCAGGCTAACAGCGATAATAATCCACAGATGTTGTTCTATATACTGACCAAACTGGGTCATGACTCGTTCCATTTGTCCGCCTGAAAAAGGCGCATTTCCACCCGGGTCTGTTTGGATCCCTCTGTTTCCTCCACCGCTGCTGCTTCCGCCGCTTCTACGTGCGCAACTGGCAAGAATACCAAAAATCCATAGAACTTTATGCTTCCAGATAATTTGCCAGGCTCGTGTGAGCACTTCACCAAAGTTAAAATTGTTCATTGTTACTCCTATTCCCATTCGATCATAAATTGCCCAAGGTGATATCGGCTTGGAGCCGAGTATTCGTGAAGCTTCCTACTGAATCATACCTGATTCTCTACATTTCAACAGGCTTGGTGATCCGCAAGTAGGTGAGGTCGAGCGATGTTTTTATGTAAACACCGAGCACACTTGAGACCAGCATCATCACAGGGAAGAAAACGCAGAAAAACAGCACGGTGATCAAAACCACGATTTGCGTACTTATTTGCTGTCCAAAACCAATTAAGAATGGGATGACGAAAACGGGCAGCATCAACGGCACAATAACAATACTGGTCAGGGTCGAACCGCCGAAGTACACAACCACAGTAACAATGACATATTTCCAGACATGGGCGCGGACGACTTGAATAGCGTGTTTGATTGCATCCATGACGCTCATATCCTCAACAATGACCGCTAGTTGAGCGGCATCAATGACAGCGACCATTAGGAACATCAACGGTGTCAGCAGAAGCATGATGGGCTGCAAACAAATGGAAGCCATGCCGATGGTGACAATTATTAACAGAAATGCCAGAAGGAAAAAGATCGTGAATATCAATCCAATCGTCAGGTTGACCACTGCCATCACCCCAAGGATGCGCCAGAAATATGGCAAGCCATCTTTGAGCAGATCCATAAATTTGGTTGAGCCTTCCTCTCGTTCAGCGCGGACAATTCCCAGCGTGGCCGCTGAAATGGATACTGTGCGTACCGCATAATTGACAAGAGTGGACACTACGAGAGTCAACAGGAAAACAAGAGCTAGACCGATATACATAAAATCGGGGAAATTCCCATCTGTGATTCCTGTAAGAATTAAAAAGAAAATCAAAAATAAGAGGAACGGCAGGAACGCCACAATCATGGGCATCAGCAACAATCCCCAAATAGATTTATGCTTCCAAGTGATCTGTCCCGCGCTAGTCAAAATATTGCTGAGATCAAAAATCATCTTTCTCCTTGAATCCGCCTTTAAATTCCCAATCCCAAACAGCGCTCACTCCCATTCAATTGTCGCAGGCGGTTTACTCGTAATATCATACACCACCCGATTGATTCCTTCCACCTCATTAACGATCCGATTGGCCACTTTTGCCAGCAATTCATGCGGCAGGCGCGCCCAGTCGGCGGTCATAAAATCTTCCGTGGTCACCACACGGATCGCGGCGGCCTCCTGATACGTGCGCATATCGCCCATCACCCCCACCGATTTTACGGGCAGCAAGACCACAAATGCCTGCGATACTTTTTGTTGCTCTTGTTGTCCAGCAATATTTGAATGTTCATCGGCAGTTGAACTGCCGATGAAACTTTGTTGTCCAGCAGTTTGTTGTCCAGCAGTTGAACTGCTGGACGAACGCTGAGGTTTACCCAAAAACCCTTCTTTGGATAATTCCTCCTGCAAAATAAAATCCGCCGCCCGCAGACGGGACACACGCTCCGGCGTACACTCCCCGAGACAGCGCACGGTCAAGCCCGGACCTGGGAACGGCTGCCGCCAAACGAGGCTTTCACTCAGCCCAAGCGCTTCACCCACCAAACGAACTTCATCCTTGAACAAATAACGTAATGGCTCCACAAGCTCAAATTCCATATCTTCGGGAAGTCCGCCCACATTGTGATGAGACTTGATCTTTTCCGCCTTGCTTCGATCTGGCCCGGAGGATTCAACGACATCAGGATAGATCGTCCCTTGCACTAAAAATTTCGGCTTGCCCACATTCTTTGCCTCCCGCTCAAAGATGCGGATAAATTTTTCGCCGACAATCTTTCGCTTTTGTTCAGGGTCTGTGATGCCTTTCAGCGCGCCAAGAAAATCATCACTCGCTTCAACTGTAATCAACTCCACGCCGAGTCCACCGCGCAGAGCAGATGCGACCTGCTCGCCTTCTTTATGTCGCAGCAAGCCTGTATCCACGAACACGGTCACAAGCTGGTCGCCGATTGCTTTATGCACCAGTGCCGCTGCGACAGTGGAATCCACGCCGCCACTGACGGCCGCGAGTACGCGTTCCTTGCCAACTTGTTCTTGAATCTGTTTAACGCTTGCTTCGATAATGGATAATGGAGTCCATTCAGGTTTAACATTGCAAATTTCAATTGCAAAATGTTTAAGTAATTCAGTTCCATTAGGAGTGTGATGGACTTCGGGATGAAACTGTACGCCGAAATATTTTCTTTGCATGTCGCCCATCGCCGCGAAGGGACTATTCCCTGATTTTGCCAGCGCAACAAATCCATCGGGCATGCGCGTGATTCGATCCCCATGAGACATCCACACCTGCGAGAGCACAGACAATATGGAAGGCATCAACGGTTCTATGGTTGCCGGCCCATATTCACGTTCGGCAGATGGGCTGACCTCGCCGCCAAGGGCGTGAGTCAACGCTTGCATACCGTAACAGATTCCAAGAATGGGCAAACCTGATTCCAAAATAAATTTTTGGATATACGGCGCATCTTTTTCGTAAACAGATTTCGGTCCGCCGGAGAGGATGAATCCTTTGGGATGGATCGAGAGAATTTTTTCCTGCGGAGCGTCCCATGGGAATAGCTCGCAATAAATATTTACTTCACGCACACGCCGCGCAATGATCTGCGCGTATTGAGAACCGAAATCGATGATGGCAATGGAATTCATAAATTAATCCTGTTGATGCAAAGTAAGGGCACAGCGAAACGATTAATCGTCAACATCTTCAAATGTCTCGCTGTGCCCCTACGTATCTGATATCAAATGAAAATGCAAATGTGGAAAATCCTGATACTCCCCGCCGTTCACAATGAGACGATACGCCTGCAAATGGAATTCGTCCACGAGGCTTTGCACGGTGGAATATAGGTCCGTGAGAAAGGCAGTATCAGCTGGGTCGAGTTTTGCAAGAGACTCAACTTCGCGCTTGGGCACGATCAGCACGTGAAACTTATAGCTGGGAGAAGGATGATGAAACGCAAGCAGGTTCGAGGCGCCGCCCTGAGCGAGTCGAAGGGTCTCACGCAGACGCGTGACTGGGATGAGGAAACTCATATGGGCGAAGATCCATCCTATGCATCGAGTAATAATCGGGATTTGAAGCAGGCGTCTCATCAAAAAAACATTTCAACTTTTGAGGGTTGAAATGTTAATCCACAAATGTGATCTTGTTATTATCAAGGGAAGCAATGCAGGCCAGGGATTCGATCTGCACGCCCACGGTCTTGAGCGCTTCACGGCCGCCTTCGAAATCTTTCTCAATCAGGGCGCCGATGCCTACAATTTGTGAACCTGCGGCTTCGGCCAAACGCACCAGACCAAGAATGGTCGCACCGGATGCGAGGAAGTCATCAATAATTAAAACTTTTTCGTTGTTGGCAAGATATTCCGGCGAGACGATCAACTCCACCATGCGTCCTTTTGTATGGGATGGTGCAAGAGTTAAATAAACCTGGTCTGGCATGGTGATCGGCTTGGACTTGCGCGCATACACCACAGGCAGGCCAAGGTGAAGGCCGGTAGTTAATGCGGGGGCAATCCCCGAAATTTCAGCGGTAAGGATTTTGGTTGCGCCCACATTTTCGAAGCGATTTGCAAACTCACGCCCACATGCATCCATTAACGCCGGGTCAACCTGATGATTAACGAAACTATCCACTTTAAGAATTCCGTTCCCCAGAATTTGACCATCTTTCAAAATTCGGTCTTTCAGTAACTGCATTTTGCCTCCACATTGCCTAGACAGATTTTCAAGGATTGTACAACGTGATAAAGGGATTTGCCAGAGGGAAATATTTCAACCGCATGAGTAGAGAACAATAAAGAAAACAGCCCATCGACTACGCCACGAGAGCATGTGGCTCGGCTCAGGGCGAAGAATCTTTGCTAATCCCCCATTAAGTTCATTAAAAAGGACTGTGTTAGAATTCTTTGCGTGACAGATGAAATAATTTTATTGTTGGCATCCAACTCACCGCGCCGCAGGCAATTGCTTGCGCTTGGGAACTGGAAGTTCAACGTCACCGTCTCTGATGTGGATGAGAGTCGACTGGCTGATGAAGACCCAAAAGAATATGTGCTGCGCCTTGCGCGGGCCAAAGCGCTGGCTGTCGCTGAAAAAGCTGAGCTTAAGAACATTATCATCGGTTCGGATACTGCCGTAATTGACGGTAGTGAGATCCTCGGCAAACCCAAAAATAAGGAAGATGCCGAAAGGATGCTCAAACAGTTGCGTGGGCGTACTCATCAAGTATACACAGGCGTAGCAATATATCGTGTCAGTGATGGAAAAATGCTGAGCGAATTGTGCATCACCGATGTCCCCATGCGCCCCTATTCTGATGCTGAGATCACAGCTTATATTCAAACCGGTGACCCACTCGATAAAGCCGGCGCATATGCCATTCAACATCCCAATTTCCAACCTGTCCAATCCATGAGCGGATGCTACGCCAGCGTAATGGGCTTGCCAATGTGTCACGTAGTCCGCGCCTTGCAAAAACTGGATGTTCACGCAGAGCGGCTGGCAGATGTGCCCATAGCCTGCCAAACCTTTTTGAATTATCAATGTCCCGTTTCGGACATGATCCTGTATGGCGAATCAAAATAACCTCGTCATTGCGAGGAGAGCGCTCTCCCTGGCACCGCCCGCCACTATATCCCCGAAGCGGAGTGAGTGGGAGGCAGGTGTCTCGACGAAGCAATCTCGGCATTGTAAAAGGGATTGCTTCGCCGCCACGTGCAAGAGCGCAGCTCGCAATGACGAAAAAGGAAACGAATGAAAGTTTTACACTGGATGAATTTTATTCTGATACTGGCTTTTCTCTCGGCCTGCAGTTCTGGCGGAGATGGGCCGCTCAGCATTTTTGCAACATCCACTCCCACCCAACCCTTACCCACCCCAGCGGTGGGAATTACCCCTGCTCCAGATGCAAAAGCGGCAGTAACAGAATTTTTAAATGCTTTGCAAAAAGATGATTACGAAACGATGTATGCCATGCTATCCAAAGCGAACCGTGACGCGCTGACACTCGAGGATTTTTCCAAACGCTGGAACACCACGTTAAATGAAATGAGCGCAGCCGGCATTGAATATGCGATCATCTCATCCCAGGTCACGCCATTCAGCGCCGAAATGGGATACAGCATTACCTACAAAACGATATTAGCAGGCGATCTTCAAAGAAATATCGTTATGCGCCTCGTCAACGAAGAGAACGCATGGAAAGTATTATGGGATGACAGCCTGATCATGCCTGAACTCGCAGGCGGCAACTTACTCGCGATGGAATACAGCATCCCTGCGCGCGGTGATATTTATGACCGTGAGGGAAATCCAATCGTCTCCCAGGCGGACGCATTGGCATTTGCCATACAAACCGAACAAATTGATCCGGACCTGCGCGGAACCCTGACAGCAGAACTTGGGAAATTATGTGGGTATGATCCGCTGTATATTGACAGTCTCATAGATGGACGCGGCCCTGGCAACTATATTTCCATGTGTGAAGGAACACGAGCAGAAGCTCAACGCCTGATTTCGATCAACCCCGGCGGGCTGGTATACACGGCTTACAATTCACGCTATTACGCTAAAACCGGCCTCGCACCTCAATCAGTGGGATATACCCAACTGATTTCGACCGAGCAGCTCAATTCTTATCGCCGCCTCGGTTACGATGGAAGCGAGAAAGTCGGCCAGGCTGGCATTGAAAAGTGGGCCGAAGATTATTTGGCCGGCCAACATGGCGGCATTTTACGAGTAGTCAGCCCCACCGGACAGCCTATCTCCACGCTCGGGCAAAGCAGCCCAAAAGCCGCAGACTCGATTTACCTGACGATAGACAGCAATATGCAGGCCAACGCGCAGAAAGCAATTGAATTCTTTCGCGGCGCTGTCGTCATTATGGAAGTGGATACGGGCCGCATTATCGCCATGGCCTCCGCCCCGGATTTCGACCCGAATGTTTTCGAACCGGAAAATCCCAATGTCGGCGGCGCCGACCTCGACACAAACCAGCCGCTTCTCAATCGTGCCACCCAGGGACAATATCCGCTTGGCTCAGTGTTCAAGATACTCACTTTTTCCGCCGCGCTCGAAAGTGGGCTTTGGGAAAAAGATTCACCTTACGACTGTCAATACGATTTTACAAGATTGGCTGGCCGACCACCCCTTCACGACTGGACCTGGCAGCACTGTCAGGACGCCATTGCCGCAGGCGAAGCCTGCAATAGCTCTACCGAAAAGCCATCTGGTTTGCTTACATTACAAGAGGGCCTGATGCGTTCGTGTAATCCATATTTTTGGGAAATTGGCTGGGATCTTTTCACTAATTTCAACCGCGGCTCTGATATTGCCAATACGGCTAGAAAATTTGGCCTCGCTTCCAAGACTGGCATTGAGCAGGTGGAGGAAGCAAGCGGGCAAATCCTCGATCCAAAAAGCGACCTGGACGCTGTAAACCAGGCGATTGGTCAAGGCGATGTGCAAGTGACGCCCCTCCAGGTAGCAAGATTCATGGCTGCCATCGCAAACGGCGGGACCCTGTACAGGCCACAGCTCATTGAGGAGATCAAACCGATTGAAGGCGACTCAAAACTTGTTTTCCGCCCGGAGGCAAACGGCGTGCTTCCCCTGCGCTCAGAAAATTTGGATATACTGCGCGAAGCCCTTGTCATGGTGACACAAAATCCCAGAGGTACAGCCGCCTTCAATTTACGAGGTCTGCAATTTGATGTGGCCGGCAAAACGGGAACTGCTGAATCAGGCAACGGGTTGTCACATGCCTGGTTCGCTGGATATACATTGAACGAAGAAAATACCGGCTTGCCTGATATTGCCATTGCAGTCATTGTTGAAAATATCGGCGAAGGCTCGGAATATGCAGTGCCGATTTTCAGGGCCATGGTTGAATCTTATTATTATGGCAGTCCGCAAAGAATCTTTTATGATTTCGGCCCGATCGGCCAGCCGCCCTATACACCCACACCGTTTGGGCAGACTTCCAATGAAGCCCAATAATATCGATAAATATCCGTCATTGCGACGACACTTGCGCCACACTGCGTTTGTTGCAGTGCAGGTGAGCAATCTCCCTCACCGTATCGGAGATTGCTTCGGGCAAAGTTCGCCCTCGCAATGACGTGACTTTTGGGTAAATATTTGACAAACGAAACATATAAACGCGGTTTGATCATCAAGGCCCAATCTGGTTTCTTTACAGCGGAAACCAGTGAGGGTCTTGTCGTTTGTCAATTGCGAGGCAAGTTGAAACAAGGCAGAGCCATTGGCGATATCGCCGCACTTGGAGATTATGTGCATCTCTCGGTTTTGGAGGATGGTTCCGGGGTGATAGAAAATGTCGAGGAGCGCAAGCAGGCCATCGTCCGGTTGGATCCGCGGCCTCAGGGCGTGTATCAACAGGTTTTACTGGCAAATGCCGATCAGGCTGTATTCGTCTTCGCGTGTGCGAATCCGAATCCAAAATTGAGAATGTTGGACCGTTTTCTTGTCATCACTGAAAAACAAAAGATCCCGGCTGTGATCATCGCAAATAAAATTGATCTGGTTGAAAATGCAAAAGAACTCTTTAGCTTATATGAATCGATTGGCTATCGTGTGATTTACACATCCACAAAAACGCGCACAGGCTTGGATGAATTAAAAACGCAATTGCAAAATAAAGTCAGCGCGCTGGCCGGGCCAAGCGGTGTTGGGAAATCCAGTTTGCTGAATGAGATTCAACCCGGGCTGGGACTTGCGGTCAATGAGATCAGCACGGCTATGAAAAAAGGGCGTCATACTACCGTGACGCGTCAAATGTTCGCGCTCGATGGCGGTGGATATGTGGCAGATACACCCGGCTGGAAAAGCCTCGCGCTGTGGGACACATCCGCCGAAGAAATGGATGCATATTTTCCCGAACTGCGCGATCTTGTGCCGCAATGTCAGTTCAGTGATTGCTCGCATAAACATGAACCGGGCTGCGCGGTGCTGGCCGCATTGAAGGCAGGCACGGTGCATCCTGAAAGATATGATTCATATTTACGTTTGCGCGCCGGGCAGGAGTGAGGGCGATTTACGATTTTTGATTTACGATTTGCGATTGGTGATCGAGTAGCCCGAATGGTTTTAGAGGGCATATCGAGACCACGATTTACGATTAACACTTGACACCTTCCACCTGACACCTGATACTTAATCAATGACCGACACTTCGACTAGGCTCAGTGCAAGTAATTGGAATATGCTCGGACACGAATGGGCTGTGGACATGCTTCATCAACATGCGGCGCGCGGGGATGTGCGCCACGCGTATCTTTTCTGCGGACCTCCCGGGCTGGGCCGCCGCACTTTGGCATTGCGCCTCGCTCAAGCATTAAACTGCACAAAGCCCATCGGCGCGGGTATCCCATGTGGACAGTGCCGCGATTGCAAACAAATCGCAGCGATGCAGCATCCGGATATGAATGTGATCCAGGCATTGGACAATGATGGGCTGCCTAAAGAAGGCGGGACTCTCAAAGTGGACCAGGTGCGTGAAGTGCAGCGCTCACTATCGCTAAAACCATATCAGGCAAAATATCGAGTGGCTTTGTTTTTGAGATTCCAGGAAGCCAATGACAATGCCGCCAATGCTTTGTTGAAGACTCTTGAAGAAGCGCCAGCGCACGCGATCCTTTTATTGACCGCCGATAACCCCGAACAACTTCTGCCAACCATCGTCTCGCGCTGTGAGATATTACGATTACGCCCGCTCCCTGTCAGCGCCATCGAAGCCGACTTGCTCGAGCGCGGCGTGGAGGAAGAACGCGCCCGCTTGCTAAGTCACATTTCAGGTGGACGCCCCGGTTATGCGCGAAAATTAATTGATGATGTCACCCTGCTTGAAAAACGCGAAGAACGTTTGGATGACCTGCAAACCTTATTGCCCGCACCGCGCGTCGAAAAATTCTCGTATGCCGATAAACTCTCCAAAGATAAAGATGCCATGCGTCAGACCATTCTGATCTGGCTTTCGTACTGGCGTGATGTGATGCTGCGCGTGGCGCAAGCTGAGACTCCGCTCATCAATATTGACCGCAACATGGAGATCGAATTCCTCGCAGGCCGCCTGGATTTATCCACTGCGCGGCGCGTGGTCGGTGATTTAGAGTCCACACTGGAAAAGATGGATAAGAATGTGAACTCGCGTTTATTGGCCGAAGTTTTATTATTGGACTGGCCGAAAATTTAAATATAGAGGCGACCCTTCAGGGTTTAACAAGCGCCTAAAAAATATAGGCGGGTCGACCCTGCATGATTGATTAGGGTGTGTTTCATTTCAGTTGAAACCGTCCCGAAGGTTGGCACAAACGACCAAATTTTCTCGACAAAACCTTCGGGGCGTTCTTTTTGTCAACTCATTTGACACACACCCGATTGATTAGGAGATTACCAGTGAAATCCTTGCACAAAAAACAAGAATTTTCGCTAACCACGGAGACACAGAGGCACGGAGTTTTAAATTCTCTGTGTCTCCGTGGCTTATGACCCTGTGGGCAGTGGTTCAAGCCTTTTTGTTTCGGCTTGTCCGAGTTAGGAGATTATTATGTGCCGAAGTATTAAACCCTTGCGCCTGCCAGACCGTCCTGCCACAGAGCAGGAGATTCAGGAAGCGGCGCTGCAATATGTAAGGAAAGTCAGCGGGTATCGAAAGCCTTCAAAAGCAAATGAGGAAACATTTAATAAGGCAATCAATGAGGTTGCAGAGGCGACAAGAAAAATGTTGGAAGTGCTGGCTGCAAAAACTTTGCAAGCATAAGATCAATCCTTATTCTTTCAAACCGGGTTTATAATTCGCCAATCGTGGTTTTAGCAGCTAGGAGAGAGACATGACCATTTCAGTTTCACAAAAGCAGGGACGTGTGCCGGTTACAGTCATCAGCCTCGAAGGCCGTTTGGATGGACAAAATTTCCAGGAATTGATCGCCAGGGGACAGGAATTGTATAACGCAGGCACCCGCGATATATTACTTGACCTGACGAATCTATCCTACATCAGCAGTGCGGGCATGGTGGCATTTCATAATATTGCCTTATTGTTGCGCGGTGAAACACCTACCAGCACGGACCAAGGCTGGGGCGCTTATCGTTCCATGGGACGCGGCGCCATTGAAGGCGGCTTGCAGGAACACTTCAAGCTGTTCAATCCACAGCCGGAAGTAGATCACATATTGGATATGGTTGGGTTCAATACGATTTTCGAAATATTTACGGATATGGATAAAGCTATAAAATCATTCTAATCCACAACTCAATTCATTCCGTTGCTTCTCGTAATAATCGCACCAATCTTATCGTAATATGTGATATAACGAATATCAACTAATAGAAA
>JBBSCM010000075.1:0-14871 GCA_038250295.1 Anaerolineales bacterium | reverse complement strand
CAATGGTTCTGTAAAAACAGCAGCCTCATCAGAAACAGAATCAGGAACACGATGCAAGTTTTCCAGAGGCAATGTTGCATATTCAGCAAAGATACCATCCCGATTGACAATCCCCAGCACCGTGCGATTCTCGCAATGGGTCGGGCGTCCATTCAAACAGGCCTCGCACGCGCCACAGACAGCATTGATCTCCCCCACCACGCGCTGGCCGACCCATCCTGGGTCAGGCGCATCCACCACTTCGCCGACAAATTCATGACCGAGAATGCCGGTATATGGGTAATATCCTTTCACCAGTTCAAGGTCGGTGCTGCAAATGCCCATCCTGCGGATCTTGATCAAGGCTTCGTTGGGTTTATTCGGCTGGGGAACATTACGCAATGATATTTGATTTTCTTCGAGCCATAGTGCCTGCATGTTATTTCCTCTGCCTCACAGCTTCATACGTGATCAACGCGGTTGCAATCGAGACATTCAATGAATTGACTTTGCCCATCATCGGGATTTTTACTTTGATATCCGCGTTTCGCATCCAGAAATCTGTCAGACCTTCATCTTCCGTGCCGACTGCCAGGGCAATGGATTCTTTCAAGTCGACATCAGTATATAACGCTTCGGCGGAAGGCGTGGCCGCAAGCACGCGCATCTCTTGACGCCTGAGCCATGCCAGCGCATTTTGCGAATCAACCTCGACGGTGGGTACAGTGAAAACCGCACCGCGGCTGGCGCGAATCACATTTGGATTCCACACATCCACACGAGGGTCGCAGACAAGGACTGCATCCACATGCGCTGCATCTGCCGTGCGCAGGATGGCGCCGAGGTTGCCGGGCTTCTCAACTGACTCAGCGATGATCACAAAAGGTTTATCTGAGAGGGTTAAATCTTCCAGCGATATTTTTGGAATTGGGAATATGCCCAGCCAGCCATCCGGGTTATCACGATATGACATTTTCTTGAAGACTGCGCGGGTGGCGGTAGTGACCTCAGCGTCACCAATGTCAATTGTCCGTGTGGCAAGCTCGGGCGCGGTCAGAAGCGTATGCGGCTTGAGTCCACTGCTGAGGGCGAGAGTCAACTCCTCGCAGCCTTCCACAAACATCAGGCCATCCTGTTGACGCTGGCGTTTGTCCTCACGCAGTTTGACGATATATTTAACTTTGGGATTTTGTAAACTTGTAATGTCCATTTTCTCGTTTGATGATGCAAGACGGGGTCCGCAAGTTCTACTTGCGCCTCCCTCTGCGCGCCAGAAGTAGAACTTCTGGACTCCCTTGATGATGCAAGGCGGAATCCGCAAGTTCTACTTGCGCCCCCCTCTGCACGCCAGAAGTAGAACTTCTGGACTCCCTTGATAATGCAAGACGGAATCCGCAAGTTCTACTTGCGAACCCCCTCTGAACGCCAGAAGTAGAACTTCTGGACTCCCTTATTTCACCAAAAGCAGACAGGCTGCCTTATGAGTTTTGCTCAGTATGACAAAGGGCGGGTCGCTGGCTTTGCAGGTGGCAATCGCCACAGGGCAGCGCGGATGAAAACGGCAGCCTGTCGGCAGATCAATAGGGTTGGGTGTTTCGCCTTGCAGAATAATGCGCTCATGGCGCAAGCGAGGGTTGGGGACTGGGATGACGGAGATCAATGCCTTGGTATAAGGATGCCGCGGCTTTTCCAAAACATCGAGCATGGTTCCTATTTCAACGATGCGGCCAAGATACATAACCGCCACACGGTCGGCGAAGAAGCCAACGGAACCAAGATCATGCGTGATGAAAATGACTGCGATCTGTCGCGTAATGCGAAGCTCAGCCAGCAGGTTGATAATTTCAGCGCGGATGGATACATCCAGCATGGAGACGGGTTCATCGGCCAGCAGGATCTCAGGTTCGAGCACCAGCGCTGCGGCAATGACCACGCGCTGTCGCTGTCCGCCGGAGAGTTCATGCGGGAAGCGGTTCAGATACACGTCGGCAGGCTTGAGGCCTGAATCTTCCATCGCCTTTTTTACACGCTCGTCGCGTTCTTTTTTGTCAGCGCCCAACCCGTGCACCACGAGTGGTTCGTTGACGATCTCTTCGATGCTTTGTGTGGGGTTCAGTGATTCGTATGGGTCTTGAAAGATCATTTGAATCTTGCGCCGCACGTCTTTGCGTTCATGCTCGCTGATATGCGTGATGTCACGGCCTTCAAAATGAATCGTTCCTGCGGTTGGTTTTTCGAGTCCCATCAGCAGCAGCGCCAGCGTGGATTTGCCGCAGCCACTCTCGCCCACCAACGCGAGCACTTCACTGTGACGTAATGTGAAATCAACGCCGTCGACCGCATGTACGTGGCGCGTGTCGCGCGAAAAAAGCCCGGCCCGGCCCGTCGCATCGAAATATTTCTTTAAGCCGTTTACTTCCAAAAAAGCATCTTTGCTCATTTTGAAGCCTCAACGAGATGACAACTCGCAATATGTGAATTTCCCAAATTGTGCAAAATGGGCTGCTCTGTGTGGCAGCGCGCAAACACAGCGGGACAGCGCGGAGCAAACCTGCATCCCACCGGCAGGTTGTCCAACCGTGGAGGATAGCCCGGGATGGAAGTCAACTTTTTCTTCGGCTTTGTTAGATCCGGGAAAGCTTTGATCAATTCCTGCGTATACGGATGCCGCGGCTCATTGTAAATCGTATCCACTTCGGCATATTCGGCAGTCACGCCGCCGTACATGACCAGGACTTTGTCGCAAATCTCCGCGACCACACCCAGGTCATGGGTCACGAAAATAATGGCCAGGCCAAGTTTTTTGCGAAGGCTGTCTAATAACTCCAGGATCTGGGCTTGTATCATTACATCCAAGGCTGTGGTTGGTTCGTCTGCGATGATGACTTGTGGGTTGCAGGCCAGCGCCATGGCGATCATGGCGCGCTGACGCATACCGCCGGAATACTGATGCGGAAAATGTTCCCTGTGATCTGCCGCAATACCAACCAGGTCAAGCAACTCGATGACACGCGCCTGTATTTTATCTTTTGGAAAATCAGGCATGTGCCTGGTGATCGCCTCAGCAATCTGATCTCCCACCGTCCGCACCGGGTTGAGGGCATTCATTGCACCCTGAAACACGATCGAAATTTCCTTCCAGCGTATCTTGTTTAGCTCTTCATCACTGATCGTGGTCAGGTCTTCGCCATTAAAGAAAACCCTGCCATCCACGATCTGTCCGGCAGAAGGCAGTAAACGCAGCAAAGACAACATCAAGGTCGTCTTGCCGCATCCGCTCTCTCCAACCAGACCGATCAACTCACCTGCATTCAATGTAAAGCTGACATTCTCAACTGCCCGGGCAGGCGGTTTGCCTTCGTTTATATAATTGATGGACAGATTTTGGACTTCAAGCACTGTCTCTTTTGTGAATTTTGTCTGCGCCTCAACACGATCTTTCCTGACCGTTGGCCTGCCCGGCATTAAATGATGTGTATCCAGCCTTGGGTTTAATACCTGCTCAAGCCCCTGCCCGAGCAGAGTTAACCCAAGGACAACCCACACGATGCCGAAGCCTGGAAAGAATAAAGCCCACCACGCGCCAATGGACATGGCTCCGCGCCCGAATGCGTAGTTGAGCATTTGGCCCCAGGAAAGAACTGTGGGGTCGCCCAACCCAAGAAATGAGAGCGCGCTCTCATTAAGGATGGCGAGTGAAACGACCAGAACCGCTTGTACAACCAGGATCGGCATCACCAAAGGCAGGATATGACGTGAAATAATGTGGGCATTCCCCGCCCCGACTGCACGCGCGCGTAATACAAACTTGCGTGATTTCACGGCCAGAGTCTGCGAGCGGACAACGCGCGCGGTGGTTGTCCAGCCGAGCAAGCCGATCACAAAGATGATATTAAGCAGGGATGGTTTTGTCAGCGCGATGATGACCACCATCAATGGCAGATCAGGGATGACGAGCATGGTGTCGGTGAAGCGCATCAGTAAATTTTCCCAGCGTCCACCCAAAAAGCCTGCAACAAGCCCGAGCACACCACCGATGATGATCGAAATAAAAGCGGCAAAGAATCCAACGATTAGGGAAATGCGCGCACCAAAAACAAAGTTTGAGAAAATATCCTGACCGGCATCGTCTGTCCCAAACCAATGGGAAGCGCTGGGCGGGTTATAAATATCTCCAACCTGAAATTCCGCCGATGAGGACGAAGTATAAGGGGCAATCAGGGGCGCAAAAATTGCCATCAAAATGAGGAGTGCAAGCATGGCCAGACCGACCAGGCCAATACGGTTTTTGCTAAATGTCTGCCAAAAACTTTGAAGGCGAATCAGCCATTGTTGTTTTGGTTCAGAGGAGTTCATTGGCTAGTCCACCTTTACGCGCGGATCTAGGTAACTATAGGTAAGGTCGGCCAACAGATTGGCAAAGATCACAGTGACAGCAATAAGTAAAAATGCACCTTGTAGAACGGGGAAGTCCCTCCGTCCCAGCGCCTCAACGATCGCGCCGCCCAGCCCCGGCCACGAGAAGACCGCCTCAATTTGAATGGCGCCTGCTACCGTAAAACCAAGATTGATGGCAATGACCGTCACCAGCGGAAGCATGGCGTTTTTTAGCGCGTGGTCTTTCAATATTTGAAAAGTACTCAGCCCTTTGGCTTTTGCGGTCAGAATGTAATCTTCTGAGAGTACATCCATCAAACTGGAACGCATAATCAGGGTGTATTCCCCCATATAAACGATGGTATAAGTCAGGGTTGGCAGGAGCATATGGCGGGCAATGTCCACCCATTGTTGTATAAGCGGCAGGGAACTTGAGCCGGGCGTTGACTTGCCTGCCAATGGCAGGCCGTTGTTGCTTCCCCAGAACAATAAAAGGATTGCCAGCCAAAAGGTGGGTAAACTCCAAACCAACAGACTGGCGATCACCGCGGAATAATCAACCGAAGTACGCGCTTTCCAGGCCGCAAAAATGCCAAACACCACGCCAATGATAATAGAGAGGATCTGCCCGGCACCGATCAACAAAACCGTGTTCCACAAACGCTCAGCCAGAATATCAGCAACAGGCCGGTTTGTGTGATAACTAATTCCCAGCTCACCTTGAAACAGGTTGCGGGTGTAAATAAAGAATTGCGTATCCAGCGGATTAACAGCACAGCTCCCGACCTTGATCGGGTTGAGGGACTCAAAACAATTAATGACCGGCTTATCCAGCCCAAACCGTACTCGCAGCATTTCAACTGCTTCCTTTTTTAAGCGCGGATCACGTATCCCCGCACGGGCAGGGTCACCGGGGAGAATGCGAAATAAAAAGAAATTAAGAATAATAACAAACAGAACGGTAAATGCCGACCATGCTATTTTCTTTAGTAAAGCGCGCGTACGGTTCAAGGTCACTCCTTGAAATTAAGAGGGTTGGGTGCGGAAGTATCTTCCGCACCCAATATAACAGCCTATTTTATCGGCTCGATAAACACCAATGAAGATGTATCAGAAAGCTCTACTTTGGCCTGGTTGACGATCCAGCCTGTAAAGCGGTCGGTACGGTAGGCTTGAGTCGCCTGCTCATAGTATGGGATGATGTATACAACGTCATCATGTACGATCTTTTGCATTTCCCAAACAATGGCTTTGCGGGCTTCAAAGTCCAGTTCAGTTTGTTGTTTTGCGTACAGGTCATCGTAGGCGGGATTGGAGTAACCAGTTTCACTCGAACCAGTTGGGACGGCTTCGCTGGTGTACACATACAGCAGGGCGCTCGGATCAGGGTCAGAGGCCCAGCCCCAAAGCATAATATCAAAATCGAAAGCGGGGCAGCATTGAGAGGTCAACGCATCGGGGTCAACGGCCTGCATTTCCAGTGAAATGCCGATCGCGCCCCACATTTCACTCAGCAATTCAGCCATTCGCGGGGCGGTGATACTGTCACTCGGCCAGTTCAGGCGGAAGGTTAGCGGGCGTGAACCGTCTGGCAGTTCACGGATTTTATCGCCGTCTGTGTCCAAATATCCCGCATCATCTAAAATCTGATTTGCTTTGGCAACATCAAATTCATAATCTTTGAGGGAGTTGTTGTACCATACGCCAAGCCCGTTAGGGATGAGCGTCAGGCCGGGGGCGCCGAGGCCGAGCAGCACCACGTCAATCAGTTTTTGCTTGTCGGTGGCGTGTGACATCGCAAGGCGTACGTTGCGGTCACGCAAGGCCGGATGACCGGTGCAGATTCCGCCTTCTTCAGGAGTTGGACAATTCTCTTCTTCGGTCTGGTTGAAAATGATATCGGAAACACCCGGGGCAAAAGGTGCGCCGACCACCACTTCAACATTTTCCGCAGTCTTCAATGATGCAACTGCGGTACTGGGCATTTCAGTGATCATGTCCATCTGGCCGGTTTTGATGGCCTGAACCAGCGCATCTTGATTTTCAAAGGTTTGGAAGATGACCTCAGCCACTTTGGGAGGAGTGGCGAAATGTTCCTTGTTTGCAGCCAAACGTACAAACTCATTTTGAACATACTCGGCCATCTTGAACGGACCTGAGCCGATCATGGCGGTGTTTTCAAACTCGATCTTGTTCTCATTCTCCCAAATATGTTTTGGAAGAATATAGAGAAACACCAATTGACTTTCGATATTTGGAATTGCCTCGGTAAGAGTCAGTATCACTTCGTTTCCGACGGCTTCGACGGATGAAAAATAAGGTGTGTAGTACCCGTTTAAATATGGATACTCCGGCGTGTCCTTATAAAGATTATAAGAAAAGGCAATGTCTTCGGCGGTCAATGGTTTGCCATCATGCCATTTGATGCCATCCTTGATCTTGTAGGTGTAAACAAGGCCGTCTTCAGAGCGCTCAACACTTTCTGCAAGGCTGAGGCTGAAGGAGCCGTCTAAATTAAGATCATACATTGAATCATAGACCAACTCAAAGATGGTGTATGCCTCAGTTAAGATTGCCAGGCCAGGGTTCAAAGTATCTGGGCTGCCTGCCCAGCCCACATGAACGACTGATGGAGCATTTGCAGGCGCGCCACCACATGCAGCAAGGATTAACGAGGCAAGGACTAACACGTATAAGACTTTATGTTTCATAACTTTTCTCCTCTCCGGTTTGAAAAAAAATCCTGCTCAAAAACAATGCGCCATGACAGGAATCATCTGCCATAGCGCAGCTGCTTGTTTCGTTAAAATACAACGAAGTCACAATTCAAGCAAATCAGGGAAATATCCACTGGTTCGGAATTTTACTGTATTATTAGAATTCGTGAAAGTAAATGTGTTGGTAAAATCTCAGAAAGGTAAAAACGACATGGAAAACCCCATCAAACTGACAGAAAAATACGAACGGAATGGCTGGCCTTCGCTAAAGAGACCCGATATCAAACCGCCTGCGGGATGGAATCTCTCGCTTCTTACTTCGCTCGAACGGATTCGGTCTCATGCGCTTTCTTCTCAGGGTGACATTGCTTACATCAAAGATGGCGAAACACTTTCAGATGTATTCACGATGTCATCAAATGGAGGCTGGCCTTCTCGCATTACCACGGAACGTCCGCTGGCTGCATATTGGGATGACGAAATCCCTGAATGGTCGCCCGATGGCAACTGGCTGACATTTAGTATTGATGGACATGTGCATATTGTTCCGCGTGACGGCGGGCTGCCCAAAAAAATTACGGACTTTGCGCCTTCCGCCAGCAGCGCGCGCTGGATGCCAGACTCGATCGGACTCATTGTCACCGTTGAAAGAAACGATACCGATCAATTACTACTTACCAACTACGAAGGTGTATGGCCAAGAGCCTTGACTACCGATACCGTCGGCGACCATTGGGATGCGCGCCCATCCCCTGATGGGAAGTTTATTGTCTTCAACCTGCGCCGCTTCGATGATCTGAACCGACTCGATATTATTTTGCTTGAGATCGCGACAGGCAAACAAGTGACTCTATACGGAAAACCATCCACGCGGGCAATGTCTCCCAAGTGGTCACCTGACGGCAAATGGATTTCATTCATTTCACAGGAAACTGGCCGCGAAGAGTTGTATCTCATCAAACCCGAAGGCGAAGGCTTGCATCAGCTCACAAAAACAGGCCAGGATATTTTTCAATACGAATGGTCGCCTTCGGGAAAGCAGATGCTCGTGGTGGTGAACAAAAGTGGTTCGTTTGAGTTAATGCTGCTCGAGGCTGAATCAGGCAAAACGTCCTCCCTGAGCGGAGACGAAGGGAGTAGCGAGGCGGGCATTCATTCGAATCCGAATTGGGCGAAAGATGAATCATTTATCACGTTTGAGTTTGAAGGCCCAACTCTTCCGCCTGATCTATATCGCATGGAACTCCCGAGCAAAAACATAACACAGCTGACTTTCTCAACACCGCCTGCCCTTCAAAAAAACAAAATGATTGTACCTGAAGTAGTTTCATACAAAAGTTTTGATGGACTGGAAATTCCCGCATTTTTATATCGCCCAGAAAAATCAAATGGCGCGGCGATCCTGTATCCGCATGGCGGGCCGAAGGATCAATATGGTTTCGGCTGGGATGAACTCGCGCAATATTTTACGGCAAAGGGCTATACCTACCTCGCGCCAAATTATCGCGGCTCCACCGGCTACGGACAGGAATTTGAGCGCGCCAATTACAATGATTGGGGCGTTGGCGATACCCAGGATTGTTTGCATGGCGCCAAATATTTGCGGACGTTCAAAGATATCAAGCCTGACCGAATTGCAATCACAGGCGGAAGCTATGGCGGTTATATGACCGTGACCGCGCTCTCGCATGATCCTGAATATCTTTTTGCATGCGGCGTTGCAAAGTATGGCGATTCAAATTTAGTTAGTTCATGGGCGTTATGTGAAAAACGTTTGCGTTTGTATACAGAAATTTTTCTTGGACATCCTTCTAAAAACCTTGCCATCTATCTCAAAGGCTCCCCCATCACCGAAGCAAAGAACATTCAAAAGCCGGTCTTGATCCTGCATGGTTTGCTCGATACTGTTGTGCCGCCGGAAGCCAGTGAAGAATGGGTGGAAGCGCTTCGCCGCGAAGGGAAAACCTTCGAATATAAAACCTATGATGATGAGCCGCATGGCTTCCTGCGCCGTGAGAATTTGTTTGATGTATATCAGCGTATGGAAAGGTTCCTTGATTGGTATCTTCTTCCTTATTAATGAAAGAGAAAATAAAACATGATTGGTAATATTTTGGCTACACGCAAATCGATATTCTTCAATTACGATGAGATGACTTGGGATGCTGTTGCGGATCTACCACGCGACACACCGCTCGTTCTTCCGCTCGGATCAGGCTATGACCTCAACCTGCTCGCTGACCAACTAGGCAATCCTACCCGCGTCGGACTCCTGCCAGCCTTCCCATTTGGCTGGCGCGGCAGTGGATTGGAAGTCCCAGATGGCATCTTCACACAATACATTGCAAATCTGCTTGACAGCCTGAGAGACGACGGCTTCTCAAGAGTATATTGTCTCGCGCCGCAAGGCTTTGATCCACAATCATTTTTCATTAAGGAATTATCTTCTTCATGTTTGCGGCTTCCAAACCCAACTCATGATTTACCACTTACTCAATTACCTCTTGATAGTGAGCGCGGAAAAGTAATTTTGATTCCAATCGGCCACACGGAACAACATGGCTTCCACCTGCCCCTCTCGGTGGATACGATCATTATTGACTCAATTGCCAAAGGAACTGCATCTTTAGTGCCTACACGAAGTTTCGCTATGCCCGTCATGCCCTATGGAGTTTCCACACATCGTTCATCTTTTGCCGCAACCATGAATGCGGGCGGACGCGCCTTCGAGGATTTCTGGGTTGCAGTAATTGATATCCTCGTGGCACGTGGCTTTGACCGCTTCTATCTCATGAGCGGACACGGCGGCAACAGTTCATTTCTTGTGAACATCGTGAAGTATGCGGGTGAACGTCACCGCAGGATATTTTGTGCGACGGCTTTCCTGCACACATCAGGCAGAATCGGCGCAGAGGCGTTAGCGAAATACCGCACCTCGCCAATTGGTGGAATGGGTCATGCCTGCGAATTGGAAACGGCATTTCTCCTTCATCTCCGCCCTGATCTTTGTCATATGGAACGAGTTGTGGATGAAACAGATTTCGTTGCCACGCCTGACTATTATATGGATTGGATCGAAGGCGGCTCACTGGTTGCAAATCCACCCTGGGACGACGACACCAAAACGGGCGCGTATGGCGCGGGGAGTCTTGCCACCGCTGAGAAAGGCCGTTTATGGCTGGAAGCTGCGATCAAAGAAAAAGCCGATCACGTTGAACAAATCCACGAGCAACATGAGCGGCGTGAGAAGAGAAGAAATGAAGGCTATGGATTATGGGGAAAATTCACTCAACGTCAAAAGTGACTTTCATGCCGCAAAAACTTCTCCGGCCAACTCTCAATGTCCAGATGGTGCTATACGTACCAGACCTTTTGGGGGTTGTAAGCTGTATTTTAAGAGTGATTGTATTGCCCGGGGAAATCGTTAAAGGTAAGTCTTGAATTTTTCGGCCATCCATACGATAACCGCCTGTGTATACAAAATCAACGCCGTTATTCGTCCAGGTTTTCGTGCCTGTGTTTAGAACCGTCCAATAGGCAATAATGGTCTGATCCTGTTTAATGATTGCGCCTTTCCCCGGATATCTTGCAGTAACTCTACAAGTCCATTCTCTACCGGTAAATACGCTATTCTCATCCTTGTCGTTGTTTCCGCCACCCGTACCTCCAGAGGAGACTGGCACGATGGAAGTTTGACTAGGTATCGGTGTCGCAGTGAACAACATGGATAAGACAAAAGTCGGCGTGGATGTTGGTGTTATTGTTGGGGTGCGGGTGACCGTGGATGTAAATGTTGGGGAAGGCAAAGCCAAAGCCGTCCGTGTTTGAGCCGCTCCAGCAGTTTGCACAATGCTGGTTCCCAATATTTCAGAAGACTGGGTCGGCGGCGCTTGAACCGGCGCGGCCAAAGACGGCAAGGTGCAGCCAAGTATTAACAAGCCAGTTATCAGCCAGTTTTTTATTCGGGATATTCGGGATATACGGTTCCTACTCATTTCATTAAAATTATAGCATGTATCAGGTGATGTGATTCTCGATAAACTCCTCGCCTTTCGCAATAAAGTCATCATGATCGTCAGGGGCGGGAGCAGAAGACATTAAGTCCTGAGTCCGTTCACGCAACACCTGGCGCGCAGGCGGAGAACCCGCCTCCTGCCATTTTTCCATGCTGTAGTGGGGGTACACGTTGCTGATGTAATATCCACTTTTATAATTTCGCATGGTGGAAGGCGACTTCAGGAAATTTTTTCCAGGGCCAACCTTTGCGATCTCATCCACAGCGGAATTGACATCGTCCAGTTGGAAGCCGTCATGCAGGCGCAAGGCCTGGTCAATGATCTCATGCGTGTGGACGAAAGTCGTTGGCGAAATGGATTTCGAGCCAAGAGAATCTCCAATGAACGGAGCCAGATGTCCGTGTGAGAGAAGAAGCGACATGGTATTCATCCAATAAGTGTCTGCGGCGATCAAGTCCATACCCCAGCCTGTGCCGCTTCCTGACGTGGAACAATGTGGAATGCCATAATATTTCATCATTTCAGAACAAGCCACGCTGATGAGAATGCTTTGAGGGTCGTAGAAGTTAAGCATGGTGCGCATGTCAAAATAAACGGGCAACATGCCCAGCAAAATCGACGCGCCTTTTTTGATGGTTTGACTAATCACAAGACCTGCGAGCAACTCCGCCATGAGCAGGGTCAGCGTACCTGCCGGAGTAAGCGGAGTGGATGCGCCCGCCATGCTGTAATTGGAAAAGATGATCGGCAGGCCGCGCTCGATGGAAATTTTCATTTTATCAACTGTGCCAGCATTCATCACCAACGGGCTGACAGGGTTGAAGTATGGAATGATAAATGGTTTGCTTCCGAGGTCGCCATGAAGCATTTCAAACATTTGCATCACATCGGGATATTTGTTCTCATCGGAAACCAGCAAAACAAGAGGCTTGGTTGTGTTCGCAATATGCTCAAGTGAGCCGTAGAGGTCGGTGGTTCCTTCGGGCACATCGCGGATAATTCCAACAGTGGAGACCACATCATAATGCTTCAAGCTTGAACCCAAACGAACGAGGTCCTGGAAATTCTTGCGCTTGAAAATATCCAGGGTTTCATCAAAAGGGTTTTGATAAAACAAAGCTGTGACCCCCACTCCAAATCGTAAGCGGTCTTCGCCAAGTTTTAATTTATGTTCACCGCGGCGGTCATACACATCAATGGTCTTCGGCGCGGATTTGATGGCATCCTCCACAATTTCAGGCGGAAATTTGATAATACGGTCCTGTGATTTCAAGCCCAACTTCATTTCAAGCATTTGCAAGATCGCAGGCGAATCAACACGCACACCGGTTTCCATTAATACTTTTAATACGTTTTTATGGGCTTCCTGTATTTGCTCTTCATTCATCATCGTCAAGCGCGGGCGGACGTTGTTCATGGGATCGATCTCCTCGCCCGTAATTTTACAGGAAAAACACATCCCCCGACCAGTGACAATCGGGGGACGTATCTCAATTCTGTTTTCCAAAATTTGACGATCATCAGGCTCTTCCTCGTCCAAATATTTCGGATCAACTTCTTTAACGATCTTATGCCCATGGGATGTCCACAAATCAGACGCGATTTTATGAGAATTACACTGCACGCCCTGCGCGGAAAAAATATTGACAGATGCTGGATGCCATCCCGCTCCACGCGATTTACTTTGTACCACTACCGGATTGATTCAATGTGCAATCAAGCGAGGCACCGCTGAGATCAGGAACGCGTGAAAAACCATTTATGGTCTCACACCGAGCCTATTGAGAAAATACTCTTAAATCTCCGTGATCTCCGTGGCTTAACACACTCAACAGCCACAACAGACAAATCAATACAACGAAGAGCCTTCGTGTTTAGATCTGTCTCCCAAATCTGTCGATCCTGTCACAGGGCCATGCGAGGAATATTTCTGCATAATGCGTTTCAATGTTTCCAGCGCTTCTGCCCTCGAAAGTTGGCTTGCGGAGAATTTCCTGAAAAGGCGCTTGAATACATCTATCTTTTCCGATCTTGAAAAATTGCTTGTCGAAAATTTCCTGATCAGGCGCTTTAGTATATTTATCTTTTCCGGTCTTGAAAGACTATTTTTTGCCGTCATTACACAACCTTTTCAATGCGTTCCAATATTTTCTGCCTGAATTTCAAATTCTCCGTTATTGTAACGGACACGAGAATTACGCATCCTGCCCCTTTCGTCCTGCCCTCGTGCTGTGGGAGTTTTCTATACGATGGGCTACAATCGAGCAGGAAAGGCTCAACCTAAATGGATTCAAAAATCATTCTCCGCTTCAATGACGACATTCTACAGGAAGCCATGCGGCGTTATGGCATCGCAAAGGATCAGATCCAAGCGCTGGATGCGTTCGAGAGTTTTATCTATGAATTCGAGCGCGGCGGCGCAGGTTACATCCTGCGTATCGGTCACAGCTTTCGCAAGAGTGAAGCCCTGATCGAAGGCGAAGTGGATTGGATCAACTATCTGGCGCGTGGGGGCGTCTCCGTGGCGCGGGCGGTCCCATCTGAAAGCGGGAAGCTGGTCGAGGTCATCGACGATGGACAGGGCGGCCAATTTCTCGTCACTGCTTTTGTGAAAGCTGCGGGACAGAAGCCATGGGATGCGGGCTGGACGCCCGAGCGCTTCGAAACTTATGGCGAGTTGCTCGGGAAGATGCACGCACTTGCCGTAGACTATCAACCTGTCCCTGCCTGGAGGCGGCCAGAGTGGGATGACGCCAGCATGAAGTTCATTGAGCTGTATCTGCCCGCTTCCGAGGTCAATGCGCATCAGAAATACCAATCCCTGCTGAAGCATATTTACAGCCTGCCAAAAAATAACGCCTCGTATGGTCTGATCCATCAGGATGCCCACCAGAATAATTTCTTTATGGATACAGACGGAAAGCTGACCCTGTTCGATTTCGACGATTGCGCCTACAGTTGGTTTGTCAACGATATTGCGATCGTGCTCTTTTACATCTCGATGGATGCCGAAGAATTGGGATACCCAACCGCCGCTTCTTTCACTCAGGAATTCATGGTCAGCTTTCTAAAGGGTTATCGCCGCGCTTATAAATTAGACCCACTCTGGCTGAAAGAGATTCCCGCCTTCCTGAAACTGCGCGAACTCGAACTATATGCCGTTGTCCATCGCGATTTTGACATCAAAGATATCAAGCATGAGTCTCTCGAAGAATTTAAGCGCAGCCCGGGCTTTGATGTCCATAACGAGGGTCATATGTGGATCGCAAACTTCATGCGCGACCGCAAGACGCGTATTGAGCAGGGAGTGCCGTTTATTGAATTTGATTTTGAGGCGCTGGCCCCTATCGCCCTATCGGGCACTTAAGCTTTGAGAGGTTTCTGAACAATAGGCAAGTTGAATATCAGGTAGTGCCACAAAGTAAATGACGTGGAGCGGGATGGCATCCCGCATACTCATTAGTTTGGCGGGATACCATCCCGCATACTCATTAGTTTGGCGGGATACCATCCCGCATACTCATTAGTTTGGCGGGATACCATCCCGCATACTCATTGGTTTTGCGGGATACCATCCCGCCCTACGAAGATCAGCATGTATTTTGAACCACTAACGAAAATTATTTACATTGAGGAGATTTGAAATGGCCGAGATCAAATATGAGATCATCAAGAATATTGGCGTGTTATCCAAGTCCGCTTCGGGGTGGGCCAAGGAACTCAACCTGGTCAGTTGGAATGACAGGGAACCGAAATACGACCTGCGCGATTGGTCTGCAGAT
>JBBSCM010000074.1:0-15413 GCA_038250295.1 Anaerolineales bacterium | reverse complement strand
TGACTCAACCGTGGCCATTGCTGAATCATATGGCGCGCGGATCGTGAGAATCCCATCAGCTGAATTCACTTTCGGACGCTCGCTCAACTATGGGATTAAGGAAGCGAAGCGCGAGTTCATTGTCATCGTCAGCGCGCATGTGTATCCTGTTTACCCCGATTGGCTGGAGACTTTGCTCCGTCCATTTCAAGATGACCATATTGCGCTCACCTACGGCAAACAGCGCGGACCTGAATTTGCAAAATATTCCGAACAGCAGATTTTTCATCAGTGGTATCCCGATCTGAGCAAGCCGAAGCAGGAGACTGCCTTTTGTAATAATGCCAACGCCGCGATCCGAAAAAGTTTGTGGGAGAAAAATATTTACGACGAAACGCTGACAGGCCTGGAGGATTTGGCATGGGCCAAGTGGGCCAAAGAGCAGGGATATGCGATTACTTATGTAGCTGAAGCTGAGATCATTCATGTTCACAGTGAAACGGCGCGAGGTGTGTACAACCGTTATCGCCGAGAAGCCATGGCGCTGCGGAAGATATATCCCGAAACGAACTTCAACTTTTATGATTTTCTGCGCCTGACCACGACAAATATTTTGAGCGACCTCTGGCATGCCGCGCGTGAACGTGTATTATGGAAAAACTTTACTTCAATATTCTGGTTCCGTTTTATGCAATTTCACGGCACACGCATGGGACACCGCGAGACCAGCCTCATCACCCCGCAGTTGCGCGAGACCTTTTATTACGCGAGGGAGAGAAAGAAGAAAGATGAAAAGAAGAGGGATGTTGACCCAATTCGGTATAATGAGTAGATATTTTGAAAGATCAGTTCGGAGGAAATATGTACGAAATAATGACAATAATTCTTGGCCTTGGTGGCATGTTTGTAATTGTGGGTGGGATCGCATACTTATTGCAAAATAGGGCAAAGAAAGAAGGAAATCTTTTCACTCAACCTGCTGGTGTTAAAACCAGAATAGTTGCTTTCATTTTAGGACTAGTTTTTGCAGGATTTTTTCTGTTGGAAATACTCTATGAAGATCGTTTTCATGCGGTCATACCGTTTTTAGCGGTCTTGCTTTTTGCTTATAGTCTTGGTTTCAACCGTTTTATAGAAGTTGTTCAAAAAGAAGTAAGGATTGATCAATTTTGATAATGTAATTTTTTGCAAACCACCATTCTTTGGAGATTTTTATGAAATCAAAAACCATCATCCTCATTCACGGCATGTTTATGACTCCCCTCTGCTGGGAGAAGTGGATTCCTTACTACGAAGCCAAGGGTTATCGCATCTTCGCCCCTGCCTGGCCTGGGCGCGATAAATCAGTGGAAGAACTTAACGCGGCCCATCCTGATCCTGAACTTGCGAAATTAAAACTTAATCATATCGTTGATCACATGGCAGCCTTCATAAAAGGTTTGGATGAAAAGCCTGCGGTCATCGGTCATTCCATGGGTGGGTTGGTTGTGCAGTTGCTGCTTCAACGTGATGTTGCCCTTGTAGCGGGCATTGCCATTGACCCTGCGCCGCCTGCGGGTGTGTTCACAAGCAAATGGTCTTTTGTGAAATCGAATTTCCCTGCGATCAATCCTTTTCTTCTAAACCAGCCCGTGCAAATGACCTTTGAGCATTTTCAATATGCCTTTGTCAATACACTTCCCGTGGATGAACAGCGCGCCGCATATGACCGTTATGTTGTTCCTGAGTCGAGAGGAGTTCCTACGTCTTCGCTTGGCGCCGCAGGCAAAGTGGACTTCAGCAGGCCGCGTCGTCCGCTTTTGATTACGGCTGGTGAAAAAGATCATATCATCCCTGCTCCATTGAATAGATCAAATTACAATAAATATAGAGGTCCTTCGGTGACAGATTTCAAGCAATTCGCTGGCCGTGACCATTTCCTGATCGGCTCAAGAGGCTGGCAGGAAATTGCAGATTACTGTTTGGAGTGGCTTGGAAAAATAGAATAGACTGACCAGATGACAGTCACTTTCGCGGGAAGTGTCTAAAAAGATGGGCTAAAAACCTTTCATCACAGAGATCACGGAGTCCACAGAGAAAAACAAAGGAAAATCTCCGTGCTCTCTGCGTGCTCCGTGGTTGAATCTTTTGGCAAGCCCACAAGGATTAGCCACTGCCCTTTCGCGAAACGAGGACTGTCACTTTTTTTATTCGGTATAATCGCCTCATGTCAAAACTAATCCCCATGACCCAGCCCGAGTACGAAACCTTTCTCGAACGCACAATTCCTGAATATGCCGCAGAGCACGTCCGCGCGGGGAATTGGACTGAATCTGAATCTCTCGAAAAATCCCGTAAGGAATTTGAAGACTTGCTGCCGCAGAGATTGAAAACCGAAGATAATTACCTCTACACTTTGGTTGATGGCGAAGAGCCTGTTGGAATGATCTGGGTGAAAGTCAAAAGGCAGCCTTCAATAAGCGGATTTATCTACGATGTATATGTCAACGAAGGATATCGCGGCAAAGGTTATGGAAAGAGTCTCATGCTGCTGCTCGAAGAAAAAGCTCGCGAAATGGGATTGAGATCTCTGGAACTGCATGTGTTTGGTTCCAATCATGTGGCGCGAAAACTATATGAAACCATTGGCTACGAAACCACCAATGTGTCGATGAGCAAGAAGCTGTAATTATTTTCAATGTCATCTTTTTCGTTCAAGCCAGCCTCGGAATTTTCAATCTCTCAAACCGCAGATTTACTCACGCGTGGTTTTGAAGGATATTTGGTTCCCATTAATATCGACGAATCTGCATTGCTGACCATGCTTCGCCGTGATGGGATTGACTTCAATGAAAGCCGCATTCTTCTAAAAGATGATGAGCCTATCGGTGTGGCCTTGATCGCACGCCGCGGTTGGACCAGTCGACTCGCAGCGATGGGAATTGTGGCTCATGCGCGGAACAGCGGTGCAGGTACCTGGGCGATGGAACATCTCATTGAAGAAGCGCGTACTCGCAGCGAAAAAGAGATGCTATTGGAAGTCATCGAGCAAAACACAGCGGGTGTGAAGTTGTACGAAAAAGCGGGCTTTAACAAAGTGAGAAGATTAGTGGAATATAAACTTGAAAACCCTCAGGTTGAATCAAATGAAGAACTTCATGAAATTGACATCCGTGAGCTGGCGCGTCTCATCACCTATCACGGATTGAAAGACCTGCCCTGGCAGCTCTCAGGGACGAGCATCATGCAGCACACACCGCCTTCACGCGCCTTTAGACTCAACGATGCCTATTGTCTCATCAGCAATCCCGAAGCGGAGCATGTGGTCATCTGGTCACTGTTGGTCAAGGCCCGTTCATGTGGAGCAGGTCTAAGTCCCATTTTGATGCAGGCGGTGTTCGCCCGCTTTCCAAATAAAACATGGCATGTCCCAGCGCTTTTTCCCGAGGAAATGTCCGCTGTCTTTGAGCAGGTAGGCATGCAGCGCGAAGAGATTTCGCAGTGGCAAATGGCTTTGAAGTTGTGAGATAAAATAAGGGCATGAAACTCGCCGCCCTTGTCCCCATGCGCCATCACAGCCAGCGTGTGCCTGGAAAAAATTATCGCCCGCTCGCAGGCAAACCACTTTTTCATCACATCATCGAGACGCTTCTCGCTGTGCCAGAAATTGAAATCGTCATGGTGGATACTGACTCTGAGCCTGTGATGGACGAAGTACGCCGCTTCGCTTCGACAAAGCTCAACGCGGGCTTTCCCAGCGTCAAGCTGATTCAACGCCCCGAGCATCTCCGCGCTGACGATGTCCCCATGAACGAAATATTGCTGCACGATACTGCGCAAATGGATGCTGAATTTTATTTGCAGACTCATTCCACCAATCCGCTGTTGAAAGCTGAAACAATCTCTAGGGGCATTCAAACTTTCTTTTCCACTTATCCTGTCAAAGATTCTCTTTTCTCTGTCACGCGTTTACAGACTCGTCTTTATGACCAGTTTGGAAAAGCCATCAATCACAACCCGCTCGAGTTGATCCAGACCCAAGACCTGCCGCCAGTCTATGAAGAGAATTCATGTATGTATATTTTTACACGCGCCAATCTTGCCGCGAAGCGTCACCGCATCAGTGACCATCCGTTGATGTTCGAGATCGACAGGGATGAAGCCTGGGATATTGATGAAGAGATCGATTTTGAGATCACAGATTTTTTGATGAAGAGAAGGAAATAATATGTCATTGCGAGGAGATTGCCTCGTCGGGCAGAAGAACATCGCCTCGCAATGACATGATCAATTTGGGTAAACATAATGCAAAATCCTGAAAAAAAAACCGTCTCGTTCTGGTGGGGTGTATTGATTATTTTTGCTATTTCTGCGATTGCCTACCTGCCGCTGGCGCATAAGTTTGGCTATCTCAACGATGACTGGTATTTGATGTATGACATGCAGGTCAAGGATGTCAATTTCTTCCACGTCATATTCAGCGGGGATCGGCCTGGCCGGGCATTGGCAATGATTCCCTTATTTTCCTTATTTGGTTTTGAGCCATTCTATTATCACCTGAGCGCCTATTTGTTTCGTTTTCTGGGCGGCATCTGCCTGTATTGGGCATTACGAATGCTTTGGCCTCAAAAACGATTTTCCACCTTGGCGACTGCGCTTCTATTTACGGTTTACCCGGGTTTTCTTTCACAGATCAACGCCATTGATTATCAATCGCATATTCTGGGGTTATTTCTCGCGTTGCTTTCGGTTGCCTTGACGATTAAATCCATTTTGACAATCGAACGAACGCCGCGTTTGTTATTTGTGGCCGCCTCCATTTTGGCGGGTTGGGGATATTTGAGTCAGATGGAATATTTCATTGGTATGGAAGCTTTTCGTTTTGCGATAATCTTCGTATTGATATGGAGAATGCAGGGTGAATCTGTCCGCCATAAATTAATGAAAGGAATCATTGCCAGTCTGCCATTCCTCATGATCGCGGGCGGATTTTTAATATGGCGATTATTTTTCTTTGTGGCGGAACGCAAGGCAACGGATATAGGGCTACAGGTTTCTCAAATGTTTTCATCCCCATTAACACTTTTGTGGTGGCTGAATTATTTGATACAGGATATGTTCAGCGTTGTATTGGTGGCGTGGGGATTGCCTGTCTATATTCTGGCATTTCCTCTGCGCCTGCGTGATGTCATGTCTGCTTTTGGGTGGGCAGGCCTCGCAGTGTTGCTGGCGGTCTTTGGGATGCGACGGGTGGATGCTCAAATTCGCGAAAACGAATCGGAAGCCGAAGCAGACTCAGGGCGGAGTCAAGAGGCGTTGTGGTTGAGTCTGATCAGCATCATCGGCGGATTACTTCCCGTGATCCTGGTCAACCGTCATGTTACTCTTCCAGACTATTCGCGTTATACATTGATCGCATCTGTGGGTGCGGCTTTGCTTCTGGTTACGGTCATCGAAAATATTTCTTCTCGTACTGTGCGGACGGCCGTACTTGGCTTTTTTATAGCTGTGGCAGTGATGACTCATTATGGCAACGCAGTAAAGGCTGTGAATGAAACGCTGGCGACGCGTAACTTTTGGTGGCAGGTGGCATGGCGTGCGCCGCAGATTCAGCCCGGGGTGACGTTGATCGCTTCGTACCCGGGCAGCTCGCTCAGCGAAGATTATTTTATCTGGGGGCCTGCGAACCTGATCTATTATCCTGAAAAGCAGGAAGCAAATCCTGTCGAAATACAAATCCCCGCAGCAGTACTTACCGATGACGTGGTGTTGGAGATCTCCACAAATGGCGGCGTGGAAACTCCGCTGCGGCGCGGAAATTATCTGGAGCGCGATTTTGGAAATGTGCTTGTCATGATCCAATCGCGTTCCAACGGCTGTGTGCGGATCATTAACGGGGATGTGCCCGAGCTTTCTCCGTCCGACCAGCATCGTTTGTTGTTGATCGCGCCATATTCCCGTTTGGAAAATGTAGTCACGGAAGGGGAGTTCCAAACGCCGCCCGAGGTTGTTTTTGGCCAGGAGCCTGAACATGATTGGTGTTTTTATTAC
Source organism: Anaerolineales bacterium (assembly GCA_038250295.1). Taxonomy (GTDB): domain Bacteria; phylum Chloroflexota; class Anaerolineae; order Anaerolineales; family Villigracilaceae; genus Villigracilis. The sequence goes on along the minus strand of JBBSCM010000074.1, from coordinate 9,404 downwards.
CAAAAGGCAGACCTAGCTCGTCAGCGCGGCGAATGGGAGCAGATCCCCGATCTCTTGAAGGAAGCGTTGGATCACGGCTATTATCCCGAAGACGGCCTGGAGTGGATGCCTTTCCTGCAGGCAAACGCGGTGTTGGGTAATGTTGATAAAATGCGTTCCACCGCAAAGCTGGTCACTACAGATAAGTTCCTTCGTTTGCAGGTCTGTGGGATCATGACAGATTTTATGAAAAAGGAAACGCTGAACGATGAAGTAAAAACGGTGATCGAACATAATATTTGTGAGTGATTCTATTTAGCTGATGAGGAAACGTTGTTTATAAAATGAAGAAGGCATTAACAGATTTTTTTAATATTCCCTGGTATCCGATTGCCATCAGCGCCTATCCTGTGCTGGCCTTGCTTTCTGCAAATGTGGGACAAGTCGAGCCCGCTGCCGGGATTCGTCCTTTATTGGTTTCGGTCGCGTTCGGCGGGCTTTTGTTCTTTATCGTCTGGCTTTTCTTGCGTCGTGGCAGGGCGCATAAAGCCGCGTTCCTGACAACACTTTTGCTGGCGTTGTTCTTTACATACGGCCATGCCTATATTTACATGGACGAGACATATCCTGATTCCAATTACACGACATGGCTTGCGGCTGGCTGGGTTGTTTTGTTTGCGTTGTCAATTTTTTGGGCAACGCGGCCAAAGTTAACTTTCGTTTCGTCCGCTTCCACATTAAATACAGTTGCCATCGCGTTGATCGTGATGTCGCTTTGGCAGACAGTTTCAAGCGCGAGTCCGCAAAGCGCGCATGCTCTTGCTCTGGAAAAAGCTCCAGTTGACCCTGATCTGGTGCGGCCTGAAAGTCCGCCCGATGTATATTTCTTCCTTTTGGATTCGTATGGCCGCGCCGATCTGCTGAATCAAGCCTACGGATTCGATAACAGCGGATTTATCAATGAATTGGAACAGCGTGATTTTTTTGTGGCCGAGTGCAGTCAGAGCAATTATGTCAGGACCGAGATCTCGCTTGGTTCATCGCTAAATATGCAATATATACAAGAGTTGAGCGATACCTTTTCACCTGACAGCACTGCGCGCCGCCTGTTATGGGATTCACTTAAGCATAATGCTGTTCGGTATAATTTTGAAAACATGGGCTATGAGACCGTGAACTTCGCAACAGGTTTTGCATGGCTTGATATCAACGACGTCGATCATTTTTTCAGCCCGCCGCCCGTCTCCTCAGGGATGACCGAGTTTGAAGGGTTGTTCCTGCGTACGACCCTGGCGCGTTATACACATGATCTGGGCTGGGTGGATCCCGATTATCTTTTGGGCGTTGGTTTTCGTGACCGCTTCAATAATGTTTTTGATCATGTGGATGATGTTGCAAAAATACAAGCGCCAACTTTTTCATACATTCACATCATTTCGCCGCATCCACCCTTTATCTTTGACCCTAATGGCAACCCGACCTACCCGCCAGATTTTTGGAATGAACAGCGCCAGTATCCATCCAGCCTGTATCAAAAAGGATATTTGAATCAATTACAATTCCTGAACAAAAAAATGCTGCAAGCCATTGATACGATTGTGGAAAATTCAGAAACGCCGCCCATCATCATCATTCAAGGCGACCATGGCCCGTGGCTGCAGCCCAAAGACAGGCGGTTTTGGAATCTCACAGCCATTTATTTCCCGGATCATAAGGATAAACTTTATCCAACGATCTCGCCTGTCAATATTTTCCGCCTGGTATTCAATACCTACTTCGGCGGGAAGTATGATATTCTCGATGATGCCAGTTATTTTTCGCCCGTTCCAAATCTATATGACTTTACTGAAATGCCGTATCCTTGCGATGTCCCAAATAATTAAATGAAATACACAATCCTGCTTACCGCTCCTTATATGCTCCCGTTTTTAGACCGCTTCAAACCCGTGTTTAAAAAGTATGGGCTTGATCTCATCGCCCCTGATGTGCGGGAAAGAATGGAAGAAGATGATTTGCTTAAGTATGCGGGTCAATTCGATGGCGCGATCTGCGGGGATGACCGCTACACAGCGCGCGTGCTGGAAGCATGTTCCCCGCGCCTCAAGGTGGTCTCGAAATGGGGGACGGGTGTCGATTCAATCGACGCCTCAGCCTGCTCCCGTTTAAATATCATTCTCGCCCGAACCCCAAATGCCTTCACCACTCCTGTAGCAGACACTGTCCTAGGCTATATGCTCGCTTTTGCAAGAAGAGGCCCATGGATGGACACCGCCATGAAGCGCGGCGAGTGGGAAAAATTCCCTGGTAAAGCATTAAGCGAATGCACATTGGGAATCATTGGTATCGGCAATATTGGCAAAGCTGTCACTCGCCGTGCAAAAGCCTTCGGGATGAAAGTCCTCGGCGCCGATATTGTAGAGATTGATCATGTCTTTATCAACGAAACAGGAATTGAAATGACGGATCTCGAAACACTATTATCGAATTCGGATTTCGTCACCGTCAATTGCGACTTGAATCCCGCATCTCAGCACCTCATCAATTCAAAGACACTCGCAAAAATGAAATCCACCGCTGTGCTGATTAACACCGCGCGCGGCCCCATAGTGGATGAAATAGCCCTTGTCGCCGCACTGCAATCAGGTCAAGTGGGAGGCGCGGCGTTGGATGTCTTCGAGCATGAACCGCTGCCGTTGGTCAGCCCGTTATTAAAGATGGATAACGTAATGCTTGCGCCGCATAATTCCAACTCCAGCCCCACGGCATGGGAGCGAATTCATTGGAATACAATTAAGAATTTGATTGAGGGATTAGGGCTGGAATACAAAGCTTGAGCGATAACTTCTAAAATTCAACCTGTCCTTCTAAATAACATTGTTCTATAGAAAAGGCTTGTTCTCTTCGGCAAGTTTTGTTTTTAATTCTTCAAGTAATGCATTGGCAATTTTTTTATGAGAAATAGACAAGTCAACCAGTTCTTCCGGATCTGTCTGTACGTCAAAGAGACTTATTAGTTCATTTTGACCATTCTTTTCCAGATCGGGATAGTTCATGTAATAATGAATCTTGTATTGTTCCTTCATCATGGTTATGGATGCAGAAGTTGCAATGGGTTGGTCATGTTTATTTTTATGAGCGCGCATGACATAGATTTTCCTGTCCGGGTCCTGGACAATCGGCGCGAAAGGTGGCAGTATGGCTCCTTCAGCCCAATCTGGGATGGCTTGATCAGTCAAATGCAGCAAGGTGGGTAAGATGTCAATGGCGCTGGTAGTTGTATTAATATCCAATCTGGTTTTTCGTCCCGGTTCAAAGATCAGTAAGGGAATACGAATTACTGGCTCGTATAATGTAGCCGTAATATGCCCGCTGATGCCGCGTTCTTGCAGCTCTCCATGATCGGAAGTCAGTACAAGTATTGTGTTTTCCAGGAGCCCGCTGGATTCCAAATCGTTGTACATTCTGCCAAACTCTTTGTCGACATGGAGAATATATTCGTCGTACTCTGTGCGTCTTCTCAAAAGATCATGTTTATCCTGTTTTTGAGAGAACACACTTAACGGTTTTTCTGCCGGCTCAAATCCATCATTATTAAATTTTTTGTAAAATTCCAGTGTAGTTCTATACGGGGAATGTGGCGGAAGAAAATGAAAATATCCAAGAAAAGGCTGCGGAGCCGCAATAAGGCGCTCACTGATCCAGTCAATTCCCTGGCCGAGTACAAACCCGTCGTCGTAGTTAGCTGTTGGTATTCCACGCGGAAACTGCGAGCGGATATTCTTCACCAGGTTATCTTGAAGCGGTTGATAAAGCTGGGAAAGAAACAAAGAGTATGCATACCCCGTTTCTTCCAATTTAATATTGCGCGTCCAACCCACACTCGCAATATCTTCATCATTCCCAAACAGAGTTTGGACAAAGCTGCCATAAGACCCGAGCAGCAACAACTCCCGAGGGATCAATTCATCTATGTCATTTCTAAATTGCTTTAAGAGTACATTTGCCACTAAATTATGAGTGTAGGCGAGGCGATAATGATCCTTAAAGACATTAAAGATATTGTGGGCCGCAACGGCTGGGGCAACCTCGCCAAAGAGTTCAAAAGCCCGATGTGTCCATGGATTTGTTCCAGTTAATAATGAGGCTGTTCCGGTAGTGGTAAAGTTGCCGCCCGCATAGTGATTGTTATATACAATTGCCCGTTCGGCTAATTCTGCAATATTTGGAGTAGTTGCGCGCGAGTATCCATACAGGGAAATGTTGTAAGCAGAGAATGCATCGAAGACTATAATAATGACATTTTTCTTGCCTAGTGACGTCTGCATAAAACGCGGAGCCGCCAGGCTGAGCGGCAATAACCCGGCCAATTTTAGGAAATCACGACGATTAATAGTTTGTCTCATTTTTTCAAGCCATTATACATTTCGAATCATAACAATAACCAGCCCAACAAAGCTGAGGAATATATAGAACATTGATAACAAGGTAATACGTTCAACGAGATCCCGCATGACCTTTAATCCTTTATCAGATTGAAGGACAAAATAAGCTGGAATGACAAACGTAGTTGCCGTAAGTGTCAACAAGGTCATATACATGGTTCTTACAGGATGAGCATTATGAGCAAGAGCCTGTAATATTGAGTCAGGAAGACTTACTTCCCAAAGAAAATACAATTGACTGACCATGGCCCATAACGAGATGACCAGGGTAAAAACGCTCAATAAGGCGACACGCCTTTCAACACTCCAACTGCGCGAGATCAAGAGACCAAGCAGGCTGGCAACAATAAAAACCAATAGGCTCTCAATGAAAGCATATATCATTCCGTAAGATGCTACGCCGATTGCATCCCAGACATTTGTTCTTTCGATTACCCATGATATATCCCTGAATGCCAGAAGTAATGTCCAAAAATGAAGTGGAAATGCGCACATTAAGAATAGCGATAAAAGCCCTTGCCTGTGGTAATAGTTCCCGTTAGATCTAGGTAAAGTCATAAAACCTTTTTCTGCTAATAAGCTCTTCTGAAGTAATCCTTGTAATTATTATAATCGACGGTTGTGTTTTAAAGTTTTATAATTTCATCGCTTTGAGAAATCATATGCGGGCCGTAGAGATCTCAAACGTTATGATATAGTTAATATGGATTTGGAAGCCAAATATCCATACTTCATACCAACTTATGGAACTTCAGTTTTAAGTGTAAAAAGATGCCAAGCTATGAAAGTTTGTCGATAAGATTTTCTCCAGCCATATTATGAGCAACCCATGACCTCAAAAAGAACTATCCTTATCACAGGCGCAGGCGGCGGTATTGGACGCGCTTGCATTCATCACTTTTCAGAAAAAGGCTGGCGTGTGATTGGCGTAGATCGTTTTGATTTTGGCGATGGCTTTCCCCAAACTGGACATTTCATCAATGCTGATATTTCAGATCCCAATTCTGTCGAGAAAATTTTTCAGCAGGCAAAAGACTTCCATCCTGCCCTGGATGCCCTTGTGAATAATGCTGCTGTGCAAGTTGCGAAACCTCTTGTTGACACAACTGTGGAAGAGTGGGATGCGGTCATGGCATCCAATTTACGTTCAGTGTTTTTGTTTGTCAAGTTGGCTCATCCATTAATGAAGACCGCAGGAAATGGGGCAATCGTAAACGTTTCGTCTGTCCATGCGATTCAAACCTCCGCCAACATCGCCGCCTACGCCGCATCCAAAGGCGGATTGCTTGCTCTAACTCGCGCCATGGCCATCGAATTTGCGCCCGATAATATCCGCGTCAATGCGATTCTCCCTGGCGCCGTGGATACGCCCATGCTTCGCGCTGGCCTCGGCCGCGGACATGTTGGCGGCGACAATATGCAGGACCGCCTCGATAACCTTGCGCGTAAAACGGTCAACGGGCGGGTGGGCACACCTGAAGAGATCGCCCATGCCATTTATTTCCTCGCTGATAACGAACAATCATCCTTTATGACGGGTCAGGCGCTGGTCATAGATGGCGGCGCGACAGCCAGATTGAGTACTGAATAATGAGGAGAAAAAGATCAAAAGAAATCAGCCTAACGAAAAAAAGTATTGTGCGGGTTTTATTTTATTTGAATGCCATTCTGTGGGTTGTTTACACCATCTATATTTATTTTGATATGGCTGTCGTAAATCACAACGAACGCGCAGCAGACATTGTCACCATTTATGTCCTTGTGAACGCGATTGTCATGTTTGCCAGCGGATTAATGCTCGGTAAACAGAAAGCAATTTCTTTTTACTTTGCGCTGATCGCTGCTATTCTTAATGCCATATTGACCATGTTCAACCTGACTGACCTTGTCTTTATCGTTGCTTTTATCCTGGATATCATCATCCTTTGGCTGCTCCTGCCTCTTCGGAATGGCTACATCCTAAAACCATGAAACAAACTCTGAAATCAGTTCTGCCAACTCCCGTGCTTCAATTTGCACGCGATACATACGACTCATTCCGCCGTATTCCCCAACTTCCTTCCGCTTACTTTCATCCCTGGCGGCGTGAAAGCATTCGCCGCCTTGTCGAATTAAAGGATATACACAAAGGCAAACGCGCTTTTGTAATTGGCAATGGTCCCAGCCTTAAGCAAACGGACGTCGCCAAATTGAGGAACGAATTTACTTTCGGAATGAACCGAATTTATTTGCTCTTTCCTGAACTCGGATTTCATACAACCTATTTTTGCGCCACCAATGACCTCGTCATTGAACAATTTCATGACGATATTCTCGCGCTGCCCATGCCGAGATTTCTAGCATGGCGTTCGCATCGTCATTTTTCCGCTCAATTGCCAATTACCCAATTGCCTACTTTTGTTTTCACCTCATACACGGGTCCACGCTTTTCATCGGATGTGCGCGGGCGCGTTTGGGAAGGCGCCACAGTCACGAACCTTGCGCTGCAGCTTGCTTTTCATATGGGCTTTGAGCGAGTCATCCTCATCGGCGTGGATCATAATTTCACATCCAAAGGCGATGCCAACAAGACCATTGTCTCACAAGGTGATGACCCGAATCATTTCGCACCGAACTATTTTGGCAAAGGTTATAAATGGCAGTTGCCCGACCTCGACACCTCCGAGATCGGTTATGCCTTTGCGCGAGATGCCTACCAAAAAGCAGGCCGCGAAGTTTTGGATGCAACTGTCGGAGGCAAACTGACCGTCTTCCCCAAAGTGGAATACAATTCCCTCTTCTGATGAAGACCTCGCATCTTTCCCAACCTCGTAACGGGTTCGTCACCCTCATCATTCTCCTCGCTTTGGGCGGACTCCTCCGCCTGATTGATATCACCGACCCTCCGCTGGATTTTCATTCATCACGCCAGCTTCGCAATTCACTTGTTGCGCGTGACATATATTATTCGCTTCTCTCTTCGGCCACTGCTGAACAACGCGAACTCGCAATTTCTTTTGCAAATGCCGTTGGACGATACGAACCGCCTGTGATCGAATCCATGGTGGCATTGAGCTATTTTGTCGCAGGCGGCGAGACGATTGTCGCCGCAAGGATTTGGGAAGTCTTCTTCTGGCTTGCGGCAGGCATCGCCTTATTTGATTTAATGCGCCGCGCAGTCTCACCATGGGCGGCGCTGATTGGGCTGGCGTATTACCTTGTTTTGCCCTTTTCAGTTCAAGCCAGCCGCTCATTTCAACCCGACCCTTTGATGACCGCGGCCTTTGTTATTGGTATTTATTTTCTTTATCGTTGGAGCGAATCTCACTCCCCTCTCCTTTTAGGAGAGGGGTCAAGTTGGAAATGGGCAATACTCGCAGGGGTGTTTCTTGGCTTTGCAACTTTTGTGAAAATCGTCATTGCCTTCTTTGTGGGCGCTGCTGCAATAGCATTGGTGCTGTTCACTTTGAAAAAAGATTTTTGGAAATCAAAACAAGTTTGGGTCATGGCAGTATTGATGATCGTGCCCGCGCTGGTCTTTTATATTCTCCTTAATCAAAGCCGTTCCACTGAATATTTCTTCGGCTGGACCGTTGAACTCATCAAACTTGTTGGAAGCACGGATTTTTATACCAAATGGCTGGCTTTTCTTGGAAATCTATTCGGGTTGACGATTATTTTCCTCAGCATCGGTGGGGCATTGCTTGCGCCTCCGCGTTTGCGCTGGTTATTAATCAGTTTATGGATCGGGTATTTGCTGTACGGGTTGACCTTGCCCTTTCAGATGTACACACACAGCTACTATCATATTCAACTCATTCCCATCGTTGCGCTGGGATTGGCCGCAGCGCTGAATCCGCTTTTGGTATACGCGGCAGCTCAAAGCGCGGGGAGACGCGTTGTATTTGTCGCGTTTGTCGTTTTGGTGATCGGATTCCAAGCCTGGGTGTCGCGTTCTGTTTTAGTCGCGGAGGATTTTCGTCCCGAAGTTCCGTTTTGGAAAGCGATTGGCGATGCGATTCCTGCGGATGCAAAAGTGATCGGCCTGACACAGGATTACGGGTATCGTCTGATGTATTTTGGCTGGCGCAAGGTGGCCCTATGGCCGTATAGCACCGAGCTTGCCGAGGTCCGCAACGGTGAAGTGGATTTTGCCGACCGCTTTGATGAATTAACCGCAGGCAGGGATTATTTTTTGGTGACGGCGTTTGGTCAATTGGATAAACAACCCTCGTTGAAAAAATTACTGGATGCGTATCCCATCGCGATACAGGGTGATGGGTATGTGTTGTATGATTTGCGGAAATAATTACATGTCGTTGCGAGGGTGTTCGTCCCGAAGCAATCTCCAACAAGTGTTGGCAATTCCTCTATGTGAGGGATTGCTTCGCTGCCACGAACGCGGCTCGCAATGACATAATTCCATATTATGACTCTCGTTTCCATTGTCACTCCTTCATATAACCAGGCCTCCTATCTTGAGCAGACGATCACCTCTGTTTTGAATCAGGATTATCCACACATTGAATATATTATCGTGGATGGCGCGTCAACAGATAACAGCGTTGACATTATTGAGAAATATAAAAGCAAGCTGGCATATTGGGTTTCGGAAAAAGATACAGGCCAGGCCGATGCAATTAATAAAGGATTTGCACATGCTACCGGCGAGATCATCGCCTGGTTGAATTCAGATGATTATTACCTCGAAGGCACAGTCAGTGCGGCTATGAAAATATTTGAAGAGAATCCAGATACTGTATTGGCCTATGGAAATATGCTCGCTGTGGATGATCACGGAAGAACTTTCAACACATTGACTTACAAACAATTGACCTTGGAAGATCTGCTCTGCTTCCAAATTATCGGTCAGCCCGCCGTTTTCATGCGCCGCTCTGCTTTGCAAAAAACTGGCGGACTCGATCCCACATTCCATTTTCTGCTCGACCACCATCTTTGGATTCGCCTCGCCCAGCAGGGGAAAATTTTGCATGTCCCTCAAAC
>JBBSCM010000073.1:0-15458 GCA_038250295.1 Anaerolineales bacterium | reverse complement strand
TCTGGTTCAGACGCACGAATATCTTGGTACTGTCTATCAATGGCAGGGAAGCGCATTGGAAGCTAAACAGAACTATGATCAAGCCTTGGGCGCTTATCAAAAATCCATGGACTCATTTGATCAATGTATAGTTAATGGAAAAGACTCTCCTGACCTGATCATTCAAAACGATATTATCGAAAAATATTGCCAGCCGAAATTTAAGGAAATTCGTCAAAGATATGATGAACTGATTGGAGGCAACTAATGAACCGAAATTTTTTTCTCCATTGGATGGCTTTGCCCCTTCTGGCAGCGCTGGCTGTTGTTTCCTGCGGTGCGCCTGCTTCGGTCACGTCGCCTCCTGAACCTACCGCCACTCAGGAAACTCAAAGTCAAACCGAACCAGCAAATACAGCAGCAATAGCACCAACCTTTACTGCCGAAGTTGTTGAAGCGGCTACAGCCGCAGGACCTGAATCGATTTGTAATGTTCTTATTGAAGGTTTGAATCTTCGCACCGGACCGAGTAGGGCCTATCGTCCAGCTATTAGAGGCCTGCCTGCCAATAGTGTTGTGACACCATTGGGGTTTGTACCAAAAGGACTTGTTGATGGGAGTTGGGCATATGTTCTGGATCCGGCCAGCCAGGATAAGGGCTGGATCAGCGCCGGCCCGCAATTTATTTCCTGTAATATTGATCTGGCTACCCTGCCTCCAGTCGCCTATGACAAGCCACAGGCTTATGTTCCAAGCACATCCCAGGTTAGCCCCGGGCCGGGCACCTGTGGGCAGGGAGAGATCGTTAGCGAAATTACAGGTGACGTATATGATTGCACCGTTGTGTTTTCAGATGGATTCCCAGTACAGTTCATCATTTTAAAAAACGGACAGGAAGCCGGCAAAGCAGATGGCGTACAAAACGTTACCTTTTCTGCATCTCAAAATGATAATACCATCTACAATATTACCGAAAATAATGAGGCATATTGTGTTTTCGGCGGTACTGCTCCCTGCCCTTTATGGATATTGGAGGATTATTTTTATAAATGGGGCGCAGGTGGTGTAGTCCTGGAATCAGGAGTGTATACATTAAGTATTGTTGGCACTCTTGATGACTCAAGTATAAATTTATTCTGGAGTGCAGATATAACCGTGACGCTTCCCCCGTAAAACTTGGCAATAACAAAAGAGACTGGTGATGAGCCAGTCTCTTTTTATGTATACCGTATTGCGACATTTATGTCGCTTTGCCGGAATAGTGCGACATAAATGTCGCTGTACAAATTAATTCCCGGTGACCATGCCGAAGAACTCATCCTGCAATCGTTTGGTCTCGGTATCATCCTTGATCGCGCGGACCGCTTTCGCGAAGGCGCGCGCCCTCCTCGCAACGACATACTACATATGAAAAAGAGTACAATACTGAGTATCTTGATATTATCAAGGAGAAAAATTATGGCAAACGATTACATCAAAAATATGCTGGGCGAAAACGAGCGGATTCTGCTGGTCACGCGTCAGCATGGATTTGTGCTCTTCAGTTCGATCATTGCGGAGATCGTTGTGACGTTGATCGTGATCGCATCCATATTTGCGATGGCACTTGCCAACCCAATTGTGGCATTCGGTTTTCTGCTCGCATTGGTTCCGCTTGCCATCATGCTGCGTGATATTCTGGCCTGGAGCAACCAGCAGTATATTGTCACCAACCGCCGCGTGATCCAGGTCTCCGGCATATTTAGCAAGGATGTGGTTGACTCTTCGCTCGAAAAGGTCAACGATGTCAAGATGGCCCAATCCTTCTTCGGCAGAATGTTCGATTATGGGGATGTCGAGATCCTGACCGCCAGCGAGACCGGGGACAACCTGTTCAAGCGGATCGGTGACCCGGTCAAATTTAAGACTGCCATGCTCAACGCCAAGGAGAAGCTCGGCTACGAAGGGACAGGTTCCCACGCTCAACGTGCGGAGAGTATCCCCGCGCAGATCGCTGAACTGGATGAATTACGCAAGCAGGGCATCCTGACCGATGCGGAATTCCAGGCGAAGAAAAAAGAACTGCTGGCAAAGATGTAGTTTGTTGCATGTTGCGCTCACCTGTAAAGAGACAGTCACCTTCGCGAAACGGGTGACTGTCTCTTTTTGCATATATTTCAATATGAGGTAAAATACATATTCAAATATGTATTTTTTTAGATTTAAGATGGAGGCAGAAATGAATCAAATCATCGGCGTAACCGAACTCCAGCGGCGCTTTCGCGCCGTGTTTGACGATGTGACGAAAAATGGCATTCCTTATATCCTGATGCGCGGCAGTAAACCTGAGGCGGTTCTGATCCCATACGAGGAGTACTTGAAATATAAAAAGTATTCTGAAGAAGAGGTAAATCAAAAATTTGATGCCATGGTAAAACGCCTTGGCGAATTGAATGCCAAATATTCCGATGGTGAAGTGGAAAAGGATGTGGAAGAGGCGATTCAGGAAGTCAGAAAACTAAAACGGCAAAAGAAGGAAAAATAAATCATGCGTGTTGTGGTGGATATGAACGTGCTTATCAGCGCGACGATAAAACCAAACAGCCCTCTGGCTCAAGCGGACATGCACTTGATGCCAATTCGCCTATCAAGGTTTACAGTATTACTCGTTTTCGGTTGTATGATTTGGTTGTGTGTCAAATGAGTTGACAAAAAGAACGTCCCGAAGGTTTTGTCGAGAAAATTTGGTCGTTTGTGCCAACCTTCGGGACGGTTTCAACTGAAATGAAACACACCCGTATGATTTGATTAACCCATTTTCGGCGGGACAAACCAAATGCCCGAACCCAAACGCCCCTCAAAGTTTTCCTTTGCCATGCTTCGGCTGATAAGTCAAAAGTGCGTGAACTTTATCGCTACTTGCGTAGACGCGGTATTCAACCCCGGCTTAGTGCTGACCTTCATTTTAAGAGGAAACCCAGGAGCGCGTTTAACCGCATAAAACAGAGCCACTCATTTTAGGAAGTAGAAAAACAAGGATTGAGCTCTTCGTTTATGTACTCCGCTTCGGGTACTGTGTCCCCCAAGTGGGGGAGATAGATATTCCCCACTTGCAGGATGTAGCGGGGGAATATCTATTATAGAATTAAACAGGATACAAGTTTATGTTGCGCCAAAGCGTCAAACTGGTTTACGTAGGTTAGCCAGGGCGTGCAAAGAAACCTTGATATGTTACTGGTGGGCTGTTGTAGTCCAAAGACAATAAGACGATCTCAAAAATCGGCTTACGCACAAATTAGCATATGCTGATAGCCTGCGGTGTTCCAGGACGATACAGACGCAGAGACATGAATGATTTCAATCAATTAAGAAACGAAGGAGAGTATTCCCATGTTATGGACAATTGTTGTAGTGCTCGTGGTGCTTTGGTTATTTGGCCTTATTGGAGGCATCGGTGGTAATTTGGTCCACATCCTATTGGTGCTGGCAGTAATAATGATTGTGGTTAACCTGTTGGGCGGCAGCAGAACCTGAAGAAATTGCCCGAGTCTTGCAACAGCACCTTGACTACGCTGGCATGCCAAGACATAGCATCAAGCATCCGCAGATCAAGCCGTAATATGCCGCTAAACGCGGGGGTTTGAGTAATCGGGAAATTGCTTAAGCCCTACTTATCAATACCCACTTCTCCGATCTGGGGACGCTTGTAAATCCCTATGGACTTGGACTGCGATTCTAACGAATCTCCCCCAAGTGACGGAGAAAAAGTCTCCCCGGTCGATGGATGTGACCGGGGAGCATTCATTGTAAGCTGTATGTACGATTAATGATTGATTCCTTGGCCGATACCATACCTTACCGAAGGAAAAGGAGATTAAAAGAATGATTAGTAAGATTTCTACTATCCTGACCCTGCTGATGCTTGTCAGTCTCGTGGCTGCCTGCGGTGCAGCGCAACCCACAAATGCCAATACGCCGGATGTAAGTGTAATGGAAACGGCTATCGTTGGAATCCCTTCAACTACCACCGCCGCCATTGATGATCTGATCAAAATGGTTAATGATTTTGTAGTCAGTGGCGATATCACAGGTAATGCCGAGAATGGTCTGTTGGCAAAACTTGAAACCATCAAACAAAAGATTATGAATGGTCAAAGCGATCCGGCGGTAAATGAATTGGCAGCATTTGTCAACGAGGTGCAGGCTCAACTGGGAAAAAAGATCAGCGATGCGGCCGCCACTGCTTTGATCGCAAAGGCACAGCAGTTTGCTGCGGAACTTCAATCTGGTATTCCTGTAACAGATGCTAGTGCTACCTTATCTCCAACGACTGACACTTTAACTTCCACTCCGGAAGCGATGGGAGACAAGCTTGAGCACCAAGCCCAATGGGATGCGATTGTTCTCCAAATCGCGCAAGCAGTTGGCTTTACCAACTTTGACTATGATCTCTATAAACTCCCGGATAATACTACCTGGGAATCGACACTCGCTTATTATCAAGACCAGGCTGCTACCGCTGGTTGGGGCGATGCGCCATCCCAGACCAACGAGATTGCTGGCGGGCATTACTCTGTATGGAGTGTGACTGTCAATGGAAAGACCGATTACTTTGTAGTTGCCCAGATGGACACCCCTCAGGGCAATTTCACGCTCAATATATCAAGCAAGTAAATTAGTACTCTATGACAAATGTCTCAGAGAAATTCTTGAGGCATTTGTCGCTAAGAGTTCCAATACGGAAAAGGATAAACCCAGGAAGCCGAAATGTTACGAAAGCTATCACTGAAAGATTCACAGCTTCCGTATCGCCGTCTGTTCGAAGTCGCGCAGAGAGTTTCTTTATTTAAAAGAAGCTCCAGGAGGTTGGCGACCTGTTCCAGGTATAAGGAAGACAAACATGAATAGCAATCACAAAGTTAATTGTGGTGGAAGAGGTAATTATGGCAATCTCAGCCTTCTCTGAATCGAGTCAACTGCAGCCGACCCAAGTCAAAGACTCTGTCATCAGTGCCGAGCATTTGACGAAAACGTTTGGCACTGAGACGGTGGTACAGGATGTTTCTTTTGAAGTGCCCCGCGCTTCCATCTTCGGTTTTATTGGGCCCAGTGGATCGGGAAAAACTACCACAGTGCGCTTATTGACAGGCGTCTACATCCCTACAGAAGGTCAGGCGATGGTGTTCGACCATAATCCAAACAAGTTTAGCCAGGATGAGCGGGCCCGTATCGGCTATATGCCACAGCTTTTCGTGCTCTACCCAAACTTGACTGTTTGGGAAAACCTTAACTTTGCCGCTTCCCTGTATGGCATGAGCTTGTTTCGGGGAAAACGTTTGAAGGATGCCCTGGAATTTGTAGAATTATACGAGCACCGTGGCAAGCTGGCTCGCAATATTTCGGGGGGTATGCTGCGGCGTCTCAGCCTGGCAGCCACTCTCGTTCACGATCCGCAGCTGCTCTTTTTGGATGAACCGACCGCTGGGATTGATCCCGTCTTGAGACGCAAGTTCTGGGATCATTTCAGAGAGCTTAAAGACCAGGGGCGCACGATATTTATCACCACCCAATATGTAAGCGAAGCAGATAACTGCGACCTGGTAGGTGTTCAGAACAACGGAAAGTTATTGCTGGTGGATACCCCGCAAGGTTTGAGGCATCACGCTTATGGCGGCGATATGATCGATTTTCGTACTACACAGGAATTCAATTTTCAGCACGAGGCGATCCTGCGCTCACTACCCTTCGTACGGGCTAAAACCTTCCGCACGGGTTCCAACAGTATGCGCATCATCGTAGAGCATGCCAGCACGGACACTCCCGAACTGATGGGCTGGGCGCAAGGACAAAATATTCAGGTCGAAGCGGTGGAGGAGTATACGCCATCCTTTGAAGATGTCTTTGTAGAGCTGGTGCGTCCGGAGGTAAGTGATGGGTAACTTTTTTCGAGGCATCATCCGAGCTTCCTCCTTCTTTCGGAAGGAAATTTTTGAGATTTTGCGCCAGCCCCGGCTGGTCGCCACCCTGGTGCTGGGACCGTTCTTAATCCTGTTAATCTTTGGAATTGGCTACCGCGACGAGTCTCGTAGTTTACGCACGCTGTTTGTAGTGCAGCCCAACAGCGCAATCTCTGAGCAGGATATCCAACAGTTCGGGAAATCCATGGGTTCGTTGTTTATTTATGCCGGGGTGACTGGCAATTTGAACGAAGCCCTTGATCAATTGCGTCAGGGGCAAGTTGACCTGGTCATTGTGGAGCCCCAGGATGCCATTAACACCATCAAGAACAACCAGCAGGCTGCTTTCACTTTTTATCATCATGAGATCGATCCTGCGCAGGTAATCTACGTCAAATATTTGGGATGGTTATATGTGGGCGCAGTAAACCGACAAGTGCTGCAATCCTTTGCCGTTCAGGGGCAGAAGGATGCAGTTGACTTGCATGCCAGTCTGCAGGAAGCCCATCAAAACATATCTGCCATGCGCGGGGCCGTACAGAGCGGCGATGAAGCGCTTGCTCAGCAAAAACAGCAGGATTTAGTCGGCAACGTGGACGCCGTTTCCCTGGCGGTCGGCACCAGCCTGGGCCTGCTGGACAGTCTACAGCAAACCAAAGGCACGAGCGATGGATCCGCCGACCCGGTGCAGAGTACGCTTACCGACTTGCGCCAAAACACGAAAGAGCTTGGCAATAGCACAGACAATAAAGATGAACGGCTGGCACGCATTGATAAGATCGACAAAGACATCACCGATCTGGACAGCAAGTTGGTAGAGTTTCAGAGCGTTGACCCTGCCATCATCGTCAGCCCTTTCCGTAGTGAGACGAAAAGCGAGGCGAATATTCAGCCCACTGTTTCGGATTTCTTCGCTCCGGCCGTGCTGGCGCTCCTGCTTCAACACCTGGCAGTCACGTTCGCGGCCTTATCCATTGTTCGTGAGCGTAACGTGGGCACCATGGAGCTCTTCCGTGTTTCACCTCTCTCAGCAGGGGAAGCCTTATTTGGCAAATACATCAGTTACATGCTGTTTGGCGGCGTGATCGCGGCCATCCTATCCGCCCTTTTGGTATTTGTCCTGCAAGTACCCATGTTGGGAAACTGGTGGTACTTCGTTCTGGTCATCGCTGCTGTGCTGTTTACCTCTTTGGGAATGGGCTTTGTCATTTCGATAGTTTCACAAACCGACAGTCAGGCTGTGCAATATAGCATGATCATCCTGCTGGCCAGCGTCTTTTTCAGCGGATTCATCATGAGCCTGGATACACTCATACCGTCTGTGCGAGTCATCTCCTGGTCATTGCCCACTACCTATGGCACACTCCTGTTGCGGGATATCGCTCTACGCGGAGTTGACCCGAACTGGGCGCTGCTGGGCGGCCT
Organism: Anaerolineales bacterium; assembly: GCA_038250295.1. Classification (GTDB taxonomy): domain Bacteria; phylum Chloroflexota; class Anaerolineae; order Anaerolineales; family Villigracilaceae; genus Villigracilis. The sequence continues at coordinate 8,118 of JBBSCM010000073.1, read as the reverse complement.
GACCGCCATCGGCCTGGTCCTGATGTTTATCTCCTGGCGGTTAATGCGTCGTCTAATTACATCTTCACAGTGAGGCTGGGTAAAGTGATCTGGATTAAATCCGTATGAAAAGGAATAATAGTATGAAGTTGTCGCAACCCAATGATCAGCACCATCGCGTACCTGGACAAGGTTGCTTACGAGCGCAGGCGGGGTTCGAGCGTGAGCGTGCAACTGATCTCGATCCATGTTGAGCAGGGATTTATCGATTTCAAAAAAGTTGGTTCAGTAGCAGGGAACGAAGCCGCTTCCAGCAGTGACGTGGATTTGCTTGTGGAGTTCAACCGCCCTGCTGGATATTTTGGCTTGTTCGCTTTGCAGGATTACCTTGAAAAATTACCCGGCTGCCATGTGGACCTGGGGACTCCTGACAGCTTGAAACCCTATATCAAAGAGCGCGTGATGGGGGAGTTGATCCGTGTCGCCCAGGGATTGGCAAAACATAGTTTGTAGCATATTCTTGAAACCAAAAGAGACAGCCACCTTTAGTGGCTGTCTCTTTATTTAACTTTATATCCCTGCCAGATTTGTGCCGACTGGCATTTCATCCCAGGCTCGGCCTTCAAGAGTTCGTCCTCATTTATATTGACGTCTTCCTTTCTCGTGGGTACAATGTAATCACATTTACATGGTATCGCACAAGCGTAGCAGTCCTGCGGATAATTTACTAAACCCAACTTGTGATATTTACTCGTAATTTTTTCCAAAAAGGTTGGTAATTTATGAGACAAGCGATGGAAAAGAGAAAAGACATGAATATTGTTCATACACAGATCGTAAAAATCGGAAACTCGCGTGGTGTTCGTTTACCCAAGTTGTTGATCGAGCAAATGGGATTCGACAACGAGGTGGAAATTGTTGTCGGGAGTGGGCAGCTTGTGCTTCGTCCTCTTGTGCGTACTCGTCACGGCTGGAATGAGCAATTCCGCGCAATGGCAAAACATGGCGATGATATGCTGCTTGACAAACCCGTTTCCACAAAATGGGACCGCAGCGAGTGGGAATGGTAGCAAAGCGTTTCGAAGTGTATTTGGTTAACCTCGATCCGACGGTCGGCAGAGAGATCAAAAAGACCCGTCCCTGCCTTGTTATCTCTCCCGATGAAATGAATGCTCATATTGCCACTGTGATTATCGCGCCCATGACCACACAAGGACGCTCCTATCCAACCCGCGTTTCTTGTAAGTTTCAAAGCAGGGATGGGCAAATTGTTTTAGACCAAATCCGTACAGTGGATAAAATTCGATTGGTAAAAAAGTTGGGAACAATTAATGCCGCAACTCAAAAATCAGTGCTTGCTGTGTTGGCGGAGTTATTTGCGGAGTAGTAGATAAGAACAAAAGTGACAGTCACCTTCGCGTAGCGGGTGACTGTCACTTTATTTAAACTCCTGCCAGATTCGTGCGGACTGGCATTTCATCCCAGGTTCGGCCTTCAAGAGTTCTTCCCCATCTTTTCTTTTGCCCGCGCCGGGCACGCCGCCCCATTGTTTGAAGAAAAATGGGACTTTGGCTCTCAGGCATTGATCTCGAATATCCGTGACCCACGCAGGGTCAAGCGGACGCGCGCCTGGACCAGACTCGCCGCCCACGATTCATAGTATTACTCGTTTTCAGTTGTATAATTTTATTACCCAATTCGATGGAATGCTTATGCCTGAATCCAAGCGCGCTCTCAAAGTATTTCTCTATTGGAAATGGAAATCCGCAAAACTGGGCGTGCAAGTGTATAATTTGACAGGAGACAAATGGGATGACATCCTTTGAAATCATCAGCGACATCACAAACACGGAAGTGATTGCTATCGGCAAGTCCATTCGTGATTTGGAGCGTCTTCGAGAACAATATGGTTGATGGACGCTGGCGTAAAATGAAAGGGGTTGCTCTCATCCAACTCTCAAACGGACGTGTTCGCAAAGCTGAAATTCACTGGTATGAAGCGCACGGTATTGGACGAAAAGAGTTCAAACGCAAAGGCTATTTGGAATAAAAAATATGACAACCACAAAATCTACTCCCCGTTTCGCAATCTGCGTTGATAACAGCGAATATCCTGCTTCGCTGGAGTTGCACAAAATTTACCGTGTTCTCCCTGACAAAGATGCGCAAGCCGACGGCGACATGCGAATCATTGATGAAAGCGGAGAAGACTATCTATTCCCTGCTGATTATTTCATTCCCGTTGAATTACCTCAGGCGGTTGTCCGCGTACTGAATAAATCATATGCACATGCCTGAAATTCGAAACGACGCGCCATAAGGTATGCGTCGTTTTTTCGTCCTTCATAATTCACGCGAAGCGTTCATCCTTCAAGGGTTCGTCCCCATTTTTTTCTTTTCAAATAATTACCGCAGGTATAAATGACGCAGCCCCATGGTTTGAAGAAAAAAGGGACTGGTTGTTACAACCAGTCCCTTTTTTATTACTTCTTCTTTTCCATATCTTTTCGTATCTGTTCCCTCAAAGCATCGGCCTCAGGAGAGCGCGGGGTCTTCGCTGATTCGTCTGCCATGGCGCTGAAACGGTCTGAGAGCATCATCGTCAGCAAGCCTTCCATCACATTGCTGGATGTGCTGCCGCCCTCGGCATTGTTCCCACCAACGACCACACGCGGCACCACATCTACACCGGAGGATTGAATAGCTTCGGCGAAACGGTTGAGCACTTGCTGTGTCACCTGGAATTGCGGGCCGCCATAAGCGCGGACTTGTTCTTCGGTGGCAAGCGCCTGCGCGATACCGATGCGGGCGATCTTTTCGGCTTCCGCTTCAGCCAGCGCGCGAATCTGCTGCGCCTGCTGCAGGGAGCGTTGATACTCCGCTTTCCCCTGGTCTGTTTGGATGTTGATGTTCAACTCGGCTTCGGTCAGTCTCGTCTGCATTTGAGCGCGTGATTGGGCTTCCTTTAGCTCACGTTCCTTGATGGACGCTTTTTCCTGCTGGCCGTACGTCTCCACTTGTTCGGCAGCCACCTGGCGCGAGCGTAACTGGTTCAGGATCGTCTCAATTTGAGTATCTCCCTCTGGCGAAGAAGGCGTACCGATCAACACTTCCTCCAGCTCAAGGTTGTAGTGCTCAAACTTTTCCTTCATCTCCAGGCTGGACTGCTGTTGAATGGCACTGCGTTCCTGCAAGAGTTGAATCAACGTGCGAGTCTGGCCGACGTTCTTGAAATAAGCAGATACCATCGGGTCGAGAGTCTGTTCCACCAGTTTTTTGATATCGCCAAATCTTTGGATGACGAGCGGAGCCTTCTGATAGTCAATGTGGACAACAACCGATAGCGGCAGAGACGGTTCAAACGCATCCTTTGTGATGAGCGAGACTTCGGTTAGATTCTCGTCGAATTTGTGCGCGCCAACATCCGCGCGGATCCACTTTAAGATGAAGTTGGTCGTCGGAACGGAAATGACCTTACCCGCATAAGTGTTGAAGGCGTATTTACCGGGCAGCAGCGGCTCATTCCAAATACCACGATTGCCTCTGGAGGCCAGTTCGCCGTGACGATAGTCAATACCAGAAAGGTCAGCGCCCATTTCACCGGTATACGAAACGACCACGCCTACATTACCTACTTCGATGATCGTCTTCTGGATCATCTCGATCGTGCCGAACAGGCGATTCACATAGTAGGTACCCTCTACCAGCACCTGTAACTGGCGTCCGCGCAGTCCGCCCGCGCGCAGGAAGTTATCCGCATCCTGGAACTTGTTATGATACGTATCTGCCTGCGCAGGGTTATCGCCTACCACAGGCGCGATGATCTCGCCTTGCGCAAGGGATGGGCCGTCATGAATGGTGACAACGCCGATCGTGTCATCTGTATCCTTGATGACCACAGGGCGGAATCCGCCGCGCTCCGCGATGACCTGCGCCATGCCGCGAATCGTATCCGCTTCTTCCTTGCTGAGAGACAATGTGTAAATGCGTTCTTCCGTGATGACGATGAATTGCACCAGGTTGAATGCGTAGGTACCTTCACGCAAAATACGTCGCTGTGGGCCGCGTTGTCCGCCGTTCTTTAGAAAGCTTTCGACATCCTGAAAGTCCGTCACCGTGGCATTGGAAGCCAGCACCTGCGCGGGGTCCAACTGCTTGCCGTCACGGGCGAAGACGTAGCCGATCTTGCCCTGGGAAATGGTCACCAACGGCATCATATGGACAACATATTGAATTGGCATCAGGTAATGCAGGCCACCACGCAGGATGCGTGGCTGGTAACCAGCCTCGCCGTCCATGGCAATAAAGCCTGATTTTACGGAACCTTTACCGCTGAATCGTTTCTCGATCACACCGATACGGTTATTGGGAATAAAACGAATACCGGAGAGCAGAATGAGAAATAGGATTCCAACTACTACAACAGCCAAAATAGCTAAAACAGATAAGCCAGACATTTTTTCTCCTTTGTGCGCAGATACGCACAATGTTAAATACGGGATATCCCAATTGGAGTTGCTTTATTTCTAACCACCACACACCTTCGAATCAATTGGTGGTCGAGTAGCCCCGAATGCTCTTTGAGGGGTGTATCGAGACCACGTTTTCAGGCTTTATTTTACTCACTCTTGATGGAAAGAGTCATGTCGTTGCGAGGGCGTACTTCCCGAAGCAAACTCCCAGTTATGAGGAGACTGCTTCGGCACACCTGCCCTCCCACTCGCTCCGCTTCGGGGATAATAATGGCGGGCGGTGCCAGGGAAACCAGGAGCGCCTCGCAGCGACATCCATTCGTCCAACCCGAACCGAAAGCTAGTCAATCGGGTTTTGTCTCATAATTGTGATTTGGATGTGTTTCATTTCAGTTGAAACCGTCCCGAAGGTTGGCACAAACGACCAAATTTTCTCGACAAAACCTTCGGGACATTCTTTTTGTCAACTCATTTGAAACACACCCTTGTGATTTCATACTTTGTACCAAAGGGAGCTGTCCATGACTAAAAACATCTTTATGAGCTATTCACGCCGCGAATTGGGTTTTGTTGACGACCTCGTCAGCAAACTGGAGGGCGAAAAATATAACGTCTGGCTTGACTATCGCGCATTGATTCCCGGGTCTCCGTGGGGCGTGCAAATTGAGAAAGGCTTGGACGATTCGGACACGGTACTGCTGGTTGTATCAAAAGCAGCGCTTGCATCGAAATATGTTACATCGGAATGGCATCACTTTTTGGATAAGAAACAACGAGTCATTCTCTTGATCTTTGAAGCCGTGGATCTGCCAAAAGAGTTGGAAAAATTTGAGTGGGTGGATTTTCGCGGCAGTTATAAGGCGGGATTGGAAGAGTTGTTTTCTCAATTGAAGCAACCGATTCAAGAGGAACACCCAGTCCCTGAGACTGGTTTCAAAGCTCCATGGGTCATGTACGCAGCTATCGCAGTGAGTATATTTGTAGCGATCATCTCGCTATTTGAATATTGGACATTGTTCATTCCATGGATATTAGCTCCACTGCCCTACAGAATCTATAAACGTAATTTTAATTTCACCCATGTGCAAACTGCTTTATTGGCATTGCCCATTGCGTCATTGCTCTCAGTGATCGTGTACGATGATCCATCCCTCGATTTTATTGTATGGACTGGGCTTCTCTTTGGATTGATCCTGCTTTTTATTCTTCGTTCTCCAGCCATGCAAAGGTGGGGAAAGCCGGAAGCCATCATTCCTAAATACATCAATCCGCATGATGCAAAGATTCAGAATCCTGCGCCTGTCTCCTTTTATGTGGACTATGCTGTTCAAGATCGAGTCGTTGCTGATGATTTGATCGAGACCCTCAAGAAATATGGTCACCCTCAAGTTAATGATATTCAAGATGCAAAGACAGTATTTGCATTAATTTCCCGCTTCAAATCAGATACAGAAGCAATACCTGAAAAGCAAATGCTTTTTCCGATTCTGATTCAGACGAATGATAATATCTCGGAAAAATTATCCAGAATCCAGTGGATAGACTTCCGCCCCGGCGTGCGCGGACTGGATACCATCGCTCAATTGCTGCCAAATCCAAAGGAACTGCTTAAAGCCCTGGGAATGCGGCCTGTCAGTTTGCAAACTGTATATTCACCTTTTATTACTGCAATTTACTATTTCATTATTTTTCTGACGATGGTCAATATTGGCTCCGCCTTGCAATATATAATCTCTCCGCCAGATGCCCTGTTTCCATCAGAGCTTGTTGAGCTTGTAGTGAATATGGTTTTGTTCGGTGGGCTTGCCTATTTTATGGTGAGCGGGTTGACCAGTCGAAAAGGTTTTTTCTCAAGTTTATGGCTCATTCTTTTAGGAATAGTATGTTTAGGATTGCTAACCTTTTGGCAGAAAGACCTGGATGGCAGGATCGCTGCTCAAATGGTTGAGGCAGGTGTCAATGAGGATGAAATCTCTTATGGCTTTGTCAATATTGCCGAATATATTTATCTTCTTGGTATCGCCGCGATAGGATTTGTGTTTTTCAGGAACAGACACGACTCAAAACGCTGGTTCCCGGCGAAGAAATAGAATAAGAACTTTCGTCACACCGGCACTGCGTGCGGCGCAAGTGTTGCGAGGAGGATATACTTCCCGACGAAGCAATCTCCGTGACGTTGAAAGGGATTGCTTCGGGCGCGAACCCCCTCGCAATGACGGAAACTTTAGTGATGACAGTCACCTCACTGTGAGGTGACTGTCCCCTTATTTAATCGGTTATACTTTCGTCGCTTATAAGGGCTGTCTTGATATTTTTATTACAAAACGACTCAGCCGATAAATTTTCCAAAAAACAGAAATGAACTTTTGAAAGCAGTATGACAGACCACATCCGTAATTTTTGCATCATCGCCCATGTTGACCATGGCAAATCCACGCTTGCAGACCGCCTGCTTCAATTAACAGGCGCCATCTCTGAGCGCGACATGACCGAGCAGGCCCTCGACAGCATGGACCTCGAACGCGAAAAAGGTGTCACGATTAAATCATCCGCTGTCCGCATGTTTTATACAGCGCAGGACAATCAAAGATATGAGATGAACTTGATCGACACGCCCGGCCATGTGGACTTCGGCTATGAAGTCAGCCGCGCGCTCAAAGCCTGTGAAGGTGCAATTTTAGTAGTGGATGCGACTCAGGGGATCGAAGCCCAGACATTAGCGAACCTTTATCAGGCGCTCGATGCCGACCTGACGCTTGTTCCCGTTATCAATAAAATTGACCTCCCCTCCGCCCGTCCCGACGAAGTGGCTGAAGATGTCGGCTCCCTGCTTGGGGTCGATCCTGATTCGGTTATCCGTATTTCGGCAAAAGATGGCGTGAATGTGGAACAGGTCCTTGAAGCGATTGTCCAGCGCATTCCTCCTCCAAAAGATGTGGATGACAAACCAGTCCGTGCGCTGATCTTTGACGCGCATTATGACTCGTATAAAGGCGTGATCGCGTATGTGCGCATCATGGAAGGCAAGATCAAATCCACGGATGTGCTGCGCATGTTGGCCACCAAACTGGATCTGCGGCCCGTTGAGATCGGCATCTTTGTGCCGGGCATGCAGCCTGTGGAAACGCTTGGCTCCGGTGAAGTGGGTTATATCGCCACTGGATTCAAGACTGTGCATGAATGCCGCGTGGGTGACACAATTACACTCGCCTCCGCGCCTGCTGAAGAAGCCTTGCCCGGTTACCACGTACCCAAGCCAATGGTCTTCGCGGGCATCTATCCCGTTGAAGCAGATGATTACACTACGTTACGTGAATCATTGGATAAGCTTCAACTGAACGATGCTTCATTGACATTCCAGCCTGAGACTTCACAAGCGTTGGGCTTTGGATTCCGCGCTGGCTTTCTCGGCTTGTTTCACATGGAAATTATTCAGGAACGCATCGAGCGTGAATACGACCTGGATGTTTTATTTACCGCGCCTTCCGTGGAATACGAAGTGTTGATGATCAAGGATGAAGTCGTTACGGTTGATTCTCCCGCTGAACTGCCCGACCCAAGTAAAATCCTGGAAGTGCGCGAACCGTGGATGAATATCGAGATCATCACGCCCACCGATTATTACGGCCCGATTATGGAACTGGTCACCAAGCGCCGCGGCATCTTC
>JBBSCM010000072.1:0-15466 GCA_038250295.1 Anaerolineales bacterium | reverse complement strand
TCGTCAGCTCGTGTCGTGAGATGTTGGGTTAAGTCCCGCAACGAGCGCAACCCCTGTTGCCAGTTACACGTGTCTGGCGAGACTGCCGGTACAAAACCGGAGGAAGGTGGGGATGACGTCAAGTCCGCATGGCCTTTATGTCCGGGGCTACACACACGCTACAATGGTCGGTACAATGGGTTGCTAAGTCGCGAGATGGAGCCAATCCCCCAAAGCCGGCCTCAGTTCAGATTGCAGGCTGCAACTCGCCTGCATGAAGCTGGAGTTGCTAGTAAACGCGCGTCAGCTATAGTGCGTTGAATACGTTCTCGGGCCTTGTACACACCGCCCGTCACGTCATGGGAGTTGGTAACACCTGAAGCCGGTAGCCTAACCGCAAGGAGGGCGCCGTCGAAGGTGGTGCTGGTGACTAGGACGAAGTCGTAACAAGGTAGGTGTACCGGAAGGTGCGCCTGGATCACCTCCTTTCTAGAGTTCTTGAGCAAATCTCTAAGGAGATGCGCTCTACTCAAATGTACTAAGCCCACACGGTGAGTTTGGGCGCTGGAACGCATAAATGCGTTTCCTATCACTTCTCAGTTGCTAAGGAAAAATCCCGGGCTTGTAGCTCAGTTGGTTAGAGCACTGTGCTGATAACGCAGGGGTCACAGGTTCGAATCCTGTCAAGCCCACTAACCAGGCTAGTCCTGGGGATGTAGCTCAGTGGGAGAGCAGCGCGTTTGCAACGCGAAGGTCGCGGGTTCAAATCCCGCCATCTCCACTGATTTTATGAGTACTATTGGAGAGTTATAAAAGTTTGTTAAACGGCAAGAAGACATAGGTTTCAAGAATACATCGCTTGAAAAGGTTGTTTTTACGACCTGGCGATGAGCGCCGGGTCGTTTTGTGTCTGTGACCAGCGCAGTACCTTATAAAGTGAAGAAGCATTTTGAATGGTGATTGATGTTCTCGATGGTAAAAAATCGAGGATGTCAGTCACCCGTCAAACGGTGAATGCACCTTAAAAACTGAATAGCAAATGATGTAGTCTGATAAAGTAATTTATATTTATCAAAATATTAAAGAAAAGTATCAACTTCTCCGTATCACGTGGAGAAGCTATTAAGAGCTTATGGTGAATGCCTTGGCGTCAAGTGCCGATGAAGGACGTGGGACACTGCGATAAGCCTCGGGAAGCCGTGTACAGGCGTTGATCCGAGGATTTCCGAATAGGGAAACCAACTGTTGCGAACCAACAGTGTCCTCTTGTTGAACACATAGACTTGAGGATGGGAACCTGGGGAACTGAAACATCTAAGTACCCAGAGGAAAAGAAATTATTCCCCTAGTAGTGGCGAGCGAACGGGGAACAGCCCAAACCGAGTCTGCTTGCAGAATCGGGGTTGTAGGACCGGTAATACGGAAGTTACAAAACAATCAGTTAGCGGAAAGGTGTGGGACAGCCTGCCAAAGAGGGTAATAGCCCCGTATGCGAAAACTGATCGTCTTCCACCGTGTTCCTGAGTACTGCCGGGCACGCTAATCCGGCAGGAATCTAGGGAGTCCACTCTCTAAGGCTAAATACACTTGACGACCGATAGTGAACTAGTACCGTGAGGGAAAGGTGAAAAGTCCCCCTGTTAGGGGAGTGAAATAGAACCTGAAACCATAAGCTTACAAGCAGTCGAAGGGCTACGACAAGTTGAGCCCCCTAGAAATAGGGACGTTCCTTGTTATGCCTGACGGCGTGCCTCTTGGAGAATGAGCCTGCGAGTTAATTTCAGTGGCGAGGTTAAGGGAGTAACACCCGAAGCCGTAGCGAAAGCGAGTCTTAATAGGGCGTATAGTCGCTGGAATTAGGCCCGAAACCGAGTGAGCTACCCATGGGCAGGGTGAAGCGAGTCTAAACACTCGTGGAGGCCCGAACTCACTAACGTTGCAAAGTTAGGAGATGACCTGTGGGTAGAGGTGATATGCCAATCGAACTCGGAGATAGCTGGTTCTCCCCGAAATAGCTTTAGGGCTAGCGTCATGCGTTTAGTACCGGAGGTACAGCACTGAATGGGCTATGGGGCTTACAGCTTACAGAACCCAATCAAACTCGGAATGCCGGTACTCCATAGCATGGCAGTCGGACTCCGGGAGATGAGTTTCGGGGTCGAAAGGGAAACAGCCCAGACCATCGGCTAAGGTCCTCAAATCTATGCTAAGTGGGAAACGAGGTGAGGTTACTTAAACAACCAGGAGGTTGGCTTAGAAGCAGCCACCCTTTAAAAAGTGCGTAACAGCTTACTGGTCTAGTGACTTCGCGCGGAAAACTTAACGGGGCTAAGCATAGTACCGAAGCCATGGGTCTCAACATTTGTTGGGGCAGTAGGGGAGCGTTCTGTCAGCGGTGAAGGTCGATCGTAAGGGCGACTGGAGCGGACAGAAGTGAGAATGCAGGCATGAGTAGCGTACAAATATGTGAGAACCATATTCGCCGTATATCTAAGGTTTCCGACGCCAGGTCATTCCGCGTCGGGTTAGTCGAGTCCTTAGCCGAGGCCGAGAGGCGTAGGTGATGGACATCCGGTCAACATTCCGGAACCGCTAGAAAGTGCGATGGGAGGACGCAACGAGGTAGGCCAGCCCATTATTGGATTTGGGTGCGATCCATCTAGGCGTTGAGATTGGCAGGTAAATCCGCCAGTTGAGCTGAGGTGAGAGCGAGCCGTAAGGCATAAGTGGTTGAGCCTTGTTGCCAAGAAAAGTCTCTAAGCATAACTTTCTAGTGCTCGTACCGCAAACCGACACTGGTAGATGGGTAGAGTATACCAAGGCGAACGGGAGAACTCTCGTTAAGGAATTAGGCAACATGACCTCGTAACTTCGGGAGAAGAGGTACCCTCCTTTGTGTTAAAGCTTCGGAGGGTCGCAGTGAAATGGCTCTGGTGACTGGTTAACAAAACCACAGGTCTCTGCTAAGCCGTAAGGCGATGTATAGGGGCTGACGCGTGCCCAGTGCCGGAAGGTTAAAGGGAGAGGTTAGCGCAAGCGAAGCTTTGAACTGAAGCCCCGGTGAACGGCGGCCGTAACTATAACGGTCCTAAGGTAGCGAAATTCCTTGTCGGGTAAGAACATTGCCCGTAACTGGCTAATAACGGTGAAGCCCAATCTCGTTGCGACGTTACAAGGCGTCGTGTAAAAGAGAGGGTAATACCGTGGGAAGTCGTCCTGAGTGAAAACGAAGGATTGACCCCGTAACGACTGAACCCTGAGAAAGTTGAAGGGTGAGATAGTGATTTCAGCCTTCTTTTTATAGAGGCAAATCTATAATCATTATCATACGCCGGTGGTTTTTTTGAGGTGTACGATGGACATTAAATCGTATTTGAGTGGGTATGCCGATGGGGAAGGATGTTTCTGTGTCTCGGTGAGCAAGAGCGAACGCCACAAATTTGGTTGGGAATTACGACCAAGTTTTTCCGTAAGTCAGAATGGCAACCGCGCCCAAGTTCTTGAGATGCTACAACAGTATTTCGGTTGCGGAACAATCCGTCCAGATCGTTCGGATAAAACACTCAAATTCGAAGTCCGCAGTGTTGATGAGTTGATTGAAAGAGTCATTCCTCATTTTGAGGAAGTCCCTCTGATTTCCAGCAAACAACACGACTTCCAACTCTTTGCTGAAGTTTGCCGTAGAATGTATCAAGGCGAACACCACAAGGAGGATGGTTTCAATCGAATTATTGATCTTATATTTGAAATGAATCCATCAGGAATTAGAAAGTATGCCAAAGAAGAAATCAAGTTATAGTCTGCGCTCGTAGGAATACGAGAACAAAGTGAAGTTCCGACCCGCACGAACCGCGTAACAATTAGAGCACTGTCTCGACGAGAGACCCGGTGAAATTGAAATGGCTGTGAAGATGCGGCCTACCCGCAGCAGGACAAAAAGACCCCGTGGAGCTTTACTGCAACTTGGCATTGTATTTGGATATGATCTGTGTAGGATAGGTGGGAGGCTTTGAAGCTGGCGCGCTAGCGTCGGTGGAGCCAACGGTGAAATACCACCCTGATCATGTTTAGATCCTAACCCCATTCCGTAATCCGGATGGGGGACCGTGCCAGGTGGGCAGTTTGACTGGGGCGGTCGCCTCCCAAAAGGTAACGGAGGCGCCCAAAGGTTCCCTCAGGTGGAATGGAAACCCACCATAGAGTGTAAAGGCATAAGGGAGCTTGACTGTAAGGCCAACGCGCCGAACAGAGACGAAAGTCGGGCTTAGTGATCCCACAATACCGAGTGGAAGGGTTGTGGCTTACCGGATAAAAGCTACCCCGGGGATAACAGGCTGGTGAGATCCAAGAGTTCACATCGACGATCTCGCTCGGCACCTCGATGTCGGCTCATCGCATCCTGGGGCTGGACAAGGTCCCAAGGGTCGGGCTGTTCGCCCGTTAAAGCGGTACGCGAGCTGGGTTCAGACCGTCGTGAGACAGGTCGGTCTCTATCCGCTGTGGGCGTAAGGGATTTGAAGGGAGCTGCTCCTAGTACGAGAGGACCGGAGTGGACAGACCTCTAGTGTGCCAGTTGTTCCGCCAGGAGCATCGCTGGGTAGCCATGTCTGGCAAAGATAACCGCTGAAAGCATCTAAGTGGGAAACTTGCCCTAAGATTAGATCCCTGTGACCCGTAAGGGTGTAAGACCCCAGATAGACTATCTGGTTAATAGGCAGCATGTGTAAGCGCAGTAATGTGTTAAGCTAAGCTGTACTAATGGTCGAGGGCTTCCTTTACGTGATGCGGAGAACTTGGTACTTTTCTTGTAAACAAACATCAATTTGCTGTTCAGACCAACATTGTGAAATTGTCCCTTGGTGATTTGAGCGACGTGGGTACACCCGGTCCCATACCGAACCCGGTAGTTAAGCACGTCAGCGCCGATGGTACTTGGAGGGCGACCTCCTGGGAGAGTAGGTCATTGCCAAGGGGCTTTTCTTTTAACATATTACGCGCGGGGTTCTATTATCCGCGCGTTTATTGTGTGCAGTTTTAGATATATTTTAAGTTGCATAACATAATTTTCTCAATTTTCATGTAGAAAGTAGGTGAATTTCATGGCTTCAGTAAATTTGCGTAATGGCGAGTCTCAAGACTCTTTGCTCAAGCGCTTTCGCAAGAAAATAGTCAAGAGCGGTATTTTAAGTACAATTCGCAACAAACGCTGGTTCGTTTCCAAAAGCGAACAGCGTCGAATGGAAAAAAAGAAGGCAATCCGCCGAATCAAGCGGCGCTCCTTCAAGGATAATGAATAGGAATAGCAGGATGCGTATATGACAAAAGAAGAAGGCAAAATTAAAGTGGATGGCCTTGTGATCGAAGCCCTGCCCGGAACCCAGTTCCGCGTGCGGCTTGATAACGGTCATGAAGTACTTGCCTATCTCGCGGGAAAAATGCGTAAACATTACATTCGCATTCTGCTGGGAGATCATGTCTCCATGGAAATGTCACCTTATGATCTAACACGCGCCCGTATAACCTTTCGTCAACGTAAAAACGCACCCACTACTTCGGTTTGAAATTAATTTCCTGATTGAATTTATGAAAGCTTACTGTGAAAACGGTAGGCTTTTTCATTTTTATGGACTCATCGCCTTGCTAAATATCAATACTTAGAATCTTCTCATCTTTGCATGTATCGTGTATAATCCCGAACGCAGATTTGGCAGAGCCTGCTTTTATGGGCGCCTTTTGTGTAAAACGAGGAGTGTGAAGCGTATTTTTGATCATACGGTCATTTAGTTCGTTTCAGATCTTGTGTGTATGGAGATCCTCGGCCAATTCTGTGTAATGGCCGAGGATCTTTCATTTTCACGTGGAAAGTAGGTGATTTCATTGGGAACAGTAAATTTACGCAATGGAGAGTCCCAGGACTCCCTGCTCAAACGTTTTCGCCAAAAAATTGTTAAGAGCGGCGTTCTAAGCACCATTCGAAACAAACGCTGGTTCGTCTCCAAAAGCGAACAGCGCCGAATGGAAAAGAAGAAGGCAATTCGTCATCTGAAGCGGCGTTCTTTCAAAGAGAGTGAATAGATCAGGAGGCGTATATGACAAAAGAAGAAGGAAAAATCAAGGTTGATGGTCTTGTAATTGAAGCCTTGCCGGGCACACAATTCCGGGTGAGGCTGGATAATGGTCATGAGGTATTGGCATATCTCTCCGGTAAAATGCGCAAGCATTACATCCGTATTTTGCTGGGTGACCGTGTTGCTCTGGAAATGTCTCCTTATGATATGGCGCGTGGTCGAATTACGTTCCGCCAGCGTAAAGTTGCCCCTGTAACTACTGCTGAATAATCATTATTCTCGATTTTATTGCAATCAAAAAAGGCACCCAGTAATAGGTGCCTTTTTTGATTGCTTTTCGGCTTCTGTTATGGAAGTTCCCGCCATGAACCAAGTACCTTCATGTAATTTGCCCGTTCGAATGCGGCGGGTTCCTTGACAGATTTCTGGCTCATGCTTCCCTGCATTTGTTTAATGGATGTGTATTCGCGTTCCTTCATCCATTCTTCCATATCATTTAGTAATGACGGGACAACCTGTTCGCCATTATGCAAAAGAGTGGACGCCATCATGGCGACCTTTGCCCCTGTCATCATGGTCTTGATCACATCTTTGGCAGTGTGTACGCCGCTCGTAAGGGCGAAATCTGTATTTATTTTTCCATGCAGGATCGATATCCAGCGTAACGGGAGCCGCAAGTCTGAGGAAGTGCTCAGATCGAGGTTGTGGATGATCTCCAACTCTTCCAGGTCAAAATCTGGCTGGTAGAAACGGTTGAATAGCACCAGTCCATTTGCGCCTGCTTCAACAATCCTTCGAGCAAAATTTGGCAACGATGTAACAAACGGACTTAACTTCACCGCCAGTGGAATAGTAATCGCAGACTTTACTTCGGCAACCAATTCAACCTGTGCATTTTCAAGTTCCTGCGCAGTAAGGTCAGGATCGGTTGGGATGAAATAAAGATTCAATTCCAATGCGTCTGCACCTGCCTCCTGGATTTGCTTCGCGTAACGAGTCCAGCCGCCTTTGGAGACTCCGTTCAAACTCCCAATGACTGGAATTTTCAGGGCTTTCTTTAATCCAGCGACCTGATTTAAATATTTTTCCGGGCCAACGGAATACATGCCGCCGTCAGGCAAATAGGAGATGGCTTCTGCGTATGATTCGGTCCCGCGGGTGAGAAAGTAGTCGAGCTCCAGGCTCTCGTGGATGATTTGCTCCTCAAAGAGTGAATACATCACGATTGCTGAAATGCCCGCCTCTTCCAGCTTGCGTGCCTTATCGATCTTCCTTGAGAGGGGAGAGGCCGAAGCTACAAGTGGATTCTTTAAGTTCAAACCAAGATAGGTCGTAGAAAGATCGCTCATGATTTATTCTCCTCATTTCCATTTCCGTAGTGCATTGACGCCATTTGTTGGTAAAGTGTCCAGCGGGCCTTCGCATCGTGCTGGGCTTCTTTCATCAATTCCTCGGCGCGTTCTTCGTTCATCTGGGTGAGCATCTTGTAGCGGGTTTCGTTATACGCATATTGAGAGATCGGAATGCTCGGTTCCTTGGATTCAATGACGAGTGGGTTCTTGTTTTCGATGGCCAAACGCGGATCGTAACGATACATCGGCCAGTGACCTGACTGCACCGCCAGTTTTGACTGATCGAGGCTTCTAGCCATATCGTATCCATGTGCAATGCAGGGACTGTACGCGATGATGAGAGACGGCCCATCATAGGACTCAGCCTCCAGCAAGGCGCGCAAGGTCTGTTGATCATTGGCACCCATGGCAACACGCGCCACATACACATAGCCGTAGGACATGGCGATGAGACCGAGGTCTTTCTTCGGTAAGCTCTTGCCGCTCATGGCGAATTTTGCAACTGCAGCGCGCGGCGTGGACTTGCTCGCCTGACCGCCGGTGTTTGAATACACTTCGGTGTCGAGAACAAGGACGTTGACATTCCGTCCGCTGGCGAGGACATGATCCAAACCGCCGTAGCCGATATCGTAAGCCCAGCCGTCGCCGCCGATGATCCAAACCGATTTCTTGACGAGATTATCTGCGAGACTGATCAAATCCTTGGCGCGTGTGTCGCTGGACTTGGAGAGCTTGTTCTTTAACTCAACCACACGTTCGCGCTGCGCTTGAATGCCTGATTCGTCGGATTGATTTGCGTTGAGTAAGGCGTTGACCAGCTCAGTGCTCAACTCGGTTTCAAATGACTTGACCAATTCATGAGCATATTCATTTTGTTTGTCAATCGTCAGGCGCATGCCCAGGCCAAACTCAGCGTTATCTTCAAACAACGAGTTCGACCAGGCAGGTCCGCGGCCATTGG
This sequence comes from Anaerolineales bacterium, assembly GCA_038250295.1. Classification (GTDB taxonomy): domain Bacteria; phylum Chloroflexota; class Anaerolineae; order Anaerolineales; family Villigracilaceae; genus Villigracilis. Next base: position 7,106 of record JBBSCM010000072.1, on the reverse strand, counting down.
CATCCTTGGCCCACGGGGTGGTGGGGAGGTTGCCGCCGTAAATGGAGGAGCAGCCAGTGGCATTCGCGATCACGGCGTGGTCGCCGAACAATTGCGAAACGAGTTTGACATATGGAGTTTCACCGCAGCCTGCACATGCGCCGCTGAACTCAAACAACGGGCGCAGCAATTGCGAATTTTTGATCGTGGATGGGTTGAATAATTTTCTGTCCATATCTGGGATATTCATAAAGAAATCCCAGTTCTTTGCTTCTGCTTCGCGCAAAGCAGGCTGCGGCGCCATGTTGATCGCCTTGCGCCCCACCTGGGATTTATCCTTCGCCGGGCACACTTCCACGCACAAGGTACAACCTGTGCAATCTTCGGGCGCAACTTGCAGGGTGTATGCAAACCCAGTTGAAAATTCCTTAAACTTCGATGGCATATGCTTGAATGCCTCGGGGGCCCCAGCGAGCAATTTTTCATCATACACTTTATGACGAATAACTGCGTGCGGACAAACCATCACGCACTTGCCGCATTGAATACAAAGGTCTGATTCCCATACGGGAATTTCCAGCGCGAGATTTCGTTTTTCCCATTGCGTTGTTCCAGTTGGGAATGTGCCGTCGATGGGGAATGCGGAGACGGGGATGTTATCGCCGTCAGAGTCAATGATCTGACCAAGCACCTCGCGGACGAATTCAGGCGCCTCTTTCGGGACCGGGAGCCTGCGGGTCGTCTTTGAGTTGACCAGCGCCGGGACTTTGACCTCATGAAGATTCGCAACCGTCGCATCCACGGCCTCGAAGTTCTGCTTTACAACTGCTTCACCGCGTTTGCCATAACTCTTTTCGATGGCATGTTTGATCTCGGCAATAGCAGCATCACGCGGAAGGATTCCGCTAATGGCAAAGAAGGCTGTCTGCATGATGGTATTCATGCGTCCGCCCATGCCAGTTTGTTCAGCCACATCATAGCCGTTGATGACATGGAATTTGAGTTTCTTTTCGATAATATCTTTTTGCACTTCCTGCGGCAATTCATCCCATATTTCTTCGGGACCGAACATGCTATTAAGCAGGAAGATCGCGCCTTCCTTCGCATATTTCAGCATATCCACCCGTTCGAGGAAGGCATACTGGTGACATGCAACGAAGTTCGCCTGCTTTGCTTCAATGAGATATGGCGCTCGTATGGCCTGCGGACCAAAGCGCAGATGCGAAACGGTCACCGTGCCTGATTTCTTCGAGTCGTAGTAGAAGTAGCCTTGAGCGAAATTATCTGTTTCTTCGCCGATGATCTTGATGGAATTTTTGTTTGCGCCCACAGTTCCATCGGAGCCGAGACCAAAGAACACACAACTGACCATGCCCTCAGATTCGAGCGAGAAGCTCGAGTCCACTTCGAGGCTGGTGTGTGAGACATCGTCGTTGATGCCGACCGTGAAATGATTCTTCGGGGCAGGTTTGCTCATTTCATCCAGCACGGCTTTTGCCATGGCGGGAGTAAATTCCTTGGAGGAAAGACCGTACCGTCCGCCAATGACCTTGATGTTGGAACGATTGCCTTCCATCAGCGCGTTGACGATATCCAAATACATCGGTTCGCCATTGGCGCCGGGTTCCTTGGTTCTGTCCAGAACAGCTATGGATTTTACACTCTTGGGCAATGCCTTGATGAAATGTTCAATTGAGAATGGACGGTATAAACGCACACGTAATGCGCCTACCTTCTCGCCTTTCCTGGCGAGATATGCAACTGTTTCATCGACAACCTCGCCGCCTGAACCCATGATGATGATCACGCGTTCAGCATCGGGATGTCCACTGTAATCAAAGAGATTGTAATGACGGCCTGTGATCTGAGCGAATTTATCCATTATCTCCTGCACGATGGCTGGGGTGGCGGTATAGTAATTGTTGGACGCTTCGCGCATCTGGAAATACACATCCGGGTTCTGCGCGGTTCCGCGTAGGACGGGGTGCTCAGGGGTGAGTCCGCGTGCTCGATGGGCACGCACCAGGTCATCGTCCAGCATGAGGCGGAGTTCTTCATCTGTCAGTGAAAAGATCTTGGTGACTTCGTGCGAGGTCCTAAACCCATCAAAGAAATGTATGAAGGGGACACGAGACTTGAGAGTGGCAGCCTGTGAAATGGCGGCGAAATCCTGAGCCTCTTGAACGGAACCAGAGGAGAGCAGCGCCCAACCCGTTTGACGGACAGCCATCACGTCCTGATGGTCGCCATAAATGGAAAGCGCATGAGATGCAATGGCGCGCGCAGCAACATGGAAGACTGTGCTGGTGAGTTCGCCCGCGATCTTATACATGTTGGGAATCATTAACAATAAACCCTGCGACGCGGTGAATGTAGTGGTAAGCGCGCCTGTTTGAAGTGCGCCATGGACGGCCCCTGCTGCTCCGCCTTCCGATTGCATTTCAATGACGAGAGGCGTAGTTCCCCAAAGATTCTTTCTTCCTTTGGCAGACCATTCGTCTGAGAATTCGCCCATCCCGGAGGATGGTGTGATCGGATAAATGGCGATCACTTCACTGAGACGGTGCGCAACGCTTGCGGTTGCTTCATTTCCGTCGGTCATGATGATTGGTTGTTTCATTACTTGCTCCTTTGAAATCAGGTACATACCTGGGATTATCTTCAAAGAACAAGTGTATTCCCGCGGGACAAATAGCGTTAGTTATATATGACTTAAATCCCTATGCCTGTTGTCACATTTTGGACAAGAATAGTGGTAATAAAAAACGGCGGTACAAACCGCCGTTTTTTATTATTATGCCTGTGGTATTTCTTCAAGAGAATAATATATCTTTGCCCCTTTTTCTTTTGCTACACTTACCATTTGATCTGCACCCGCCGATGCGCCTCCCACGCGCAGAATGGCATCGCATTTATCCAATAACCTCACAGCAATGGGATGAAAGATTTCGTTGAAAGCCTCATCTCCAATTTGTTTTGAGCCAGCAAGTGCAACCAATGGGAGCGCAAACCATTCACCAAGAACAGGAATATGCCCCATGCGAAAAATTGGCAGGGCAAACGATTCCATCAAGTGGACATTTGCTGCGATCTTTTCAGGATCGTCATTTGTCCCTGAACGATAGGGACCTGCAATTAGGATAAACATATTATTTTAGATTTAGATGAGACTTCGCCAATAAAAGCGCAGCCAGCGACTTTGCATCGGGCATCTCGCCTCTTTCTGCCATTCGGATTGCCTCTGCAAAAGGAATTTTTTCCACGCTGAGAAATTCATCGTCATCTGCTTCGAGCGGATCATGCCTCAACTCCTGCGCAAGATACACGTGCATAAATTCAGTTGAATATCCGGGTGCGAGATAAAAATCGCCGATCTTCTCGATCTTATCTGCGGCAAAACCTGTCTCTTCGCGGATCTCGCGCGCGGCACATACAGCGGGGTCTTCGCCTTCGTCCAATGTGCCCGCGGGCAGTTCGAGCAAGTCCATACCGGCGGCGTGACGATACTGCCGCACGAAAAGCAAATTACCATCCTTATCCACTGGGACAATGATGACGGATCCGCCGTGTTCGATAATATCGAACTTGGTTTCACGCCCATCCGGTGTTTTGAGATAGTCGCGGCGGATTAAAAATGCACGGCCTTTAAGCAAGGTCTCTGAACGAAGTAATTCAAATGACATGACTGGATTCCTTATAACAAAAAGCCCAAGCATTTGCTTGGGCTTTTGATTTCAAATTACGGTATTTGTAAAGCCTGCCCAGCGGTCAAATCTGCTGATGCTGATATTCCATTTGCTGAAGCAATGGCTGCTGGGTCAAGGTCGCCAAATGCACATGCCACGCCGTAGACAGTTTCATCTCCGGAAACAACTGTGTATGTAGTTGGGTGAGTAGCTAACATGCGGGTGCCGGGGAAGGATCCGCTTTGTGGAATGGTGAGGGTTAAACCGGGGTAATAAAGATCGGGCCTGGTGAGTCCGCTTGCGCTAAGCAAGGCATCCGGGTCTACATTGAAGCGGCGGGCAATACAAAATGGAAACTCGCCAGATTGCAAAGTGTAGCTTGCAGGGCGCACACCGGGAGGAATAGAGGTGGCAGCGGGTCCGCTTGGAGTGGTCAGGGCTGGGACAGCGGTTGTGGCTACCGCATTCGTAGGCGTACTTGGAACCACTCCGGGTGTTGGCGTGGATGTTGCTGCGCCAGTTGTTGTGATCGGTTGCGGTGTGACGGGAGTGCCGCCATTTGCAATCGTGGTTTGCGCTGCGGCTGTTTGCTTGGCAAATTCTTCGATCTGTGCCATTGGGTTTTCAGCGGATGGGAACGGTGAAACAAACAACCCCGTTGGGATAAAAGTTGCTGTTGCAACCGGTGCTGAAGACAGCGATTGTTCGCAGGCGGAAATCAACATCGTGGTGATCACAAAAATGAAGATTATCAGCAGGCCGCGTTTGTTCTTTCTCATGGATTCTCCTCTTTCAATGTATTCAAAAAGCGATGGTAGCACATGAAGTTTAATGCGTCAAGCCGTTATCGCGCATTGCATTTAAAAGACAATATTATCTGATTAATTTCATCTTCTTTTCCCTTTTGACCCTTCGACATGCTCAGGGCAGCGCCTCGAATCTGCACCTGCTCCCAGACAGTGCAAACACCTCGGCGGATGCGGGGATCGTCAGCGAGCGCGGAATTGGATAATTCATTGGCAGTTTGAATATCACCGCTTAATGCGTAGGCTTTGATAAACACCAGCCATTCATTTTGATCTGTTGGTTTGTAACCAAGTGAAACCGCTTCATCGCCAAGGGATACAACAGTTTCGTATTCATTTAATTGCTGCGCGAGTTCGGCTTTTGTGAAGTAATAACACCATCCATGTTTTGGCTCGGAGAAGAACATGGGCATTGCAGGTGAATTGGCGTTTGTGATGATGCGTGATGGATCAGAGAGTGGAATGGCGTCCTTTAATATTTTGGGCAGTTTTGCATATGTTTCCATGTCGCCTTGGGACGAGTCGAGCACTCGCAGGCATCCATGGGTGGGCATGTAAATAACAATTGCCTGGGATGTTGAGCCATTAAAATTAACTGTGCGATATGGATATGTAACCTTGATATTCGGCTCAAGGGCTGGGAGAGTTGGTCCGCCTAATCTTTTTTCGGTGTAAAGCAGCATGTAGGGGAGGTCTGAGCGTGTATATTCCGGCGCATACATCCAATTGATGGGGGCGGTGAAGGATAAATCCGTTTCATAGTCAATGGGCATTTGGTCAGTCAGTAAAAGGGTATTCGGTTCCAAGGCAGGCATGCGCCATGTCATTTGCCAGTATATATCCCTTTGATTCTCCCAGTCACGGCGGAAGATATTGGCGTTGAAGAATTGCTGTCCGATACCGAGGGCGATGATCAAAGCGAAGACGTATGTTTTTATTTGATTGTTCTTAAATAGAAGCTCGATGATTCCCAGCAGGAAAAGACTCCCGCCGATCATTATGGAAATCATAAATCTGTCGTATGAGGATTGTAGTGTCAGGGGCAGGCCTGCGGCTAATGATGGTAATCTTCCCAGCAATATACCAAGGATGCCGATAATGATAAGAGAGATTGAAAAAGGTTTTCCTTTATCATTCTCTGTCTGCGAAGTGTTTTTTAGATAAAGTGCAAGAAATGTAAATGAAAGCAGAATCAAGCCGAGGGTTAAGAGCGAAGCGGGCGCGGGCAGGGACTTAACTATCAGGACGAGTACTTGTATCCAGACGTAGAAGCCTGCTTTCCAGAGAGAATCCAGCGCTTCCCGTAAAAAGGTCAATGCTGTAAGGGATTGCGCGGCTGTGACTTCGTAGGAGTTGTATGGGCCGAATTTGTAATAATAGATAAGCCAGGCCGCGTTGAGGATCCAGATGAGGAGATACGGCCACCAGTGTTTTAAAGTTTTTGTGAAGCGCTCGATCAGGTTCCCTTGAAAGAAGAAAAATATAAAGAGGAAGCGCAGACCTTCGAGACCGAAAAAATATTCTGTAGGAAAGACCCCGCAAATTTGCAGCAGCAAAGCAAGAACAATATAAGTGATAGGTTTTGCGGAGCGGAGCGCCTTAAAAGTAAAACCAAATGAGAGCAGATAAAAAATAAACGGGATGAGTTCCTGGTTGATATGAGTCAGCGCAACCCAATGCTGGCTGTACCCGGGGAAGATGAAAATGAACAGCGATGCGACCAGCGCAGCGCGTGGACGTTCAGGCCAGATCTGTTTGAAGGTCCACCAGGCAGAGAGGCCGATGATGAAACGAATGACGAGCGCGAAGACCTGCCAGTAAAGCGGCACTGGCGGGACGAGACTGGTGGTGAAATAAAAAATGGGACCAAGGAATGGGCGAAACGGCGCGAAGGCTGGGACGAATTCGGACGGGCCGAGGAATTTTGCGATCCATGCAAAAGGCCAGTCATCCCAATAAAAACCTGTTTTTGGAAGGAGCAGCCCATAAGCAATGAGGGTGAGCAGACCGAAGAGAAGGGGGATGAATTTTTGAGATTCAAAAAAGCGGCGCATTGGAGGAATTATACCCAGCGCGGTCACAAATTGCGCTTTTTTAAAAGGTGGAAAACGCAATTTGTGACCGTGGGCATTATATAACCAATAAGAATCGGGAAGTTTTGATGAGTTCGCTTTTTCAATTATCGCCTGTCTCACAATTCAGTAAGTTCTTCGATTAAAATAGTAAATAAAGAATTCGCTTAATGTTAATAAATTATGCGATACCATGTAATTACATTTATAATGTAACCACCCCACACAATGGACCAACCACACCAACCCACACCCCGCATCCACCCTCCCAGGGAATATTTCCTGACATCATTTATATTGCCCGATATCAGTTTCTGGCAGGATGACCCGACTACGTCACAGGGAATAAACTTTCAGCAGATGAATCAAATGACGCGAGGCGTCGTTATCCGCGCGGGCCAAAATCTTTGGGAGGATGTCAAATTTAAAACATCCTGGCAGGGAGCAAGACAGGCCGGATTATTGCGAGGTTCCTATTGGTTTTACGATAGCCGCGCAAACCCAAAACGCCAGGCAGAGAAGTGGGCGCAAGTGCTTGGAGACGACACTGGCGAAATGGAATT
>JBBSCM010000071.1:0-15631 GCA_038250295.1 Anaerolineales bacterium | reverse complement strand
TATGGAGGATGGATACAACGGAAGAAGCCCGGCGAATGGCTGGGCTTCTATAGAGAGGGAATAGATTGTGGAAAGTAGGAACGGTTGGGATTATAGGGAGGAGGATGAAAATTGTCAAAGCACGTAGGCGGCAGAAACAATTCAATTCACCCTTAAGCGAAGTTTTTCACGCCCCTATTACCTATGAGTGGACTTTGAATTTGAATGTCATAAAAGGCGCTCGAAGCCTGTACTTTTTCATATTTGCTGACCAAACACTCTATCAAGCTGGCTCATTCAATCTTAAATCCAAAAGCCTTTTGATCCTGTTATCTGGCAGGCAAAATGAACAGCTTCCATATCCTTGTCCTTATTCAAGCAGGGCGTTTATCGCTTTTCGAGCTTCTTGCAATACTCGTTCGGAAATCCATAAGGATGAGTTTGCAAGATTATCCAACAAATGAAGTGCAAGTGCTTTTTCAAGAATATGCTCATTCGCAACGCTCCACAGGAGCAATCCAATTGAGCCATGAACTTCCAGCCCGGCAGATTCGGCAAACTGGCGCGCCTTTGCATCATCCGTAAGAAACCAATCGGCATGTTCCTGCAAAGCCAAAACAATTGCCTCCGCTTCTCCACCGTCAATTTGGTTCTCTCTCACCTATTTTTCGGCTTTCTGCCTTGCCGATTTTTCAAGGTCAACTATCTTTACCCATTGCGGTGGATTCCAACTTTGTGCATTTGCTTCAAACTCAACTGCAACCAGCGAAGGGATCAGAATTTCGCCTGCCAGTGACAACAAATGAATCGCTCCTGCCTCACTCAAGTGCAGGAGCGGTCCTGTGTCGGACACAATTATTCGTGTCACTTCTTTTTACCCTTTTGTTTTACCGCCCAGTTAATGTCGGCAAGTTGATACTTCTCCGCCAGGGCACGGTCAACAGGTAATTTGGGAACAAGACGAATGGAGCCATCCTCCTCAACAAAGACTTCAAGCAGGTCGCCCTCATTCAACTTTGCCTTTCGACGGGCCGGGGCCGGCAGGGTAATCTGCCCATTACTACGGACTTGTAAATATTCAGACATGGTGTTCTCGCTTTCTCTAAATCTGATTTCCTGATTTCTCATATATCATAACAGGATCAATAACCTAATGTCAACATGGACAGTTCCGTCCTGGTATATCCTGCATTCTATTGATTTCAAAGACAGGCATGATGACTGAAGCAGCCGGTCAGGTTTTGCTCGCTGATTGATAAGCACTTGAAGTCAAAAGAAATTGTCCATCCTGCCCTTCCCAGTTAGGCAACTTAATGAGAGTAAAATACAAATTCGACAACTGACCGATACAGCTTGAAAAAACTCTTATTAATTCCGTTTTCGCGGTCAACTGCTTTGAGAAAGAAAGAATGGTGGTCAATGAGTAAACATGAAAAATAAACTTCGCAAGTTACATCCAAACATCTGGATCGTTACCGCCACATCATTTCTCACGGACATTTCATCAGAAATGATCGTGTATCTCATCCCCTTGTTTCTATCCAATGTGTTGGGCGTGCGAATGGCGTTCATCGGGTTGATTGACGGGGTTGCAGAGACGACTGCAAGTCTTGTAAAAATTTATTCGGGCGCTCTTTCAGATAAGATCGGCAAACGCAAATGGCTGACGGTTCTGGGATATTCAATTTCCACAGTCGCCAAGCCGTTTTTATATTTTGCGAATACCTGGGGATGGGTACTTGGTGTTCGTTTTGCAGACCGTGTCGGCAAGGGGATTCGCACCGCGCCGCGGGATGCACTGGTTGCCTCCAGTACCGATGAGAGCAATCGTGGATTTGCCTTTGGCTTGCACCGTGCAGGCGATACGGCGGGCGCCTTCATCGGCATTGGCATTGCCGCATTGATTATCTGGCTGACACAAACCAACCAGGTGTTGTTAAGCGTCAATACATTTCACATTGCGGTATTGGCGAGCACTATCCCGGCGGTTTTGGCAGTCATCGTTTTAAGTGTAGGCGCAACTGATTTGGTTACGACAGGCAAAGGGTCAGGTGTGCTGCGTTTGTCACTTAAAGGGATGGATGCCCGTTTCAAGTCATTCCTGTTTATTGTTGTGGTTTTCACGCTTGGAAATTCATCCGATTCTTTTATTATCCTGCGGGCACAGGAACGTGGACTCTCTGTATTACAAACCATGTTCATGCTGATGACTTTCACCGCGATCTATACGATTCTTTCCGGTCCGCTTGGCGCGCTTTCGGACAGGATCGGAAGAAGGAAGTTGATCATTGGCGGCTGGTTCGCGTATGGCCTGGTGTATCTTGGTTTTGCTTTGGCACAAGCCGGCTGGCAAATTTGGATGTTGTTCGGTCTTTATGGGATTTATTACGCCTCAACAGAGGGTGTTGCGAAAGCCTTGGTTGCAGATCTCGTGCCTGAATCCCAACGAGGCACTGCCTACGGACTCTTCAACGCCGCAATTGGAATTACCGCCTTGCCGGCCTCGCTTCTCGCTGGACTTCTATGGCAGGGTGCGGGAAGTTGGACTGGCTTCGGTCCATCGGCCCCTTTTCTTTTCGGCGCAGCGCTTGCTTTATTCGCAAGTGTTTTATTTTGGCAGCGGGTGAACTGATGTCTGCAACTGCCGCCATGCTACTTTTTTAGATTTTTGGGAATTTCCCAAAGAGATTTTCGGACTGCTCTTCCAACCTTAAGTTTACGAAATTCTTGTGCATTCAATGAGATTTCTCGAAGGTTTTAGGTGGCGTTAATATGGTTTGCTTTAACATCATTTACGAACGTAAGTGTTAATATGGGTTTGGGGGCAAAACAGGGTAGAAATTTATCTTCATGTAACAAACTTGCCGATACAGTTAGCGACACGCCCACTCCACCGTGGGATGAGCAAATGTATATTCACCCTCATGAGTGAGACATACCAGTCCAAACGGGAACGCTGGCAGCGGCTATTGGAAACCTTACCAGCCGGCTTGCGCGAGCAAGTATCCCTGCGCAATGTGGAAGCAGTTGCAGCCCTCCCTCCACAGGCACAGGAGAGATTGGCGGAAGCCATTCAAGCCGGCCTCAAGCGTTTGCCGCGCGCAGTGGAGCAATTGAGAGTCAATCCAGAAACTTGTGTTGCAGATCTACTTAATCCACCTGCGCTTCCCGTTGCAGAGTCATCATCGACAGAGCCAGATTTCCCACAGCACATCCAAAATGAATTAGCCGACTTGATCCAGTTATGTTTTCCTGACATGCCGCGTATGTCGGCGGAAGCCCTGGCCAATGCAGATGTGATGGAGGTAGCTCGAACCACCGCACAGGCGCATCACCAGTTATTCAAGTCAAATCATTTGCGAACGGATTTTGTAGTGATGGTCCTGTATGGGCTAATGCGTCAATCTCTGGAGCGTCTCGAAGAAGTGATTGAACAAACACCTGCTTTGCGGCAGGCATTCAACCAGGGCAGTCTGCCCTGGAAACCCAACGATTGGAGAAAACAAAATGCTTAAACGTCTTGCCTCAACCGGCGTGAACCTGGTGGTACTGGGTGTGTCGGTTGGAATTTTTCTTGTCGCCTTCATTGCCCTGAACGCTTTGGGCGCGGCGCAAAAACCACCCACCCTTGCAGTCTTATCCGCGACCCATGATCTCAATATCGGAGATGTCATCACTCCAAATGATCTGGCCGTCAAGACAGTTTTTCAGGATGACAATGCCAGCCTGTATATTCCAGGCGAAGAAGTCACAGGAGTTGTCGGCGGCGTGGTGGCACAACCGATCTTCAACGGCCAACCCATCTTTCGTTCCGCGATTGTTGCGCAAGCTGCGGAAGGCACGCGATTATCAGCAGTGCTTGCAAAATATCCTGGCTATAGTTTATTCCCATTGCCGCTGGATGCGATGAATCTGGTCGCTCCGGATGCAGGTGCATTTCTTCCTGGGGACCTGGTGGGGGTTACTGTAGTGATCACCAGCCGACCACAACAGATGACCACACCAACCGCCATGCCCGAACCGATCCTCCAACCCGGTTATGGCATCGAACCCACAGCGACTGCTGCACCCGCTTCGCGGGAAATCGAACAGGCTGACGCATTGAGCCGCGCAATGCCTCCGCTTGCCAAGGATTTATTCCCGATGGGTGTGCGCGTGATCTCCGTGCAAGGTCTGCCTCCACAAACAGACTCAACGGAACCAAGCAACTCAGACTCATCCTTCACCTCATTCGACCAACCGCAAATGTTGATCCTGCTGGTCCCCAATGCAAGTCGTGAAGTTTTGTCGCTTGCGCTTCAACAGGGAGATCGTTTGGTTATATCGCTCATGGCACGCGGCGATGAAACACCCACCGCTGGATTTACCTATTGGGACTTCGAAGATTTGTTCAAGAAGGATCGCGAAGATGTTTTGGGAGGAGGGCAGTAATGCAAGTTCTCCTGCTTGGCGCGGGTACCGTCACCTCCCGCTTGAATATGCAATTGGCGGAGCAGGGACATTCCGTGGTTGCTCAGATTGCCGCTTTCACTCCGCAACACATTGACCTGTTCGATTTCCGTGCATTGATCGTGGTCTCCCCTGAATCATCTGTCTCCCCGGAGAGTCTGGTTAAAGCCGCTGAACATGGAAAGTTGATCTTCGTCATCGCTGGTGTCGGCGATGGCATGTCTTCCTGGGCAAACGGTGTCGGCGTTCCGGCCTTTGCATACCCACCTTCGGATGTAGACATCAATCGTTTATATGATGAGATGCGCAGAGGCGATGCCGGCAATCTTGCCGCAGATGATCAATATCGCAGAGCCGTGCTGGGCAGCGATATGTCGGCTCGCATTCAATCGGGTATGGCGGTCCGCAAGATTGCGGTCACTTCACCAAAGGGAGGAACGGGAAAGACAACAGTTGCAGTTAATCTTGCAGTAGCATTAGCACTATCAGGTATCACGACCTATTTGGTGGATGCAGATGGCAATGCCGGCGCACTGCAATATCACATGCGCCTGGAACGTGTCAACACGACCATGATCGGATTACTGCGGCGTGAGATTGCAAAATCTGGAAAGAGCGCAATGAGTGATATTGCATCCGGTGCGGCGTATCTGAATGCCTTCACGCCGTTGGATGATCTGCCAACCCTGCGCGTCCTGCCCGGATTGATCACCGATGATCTGGGTGATGAAGTCCTGCAGCAGGAAGGCAAAGTTGCTGAGGTCATCCAGGGGCTGTATGAAGCCGGTGTTGCGGCAGGTGGTGTGGTCATCATGGATGTCGGTATCAATCCTGCTCACGTAGTACACCGCGCCGCGTTGAAGGCAGCCGAGGGCATTGCGATTGTCATCAAACCTGAAATTCCAGATCTCGCAGAAACCCGCCGCTGGATCGCACGCATGATCAATTCACTGGCGAGTGTCGTGGGTAAAAATAGCGCGCATGAATTCGTTGGCAGCCGCGTGAAGCTTTGCTACAACCAGGTCGTTGGCGATGGCTTCAAGTCAGCTCACAAAATGTTGCAGCAGGCATTGAGCGACGACAAGATCAACCTTGCGTTAATCCCCAACGGGATACTTCCCATCGTGGATCCACGGATTGCGGCGCAGGCAGTTAACTCGGATCGGCGTGAGGACATTCTGGTCTGGAGATACAAGAAAGAGAAGTTGGAAGAACTTGGGCCGTTCGTGGATTCACTTTTGGGATTTGCCGCGCATTTTGTTCCTGCCGTTCGCGAAGGCGCATCACGCATTGGCTTATTGCCTAACGGTACGAAAAAGCGCGGCTGGTTTGGGAAATAACCATGTTTGACATCACTGGCAAGACCATAAAACCCGTTAGCGATGCGCGTTCAGCCGATGAGATGGAACGCTGGTGGAATATGCTTGTGGAGGAAGGCCGCGCGAAAAAGGCGATTGAATCGCTGAAACGGAGCATGACCTCCACTGAGATCGAAGCAATGGCGCGTATGGTTTTTGAAGAAGTACAGGAAAAAGCAGTGGATGCGGGTGTTACCCTGCCGCCGGAATATATCCTGCGTTTGATCGGTGATCTATCCGGCATGGGACCTTTACTGGAATTGATTGCGCGATCCGATATAGAAGACATCGCCATCAATCTCGGACACATTCATGTGTACACCACCACCAATGGTTGGGAACATGCCGGCCCAGCGCCCGATGGAATTGGAGATGCCCTGCGCGTCATGATCGACCGTGCAGGACAACGCGCGCCGACTCCCGACTATCCAATTGCCGATGCGATGTTGCAAGTCATGGTCCCGCTTTTGGATGGAACGGTTCGTCGCAAAGGCGTCCGCATTAATTACATCATGCCGCCCGCTTCGCCTTATGGCGATACGATTACGTTGCGTATCTCTAATTACCGCACTGCTTCCGATCTTACACAGGGGAGTCTGGCTTTGCTTTGCCAAAATAGACTTCCGCCCGTACCGCGTCCCAAATTCGATCCAAAAGACTTCCCGCGCGGCAATGGCATTCTCACACCTGAAGCCGCCAATTACTTGTTGAGTGTTATGGTGCATGGCGGAACGCTGGTCATTGCCGGCACAACAGGTTCAGGCAAGACATTTGTTGGGCAACGAATTCTTCAAGAGATGTTGGACTATTACCCGCGTGGCGCGATCCGTTTGTTCATAGTGGAAGATAGCAACGAGATCGTCTTGAACGGTTGGAATGGCGATGGAAAGAGCGACACAGGCAATATCATTTACACCGTGACGCGCCCGGAGATTCGCGGCGGTCCTCCGCCTGTGACGATGTATGATCTGATCCGTTCGGCTTTGCGCTCGCGTCCACATGGTGTGGTGATCGGCGAAGCGCGTGGTGCGGAAGCCTGGGAATTAATTCGCGCTGCAGCCACTGGACATGGGCACTCTGCCTTCACCATTCATGCCACCAGCGCCGAACATGTCTGGCCGCGTTTCCTACAAGTCGTGCAGGCTCATCCGGATGCGGCGCGCATGTCTGAAGTGCAGATCGCACAATCATTTGCAGAAGCGATCACCGCCGCAGTCTATATCGAACGCAATCCGCAGTATGGCCAGATCGTGCGCGAGATCGTGGAGGTCTCCACGATTGTGGAACGGACGGCCGCGCGTCCATCTTTCTCTCCGTTATTCAAATTTGAGCCGGGCAAGGGATTATTACCAACCGGCAATCGCCCGATGCGTCCAGGCTTTCGGGCAACGGATCTGAATATTCCTGAATCCATTTTCAAGGTGATGTTGTAATGACAGAGCAGACCATTGGTTCCACGCGCACGTTTGTATTGGCGAAGGGATTTACACAAGCCGGCTCACATGCCGCCTTGATCGGCGAGGATGATACACGTCGATTATTCGCTGAATTGTATGCTGATCCTGATCGCCCCGATGTGAGACCACAGGAGGGGTATCAGGCCGTACTTTCTTCCATGCAGCCGGGTTGGACTCTACGGATCCTGCAATTGTTTTGGCCCGACCCTGAGCCAAGATTGGAGTTTCAAAAACAAGTTCAGAGTTGGAAAGTTTCAAATACGGAAGGATTGGATATTCTGCATCAAGGCTTGTTGCTCGCCATACAGGAATACCCACTACCCTTTGTACGCCGGACAGTTCTTGAGTTTGTTATGCCTGGTGATGAGGGTGTGGCATGGTGGGATGCACTCACGGGTTTGTGCGCCGGCTTTGGATTGCGTGTCCGTTATCTGGATCAGGCGGCCGTTGAAGGATTGACCCGTTGGGTGCTCAACCCAAACTTGGAATATCATCATGCTTGAGGCTCAATATTCCAAAGGAGTTTTTTTATTCATTCCACCAATACAATTTTCTCAGCCCTCAAAAATGATTCCCCGCGTTCTGTATCCATCTCCATCATGCCGGTAATCAATAAAGGCTTGCTTGAATCAAACAAAGATTTGGCACGGCGATAGACCTCTGGAAATAGAATGGCATCCAATGTTCCTTCAAGGTCTTCCAGGGTCCGCAGCAACTTGAAGCATTGACCCGCTGGGTGTTTGATTCGAATTTTGAATACAAAAAGAAGATTTCATTCTGATCAATCGTGCATTGAAAACTATTTTGTATCCGTTGTCTTGATCAGAAGGGGGTAAATATACGAGACATTAAAGTATATTTTTAAGCCATCAATCGATTTGAATATTCTCACTTGACAAACGAGTGGACAAGGATATAATCTGACTAACTTTATTCAGTGAATAAAGTTAGTCATTATGACCCACCCTACTGGAAACCGTGATTTGATTAGAGCAATCAACCGCTCACACGTCTTGAATGCAATCAAGACGTATGGCCCGATTGGAAGGGCTGAAATTGCACGGCGAACCGGGCTTAGCCCGGCAACAGTAACTTCCATATCAGCGAAGCTGATCTCGCAAAACCTGGTTTTGGAAAAATCGGCAGGGGATTCCAGCGGTGGACGCCCTCCCATTTTGTTGGTCATTAATCCAAAGGGTGGTTATGTAGTTGGTATCAAATTGACTGAGGTCAATGCTATTTGTGCATTGACTGACCTGGAAGCCACGGTGATCGCGAAATCTTCCATGCCGCTCTCCGGCCACAACCCGCAGCGGGTCGTGGATGATCTGGCGCATTTGGTCACCATGTTTATCCGCGAACAAAAGATCTCCAAAAAACAATTGCTTGGCGTTGGTGTTGGGTTGGCAGGCATTATCGATGCCGAGGCAGGCATCCTGCGCCAATCCCCCATTTATGGCTGGGATAATGTTCCCCTGCGCCAAATGCTTCAAAGCAAATTAAATGTCCCCATCTATATTGAAAATGATGTAAACACACTGACACTCACCGAAAGGTGGTTCGGTCCCGGCCAGGGAGTGGATAATTTCCTGACCGTAACTGTGGGGCGCGGTGTTGGCCTGGGAATTGTAGTGAACGGCCAGTTTTACCGTGGAGAGAACGGTGGCGCGGGCGAATTGGGGCATACCACCATTGACCCAAAAGGACCTTTATGCGCCTGCGGAAAACATGGATGCCTGGAAGTCTATGTAGGTGATCCCGGCTTGATCCGCACCGCCCACGAAGAGTTTGAGCGTGGAAACCTTTCAACATCAGTCGAAACCATTGATGATCTGCTGCTTCTGGCTCAGGCTGGCAACGCTTCCGCGATACGCATCTTTAAAAAGGCCGGCGGTATTCTCGGGATCGCAATCGGGAATCTGATCAACCTGTTCAATCCACAGAAGATCATTATCAGCGGTGAGGGAACGCGTGAAGGTGACTTTCTTTTTATTCCAATGAAGGAGTCGATCCAGCAGAACACAATGCCTGGGTTGTTTGATCCAAAGATCGTTGAGATCATCCCTTGGGGTGACGATGTCTGGGCCCGCGGAGCAGCCGGGTTGGTACTCCGCGAATTGTTCGAGTCCCCCATCCATAAAAAAGTACCAGCTGCTATCACCGTATAATTTTTTTGTCCTGAGTTATTTTACTCAGCGAACAAAGTAGGAGGCACAATCCATTTGATAATTTCCACAGACCCTGTCCGTCCTGAAAAAACTCAAACCATAAAAGGAGAAAAAGAGAAATGAAACTCAATCGTATTGCCCTCATGATCTTTAGTTTGATCATCGCCACAGCCACTGTGCTGTCAGCCTGTGGTCCAGCCGCCACGCCAACCACCGCCCCAACCGCTGTAACCGAAGCACCGGTTGCAGCCACACAGGCTCCGACAGAAGCACCGGTTGCTGAACCCGTCACCCTTCAATACTGGCACACGCACAGCGATGCTGAAGCCGCCCAACTCGAACAGGTGATCGCCGCATTCGAAGCCGCAAACCCTGGTATCTCCGTTGAATCCACCCGCTACGCCTACAATGATTACAAGACAGCCCTGCTAACCGCAATATCAAGCGGCGCAGTTCCGGACGTGGCCCGTCTTGATATCGCCTGGGTTTCTGAATTTGCCGACCAGGAAGCACTCACCCAATTGGATGGCGCCTTACCTGATTTCGAAAACATTATCAAGGACACTTTCCCCGGCCCGCTTTCCACCAATGTCTGGCAGGATCACTATTACGGTTTGCCGTTGGATACCAACACGCAGGTACTTCTCTGGAACAAGAGCGTATTCGAAGCTGCCGGCTTGACCGCCGCCCCAGCCACGATGGAAGAATTCGCAACAGTCGCCTGTCAGTTGACCGATGCGGCCAAGAAAACTTACGGTTATGCTGAAGGCGGCACATACTTCTGGGCACCCGCCCCAGTCTTCTATGCGATGGGCGGTAAGATCACGGATGAGAAGATCACCACGGCAAGTGGTTATGTCAATGGCGCCGAAAGCGTCGCGGCCTTCACGATGCTCAAGGATCTGTATGACCAGGGCTGTCTGTCTCCGAACCTGCTGGGTGGCGGTATTGCAACTGACGCCGGCCATGCCGAGAGCACATATGCCATGATCATTGACGGCCCGTGGATGGTCGACATCTACAAGGGGAACTACCCGGACTTTGAAGTCAACTTTGCGCCCATCCCAACTGGCCCGCAAGGTAGCACCAGCTCAGTCGTTGGCGGTGAAAATGTGGTCGTCCTTGCAGATTCACAAAATCAGGAAGCCGCCATGAAGTGGGCCGCTTATCTGCTCACTCCGGACGCACAGAAGATGATGGCTGCTGTTGGTCAAATGCCAACTCTCGCCTCCCTGGCTGGAGACCCTGCCATGCCTGCATACTTTGCAGTCTTCCAGGAACAATTAAAGACTGCCCAGGCACGTGTCCCGCACCCCAAGTGGTCTGACATGGATAATGCCATCAACAATGCCTACCAGCGCATGCTGAAAGGCGATCAGACTCCGCAGGAAGCGCTTGATCAGGCCGCTGGCGAGATCGATGCCTTGCTCGGGAAGTAGAATAGATTAGATTATCATCAGACTGCCCTTGCTTAGGCGGGGACAGGAATGGAACCAACAAGGATGCGGACGACACAGGTTCGTCCGCATCCTTCAAAACCATGCGCAACAAAGGCCGTTCTTCCGACTTAATTCCAGCACTGATCTTCCTTCTTCCCGGACTGATCCTGTTTGCCTTGTTCTTTCTTGGCCCAATGCTGTACTCGCTGCAGATCAGCTTCTTCGAGTGGAAGATCGTTCACCCTGAACGTTCGATTTTTGTGGGGTTTGGAAATTATCAACACGCGTTATCCGACCCCATATTTCGACGTGCCGTACTGAACACACTGGCCTACACGGCGATTACGGTTGTCATAAAATTGATCCTTGGCCTGTGTGTTGCCTTGCTGCTCAATCAGCCACTGCCAGGACGAACCTTCTTCCGTGTGGCGTACTATCTGCCGGTGATCACTTCCTGGGTGATCGTCAGCCTGTTGTTTGAATACATGTTCAATGGCCAGGCGGGGCTTGTCAATTACATCCTCAAGGATTTCCTGCACATCATTCCCAAAGACATCCTGTGGTTCGCAGATGAATACCTGACCCTCGTCCCCATCATTCTGCTCGATATCTGGAAAGGGATTGGCTGGGCTGCAATCATTTTCCTTGCCGGCCTGCAGGCCATTCCGGCAGAATTATATGAAGCAGCGCGCGTGGACGGCGCAGACTCTGGCACACAACTGCGCTATATCACCTGGCCGTTGCTCGGTCCAACAACTGTATTCCTGGTGGTGGTGTTGGTCATTGGTGGTTTGAACGCATACGTCCCGTTTCAATTAATGACCAATGGCGGAGACCCTCTTGATCTGACCCATTCTGTTCTGACATTAATGTACGAGGCTACCTTCGGGCGGCTGGACTTTGGCTATGGCGCGGCCATCAGCTACCTGTTGACGGGATTTGTATTCATCGTCAGCCTGATCGAACTGCGGCTGATGAAACAGCAGGCGGCCTGACATGAACCGAAAAACACAGCAAAATTTTGACAAACTTTTCAAACTGATCATCCTGACTCTGGGATTGGGTCTTGTGCTGCTTCCCATCTGGTACATGATCATCACATCGTTTAAACCGCAAACGATGATCTTTGAACTTCCCCCGCGTTTGTGGCCGCAAATCTGGACATTAAAAAATTACATTGCGGCGCTTGGCAAGGACAAGTTCGACCTGTATTTTCTAAACAGCGCAAAAGTGGCGATCATCAGCACCCTGCTGACCGTGCTGGTTTCATCCATGCTGGCCTTTGTATTTGCCCGTCTTCGTTTTCGTGGCAAGGAAACCATATTTTATATTTTCCTGCTTGGCATGATGGTTCCACCGGTCATGCTCATCATCCCGCAATTTATCGTTGCAAAGTGGTTGAACCTCTTCAATCATACCGGACTGATTCTGGTATACACCACCATGAATATATCCATGCAAACCTTCCTGTTGCGCGGCGTTTTTGAAAACGTACCGCGCGACCTGGAAGAAGCGGCCTTGATCGATGGCGGAGGCCCGTGGACGATTTTCTGGAGAATTATCCTGCCACTTTCCTGGCCGGGCATTTCTGTTGTGATCATCAATACATTTTTATACAGCTGGGAGGAATTTGCCTGGGCCAATGTGGCCATAAAAAATTCCAGCCAGCGAACCCTGCCGATTGCCATCGCGCTTTTTCAAAGTGAACATCTCACCGAATGGGGTCAGGTCTTTGCCGCCTCATTGGTCGCATTGGTTCCCGTATTAATTATTTTCATTATTTTCCAACGCCATTTTGTGCAAGGCATTTCCACGACCGGTCTAAAAGGTTAATATGCATATTCTTGATTTTTATCCATCACAGGGAAGTTTTCTTCCTGGTGAACCTGTCACATTCCTTATTGAAATTGAATCGCTCATTCCCGAACAGATCTCACTAAAAATTTTCATTCAACACCTTGCTGAACAGCCTGTAATTCTTGAACACCAATGTCAGATCGGATGCGGGTCTCAAACAATACAAATTGACTGGAACCCTCCAGAAACACCGGCCGGGTATTCAGCCCGTTTGTTGATTGATTCTCATCTTGAAGCGTCTACAGCTTTCGATGTACTATCCAGCTGGATTGATTTCCCCCGTTACGGTTTCCTTTCAGATTTCGGCCCGCTCCGCGCAGACCCTGAGATTGCCCTAAAAAAACTAATACGTTTCCACATCAACGGACTTCAATTCTACGATTGGCAGTATCGCCATGATCAATTACTGGCCGCCACCGAGGAGTACACGGACCCACTTGGGCGTGCGCTATCCCTTGTCACTGTTCGGAAGTTGGTGGACACTGCCCATCAATACGGGATGGCGGCCATGCCCTACCTGGCCATCTACGCAGCCTCCGCCGATTTCTGGCATGCACATCCTGACTGGGCGCTTTATGATGAAGCTGCGAAACCCATCGCTTTTGGCGAAAACTTTCTCGGACTGATGGACCCTTCAGCCGGCAGGTCATGGAGTCAACATTTGCTGGCTGAGGGCATCCGCGCACTCCAGGACATTCCATTCGACGGTCTTCATATTGATCAATATGGCGACCCAAAAATTGCCTGGGATGCACACCAAAATTTGGTGGACCTTCCGCGCGCTTTTGTGGAGTTCATTCAATCTGCATCCGAACAGCACCCCAATCAAACGGTACTGTTCAATGCGGTTGGCAACTGGCCGGTCGAAGCCCTGGCCGAGTCTGAAGTTGACTTTATGTATATTGAAGTCTGGCCGCCTGATCTGGAGTATCGCCGCCTGGCAGAGATCGTCTTGAATGCTGTCCGCCTCTCCCGCGGAAAAGCAGTTGTGATCGCACATTACCTGCCGGCCGACCGTTCGGCCAATAATCTTTTGGCCGATGCTGTTATTTTGGCTTGCGGCGGTACACGCATCGAACTGGGCGAGGAGGCGCGTTTACTCTCCGATCCCTACTTTCCCAAACATGAACAGATCCCTCCTGATCTTTATACTGAATTGCGAAAGCTGGCTGATTTTACGGTCCGCAATGGTGAATGGTTGAGGCCGTATACCCTGTCCACGCTTGAAAGGGAAACCTGGTCGAAAAGCGACCTAAATCCTGATTACATAGACACGGACGAGTCCATCATGATCTTGGTGCGGCGTCAGCCGAAATTATCTGTCATTCAAATGGTTAATTTCACTGGTCTCGACTCTCATCAACATTGGGATGTGGTTCATGCCACACCTACACCTCATCAGAATGTCACGGTAAAAATCCAGATGTCCCAACAACCTGCCCAGGTCTTTTGGGATTGTCCCGAACAGATTGATGGACCTCAAGCGGTACGTTTTGAATACTCCCATGGAATTTTAACGTTTCACATTCCGCAAATTAATTACACAGGGTTGGTTGCCATCCATGAGTAACTTATATCAACGCAGTATCGAAATTATTCTTGAAAATCAATCAAAGAGCGGCGGTTATATTGCCAGTCCCAATTTTCCAACATACCATTATTGCTGGTTCCGAGACGGATCGTTCATCGCCTACGCCATGGATCTGGCGGGTCAGCACGAAAGCGCGCTTCACTTTCACCAATGGGTGGCCGGGCGTGTGAACGAACGAAAAAGCCTGGTGCGGTCCAGTATCGCGAAGGTTCGTTCAGGCGAAAAACTTACTGAAGCCGAAATTTTGCACACTCGTTACCGCCTGGATGGAGCAGACGGAGAACCCGGTAACTGGCCAAACTTTCAACTGGATGGCTTTGGCACATGGCTTTGGGCGCTGAATGAACATCGTACCCTCAACCCCGAAACTCAGATTCCGGAAGAAATATTGGAGGCTGCTGAACTTGTGGCTGATTATTTGAGTGAACTCTGCATGCTCCCCTGCTATGATTGTTGGGAGGAATTCCCCGACCATGTTCATCCGCACACGCTTGCCGCGATCTATGGCGGGCTTCAGGCATATTCGAAGATGACGTGCAGGAGTCATCAATCCGTAACGGATGCGATTCGCAACCAATTACTTGCCGGTACAGAAGCATTTGGCCACTTTGTTAAATTCCCTGAATCATCAGCCGTGGATGCAAGTCTGTTGGGTCTGGCTGTCCCTTATGGAGTTGTTGCTCCAGATGACCCGATCATGCTCAAGACTGTAGAGAATATGGAAGCGACCATTCTGAAGGATGGTGGTCTTTACCGATATGCTGAAGACTCTTATTATGGCGGGGGAGCATGGATCCTGCTGACTGCATGGCTGGGATGGTATTACACAGAATTATCAGCTGCACGCCCGGATATGGAAGCAGCTCTTAGACCAAAAATCCAAATCTGCCTATCCTGGATAGAATCGAGAACACAGGCTGATTTATTTCTGCCGGAGCAGGTCGCTGAAAACCTGAATATCCCATCCTGTTATGCAACATGGACAGATCGTTGGGGGAGTATTGCATCACCCTTATTATGGTCACATGCCCAATATATTATTCTGCGTTTAAGAAGCGCCACATCGCCCGAATAACCTGCTGCAAGTCGTTTGGCTATTCAATCAATGGAACACCACGACGTTAATGAGGCTTTCTCTCCACAGCCGTCAAAAAATAGTCCGAGCAACACAATACCTACTTATTGAAGAAACTGACTATTGAAATATGATTCCGGTCAGGACATTTGAAATTCCTACACGTGGAAATAGTTTAATAAGTCGGGAAATGGGGGCATGCCTGTTCGGAGTACCAACCGTGCAACCCGCCAATAACAAAGGCCTCTTGATTGGATT
>JBBSCM010000070.1:0-16049 GCA_038250295.1 Anaerolineales bacterium | reverse complement strand
CTGTGAATATCCCACAAGGAATCCTCCGCGGAAAGTATCCCCCACTCCTGTTGGGTCCACGATCTGATCTTCAGGGACAGTTGGGATATGGACTGAATCCCCGCCTACATACAGATCAGCGCCATCTTTTCCACGTGTAATGACCAACACTTTTACGTGCTCGAGGATCTGATCCAAACTCCAGCCTGTTTTCTTTGAGATCAAGCCAAATTCATAATCATTACAGAACAGGAAGTATGCGCCTTCCATGTCACGCGCCAACTCGCTGCCTTCGAGGCGAAGCACCTGCTGGCCCGGATCATATAGATATGGAATATCCAGTTCGCGGCTTTCGGCTGAAAATTTCATCATGGCATCGGGCGCATTTGGCGAAATGACAACAAGCTGCGGTTTGCTCGACAAATCCTTGAAGGATTGAGTCGCTGCCACATCCATTGCCCCGGGGTAAAAAGATGCAATTTGAGCAGAAGCCTGATCGGTCGTTGCAAAGAACGAGGCGGTAAAAAGCCCGGGGACAACTTTCATCAGTGATGTATCCACACCTTTTGAGTCAAGCCATGCGCGATAATCCCCAAAGTCTTCGCCAACTGTTGCCATCACGCGCGGTTTCTCACCGAGCAAGGCCATGCCGTAGGCAATATTCGGCGCAACACCGCCGCGCTGTTTGGACATGGAGTCCACCAGAAATGAAAGGCTGATGGAACCTAATCGTTCGGGAAGGATCTGTTCCTTGAACAAACCCGGAAAGGTCATCAAATAATCGTATGCAACAGAGCCAGTAAGAAGTATGTCCATTTATCAACTCGCAGAAAAAGGCGCACTCTCACGAGTGCGCTGGATTTGTTTACAAGCGTGAGTTTATCACGGCACAATGGGATTGTCTAGAAATTTTGTTTGCAACTTTTATTCGAATTAAAACCTGTTTGTATAAGCTTGCAAGGATTGATAGCTTTGAAATGCAAGAAACCCAAACAGGACCGCCATATATACACTGCCCAGGAAGAAAAAGCCTGCAAGCGCAACAAGGCCGCCTGCGATAACCGAAAGCCAAAGAGATTTGCGAACACCATCCCGTGGATCGGCCTGGAGAAGCAGATATCGGGCAACGTTGCCTCCATCAAGAGGGTACACGGGCATGAGGTTTATCAATCCCCAAAAAATATTGATCCAAAGCATTGTCGTTACCAGTGAACTCAGGATGCCTCCGCCAAATGGCAGCGTCGCCGACACAGGCAACGGGATGAAACCCAGCAAATAAGTTGTGATGATCGACCCGCCTGAAATAACAACCCCCACCGCTATCAAACCAGCCATTAGAAAACCCGCAAAAGGGCCGGCAAGAGAGATAAAAATATTTTGGTTCGGTGAAAACCCAACATTCGCAGACATGCCCCCCCATGACAACGATTCGGGTACGGTCAGCCCGCCCGAAAAATGAAGCACGATATACGAAGGCTGTCCATACCGTCGAAACGCGAGCGCGTGACCCAGCTCATGAATCAAGATGGAAACAAAAACAGCCAAAATCCAGATCAGGATCAAAACAATACTTCGGGATGAAGAGCCCAGCAAAAGAGCCACCAACCAGAATAATGGATGCACTCGAACGGGAATCCCGAGCAGATTGAAGCGAAGATCATAACGAGTTGAAGGAGGAGGTTGAAAAAGAAGCATGGGACCAGACTTTCTATTTGATTTGAATTACACCGTATAATACTCTTAACGATGTCGTTGCGAGCATTTCTTGCGAGGCAATCTCCAGTTTAATGGGTAGCTCCTATTGAGTAATTCACTCTGCTTAAGAGGAGATTGCTTCGGGCAGGAGCGCCCTCGCAACGACATTTATAAGGTAGCGAATTATTTGACAAAACTCTTCAAATTCACATCAAAAGGAGGATACACCACCCCATTCTCTGTGACAATACCACTGAGCAAACGGTTCGGTGTGACGTCGAAAGCTGGGTTGCGCGCTTTGGCATTTTTCGGCGCGATCGGTTCGCCGTGAAATTGAATCCCAAGGACTTCGTCTGTGTCCCGCTCTTCAATGGGAATCAAATCTCCGTGTGCGAGGGACAGGTCAATGGTTGAGGTTGGCACCACTGAATAGACAGGCACGTTGTTATCATGCGCGGCGAGTGCGAGCATGTAGGAGCCGATCTTATTGGCTACATCGCCATTTGCGGCAACACGGTCCGCGCCGAAGAAAACTTTTTGCGCCTTGCCCGCTTTCAGGAAATAACCAGACATATTATCGCTGATGATCTCATAGGGAATTCCATATTGTTCCAATTCCCAGGCGGTGAGACGCGCACCCTGCAAGCGCGGACGAGTTTCATCCACCAGCACATGGATCTTTTTTCCTTGTTCATGCGCCGTGCGGATAACTCCCAGGGCAGTTCCCCAATCCACTGTGGCGAGGGCGCCCGTGTTGCAGTGGTGGATGATGGTGTCACCGTCGTCAATTAAGGCGGCGCCGTGTTCTGCCATGCGCTTGTTGATTTCCACATCCTCATTCGCGATCTTTTGTGCTTCGGCTAATACATATCCGCGCAGATCATCGGCAGAAAGAGAATCTTTAACGATCTCAGCATTATGCATTACCCGATCCAAAGCCCATGCCAAATTTACAGCAGTAGGCCGCGCAGACTTCAAAACGGCGGCGGCTTTCTGTAGATCGGCAAATAGCTTCTCGGTCGAGCGTGAAGCGGATTCATATCCCGCAAGAGCCAGCCCAAATGCGGCAGCGGCTCCAATCGCAGGGGCGCCGCGCACCACCATATCGGTGATGGCGTGGGCCACATCTTTATGTTTGCGAATGGCCACGAGTTCGAGGCGCGCGGGCAAAATGCGCTGGTCGATCATCTTGAGTTCGTTATTTTCCCAAAAGACAGTCCGCATATTTTTAACCTTTAAAATATTTTTCCCGCAGTTCAACCAGGCGGGACTGCGCCTCGGGTGGAACCCGTTTTACATTGCCCAACATCTTCGCGCGCCAGTAAATTTCGGAAACATGTTCGATGCGTTCCAAATGAATTAATGCTTCGTCAAGGTTTTTTCCGTACGTGAGGCTGCCATGCTGACAGAGCAGGAGCGCATTATGGTCTTTCACAAACGGGCGGATCGCATCTGCATCTTCCTGCGACGAAGGTGTTGCGTAAGCAGTGACGGGAACATTACCTAATGTAAGCAAAACTTCGGGGAGCACATCCACAGGAAATTCCATGCCTGAAACCGTAAGTGTGGTCGCAAAGATGGGGTGCGCATGAATTACAGCGCGCACATCCTCCCGTTGTGTATAAACTTCAAGATGCATGGGCGTTTCGGAGGATGGCCTGCGATCTGTCATTGCGGAAATGATGCTGCCTTCGAGATCAACCACCAGCAAATCCTCTGTGCGCAAACGGCCTTTTGAAATTCCTGAAGGTGTAATCAGAATCAAGCCGTCATCCATGCGGACAGAGATATTGCCGTCATTAGATGTCATTAAATGACGCTCATAGGCAATACGGCCGCATTCTACAATGGCAAGGCGCAAATCTCTTTCGCCTGCGGAGGGAGAAAAATTCAACATAGTCTTATGATCCGAATGCGGCTATTCCTTTATTTCTGTCCAGATCTGATCGTATAACGAAAGCGCATTGCCGAGATCCTCCACTTCATGCCCTACCCGAAAAACTGCAAGGGGCTTGGTTCAGGGCAGAGAAATCCGCTGGAGGTTACCTGCGTTGCGGATGCTTCCGGTTTGGCTCCGCAAGCCACAACGTTAAATAACATAAAAGCAACCAAAATCAACCGGCCGAGATGATAAATTTTGTGCTGTCTGTTCACATTATTTTCCTCTTCAGCAATCGAATACTTACAGGAACAACATCGCCTGACGATACTCTGTAATATATCACACACAATCCAGATTTTCAGAGAGCCGCATAAATGACCAAATCAGAATTAAGAACTATTCATAAACCCAGCCAATAATTTCTGTAATCTACGAGACCAGCGGTAACCTTGCTTGACTTCTCTCTCTTTTGCCAGTATAAAAATGGGATGAAGTACATCCGTCTCTTTTCTGGACTTTTGCTTGCTGCTGCGATAGCGGCCTGTTCCATCCTCCCGAACATTCCCGCCATCCCCCCAGGCTGGACACTGACCCCCAGCGTCACATCCACTCCCGAAGCGACCTTCACCCCAACCATCACCCCCACGCCGCTTCCTGTCGCCCGGGTGGGCGTGGGCGACCATGCCTTCTTTAATGGCGATTACGAAAACGCCTTACTTCATTATCAAATTGCGCTTCAAGACTCACCCGATCCGTCGATACGCGCTGCCGCCAAATGGGGCGAGGCGCGCGTCTTCTTTATGGAAGAGCGTTATGAAGACACACTCGCTGCCCTGCAAATATTGATCACAGAATATCCCGAGTCTGCGCACATTGCGCAGGCTTATTTCCTGCAAGGTTTCGCAAATTACCGCCTGGAAAATTATCAAGCCGCCGCCGACTCATGGCAAACCTACCTCTCCCTGCGTCCTGACATCCTGGATGCGTATACGCAGGAATTGCGCGGTGACGCGCTCTTTGAGGCGCAAAACTATGCGGACGCGCTCGCCGCATACACCGCCGCCATTCAGGCCCCATCCATTGGCGATGATATTGGGCTTGATATAAAGGTTGCATCCACACAAACCGAACTTGGGAATTATGAAGCCGCGCTGGCATTATATGATGGCATTGCCGCGCGCGCGCCTAATGACTACATCAAGGCCCAGGTGGCGTATGAGTCTGGGCTGGCGTATCAGGCTCTCGGTCGAAACGATGAGGCGTTGGGAAAATTCCGCCTGGCAGTGGAAAATTATCCCTTATCTAATTACGCGTATCTAAGCCTGGTTGCGCTTCTGGATGCGGGCGGAGAAGTAAACGATCTTGATCGCGGCATCGTGGATTACTATGCAGGTCAATACGATGTTGCCATTCAACGCTTTGATATTTATATTGCCGCAAATCCGGGAAATGACGGCACGGTGTATTTTTATCGGGCGCTCGCCAGGCGCGATCTTGATTTCTACGATGAAGCATTACAGGATTTTTCAACATTCATTGCGAACTATCCAACCCATCCGCGCTGGGGAGGCGCCTGGGAGGAGAAATATCTGGTTGAGTTATACAACCTGGGCTTATCTGATGTTGCCGCGCAAACACTTTTGGATTTCGTCGCGGCCGTGCCAGGCAGCGAGATCTCTGCGGATTTTTTAATGAGAGCGGCGCGTATTTATGAAAGTAATGGACAATACGATCAGGCTTTGCAGGTGTGGGCGCGCGTTGCAAATGAATATCCCGGCGCGGTGGAAGCGGTAACAGCCACTTTCTTAAGCGGGATCATCTACTACCGCGAGGGAGATGCTTCCTCTGCCAGGGATTCATTTAACCGCAGTCTTGGTCTCTCTCTAAGCGTGGAAGATAAAGCGCGCGCGTATTTATGGCTGGGAAAAACACATCAAAAACTTGATGACAATGAAGCCGCCTTAACCGCATGGCGCACAGCGCAGAGCATTGACGCAGGCGGCTATTACAGCGAACGCGCGCGGGATCTGTTGATCGAACGCGCGCCCTTTGCTCCGCCTATTTCAACAAATTTTTCACCAGATTTATCGAGCGAGCGCGCCGACGCAGACGCATGGGTAAGGTTAACTTTTAATCTTGCGGCAGATGTTGACTTGAACGGACTCGGCCCGCTGGCGGCAGACGAGCGCATTATACGCGGCGCTGAATTGTGGGGGCTTGGCCTGTACGAGGACGCCCAACTGGAATTTGAGAATCTGCGTTTGGAATTGGAATTAAACAAAGAGGCCATTGGCAGTTATCGGTTAACAAATTATCTGCTGGATCTGGGCTTATACCGCTCTGCCATTTTTGCCGCGCGTCAAACCCTGACATTGGCCGGGTTGGATGAACATGCCGAATCCATGATGGCGCCCCCATATTTTAGTCATGTGCGCTATGGTTTATATTATTCCGATCTCATTATCCCCGACGCGCAGACCAACGGCTTTGATCCCTTATTAATATTCAGTGTGGTCAGGCAGGAGAGTTTCTTCGAGGGATTCGCCATCTCAAATAAAGCGGCGCGCGGGTTGATGCAAATCATCCCTGCGACAGGCGCAGAGATCAACTTTGAACTCGTTTGGCCACGCAACTACGATGACAAGGACCTGTATCGCCCGGATGTGAGCGTGGCATTTGGCACATATTATCTTGCAAAAAACCGTAATCTGCTGGATGGAAATATTTATGCGGCACTGGCTGGTTACAACGCCGGTCCAGGAAATGCGCTGGCATGGAAGGAACTTGCGGGCGATGACCCCGATCTATTTCTGGAAACTGTGCGCTTTGAAGAAACACGTAATTATATCCGCGCTATTTATGAGTTCTATGTTATCTATCGGCGCTTGTATGGCCTGGCAGAGTAAAAAGAAAATAAAAGGATGAGGAGCTTTCATACTTGAGAAGCTCCTCATCCTTTTTTATTTAATTGAGGTCATTACTCTCGCAAGGCTTGATTCGAAACAGCCTGCGCGTGCGTCCCTTGTAAGATAAATTATTATTCCATATGCGCGAGAACGCGCTGATGCACGGTCTCCACATCCATATCGAGCACGGAGACTAATTTGTCCCTGCCGCTCGTGCCAGCTACAATTTCCACGCGAGATTTTGGCACGCCGAGTACTTGCGCAAGAAACCCGATCAATACTACATTGGCTTCACTATCCGTAGGCTCGGCGGCAAGGTGAACTTTGATCGTGCCGTCATTCAGCACGCCCACAATCTCGTTACGACTGGCGCGCGGAGTCACACGCACCGCCAAAGCAGAGCCGCGTTTGCCATCATGAAAGTCATATTTTCTGGACATGATTCACCTCAACTCAATAGAATGATCAACAGCCGGGATAATAGATCCACCGCAATAATGAGTATCAACGGACTGAAATCGAGTGTGCCCGCCATTGGCACCATGCGTCGGATGGGATCCAGGAATGGATTAACAATTCGATCCAATGCTTCACGAACAGGGTGATGGGGCGGAAGAAAAAAAGAAAGCAGTGATGCAGCGATCACAACATAAATAAATAACTGGGCAACCGCTCTTATAAATATGATCAAAATCCCGAAATCCATTAAGTCTCCGTTTTGTATTGACGCGGCCCGACAATGGCAGTGCCCACTCGCACCAGGGTAGCGCCCTCCTGCACTGCTACTTCGTAATCGCTGCTTGTTCCCATCGAAAGCTCTGCAAAATCGGCTTGCGGAAATTGCAAAGATAAATAGTCCTGTAATTGTTTCAGCTTCTTAAAGAAGGCTCTCGAGAATTCGGCGGTTTCTCCTAATGGAGGCATGGTCATCAAGCCGCGTACTTTCAAATTCGGAAGAGCAATGACAGAAGAAAGTTCATCCAACAACGCAGGCCAGAGTGTCTCGTTCCATGCGGGCCAGCCAGATTTACTATCTTCTTCACCGACATTGAATTCCAATAATACGGGAAGAATACGTTTGGCATCGTCGCAAAAACGGTCGAGTTTCCTGGCAAGTTTCAAGCTGTCTAAAGAATGCAAAAAGTTAAAGTTCCCAGCCACAAGCTGCGCCTTGCGGCTTTGTACGTGACCGATCATATGCCATTCTACCGCAGAAAACTCATGCAGAGATTGAAGTTTCATGACACCCTCTTCAGGATAATTCTCTCCCAAAAATTGCGCGCCCGCTTCAATGGCTGCCCGTACTACCTCAACGGGTTGGGACTTTGTGACCACAACTAATTTAATCGACTCTGGCTCGCGCCCAACACTGCGGGCCGCACGCGCAATATTACCTAATGTTTCCAAATATCTTGCATGGATGGATGCGACTAATTCACTCATGGACCAATTTTACCCCGCATCTTTCTGACCCTAGGCCTGCAACGCCATCAATGCGCCGAATCTACCCGTTTTCCCTTTTTCTGCTCGATGCGAAAACCAATCATCCAAATGGCAGGCCGTGCATATACCTGAAACCTGGATCTGTTCCACGCCTGCTTTTTGTAATTGGAGCGAATTCGCCATCCACAGATCAAGAAAGGTGCTTCCATTTTTTGTCTGTAGAATATTATCGGCATCGTGATCATGTTTTTCTTGAAACTGTGAAATCACATCTGCGCCCACTTCATAATGATCCGCGCCAATGGATGGGCCAATGCCCGCAACAATATTTTCGGGCTTGCAGCCGTAGCGGGATTGCATTCCTTCCACGGCGGCTTTTGCCACGCCCTTAACAGTTCCCATCCAGCCTGCGTGGGCGATGCCGATCACTTTCTTGAGCGGGTCATGGAGCAAAATAGGCACACAATCTCCAAAGCGCATATATAACGAAACTTCGGGATTATCTGTAAAAAGAATATCGGCTTTCGTGGAGGGTCTTTCGAGCAGACGAGGTTCATCAGCGTAGACAATGTCTGTGCCGTGAACCAGCCAAACGTCATGAAGAGAAGCGGGGTCGCGTCCCATGGTTTGAAATGCATGAATGCGATTCTCCGCCACGCGGGCTGGGTCATCCCCCACCGATCCGCCTAGATTTAATGAATGCCAGGGTGCCGGGCTCACGCCTCCACAGCGTGTAAAGACCGCCTGCATAACTGCGTTTGAAAAAATATCAAAACTAAAATAACGAAGTCCGTTTTTTTCGTGGAAGGGCATTACTCTGAAGCCTTTTTGACGGCGAACTTCTTGATGTAATATTGGCGGGTTTCGTTCATCGACTCTTCGATATTAGGGTAGGCAAACCACGCGGTGGCAAAACCAAAAAGCGCGCCGGTAAGCACGCGCAAATAAGGTGTGCTCTCACGATAAGGCACAATGGATGCAAGCCACTCCCAATTGAACTGGCTAAAGAGCTGAGAGAAACCATCCAGGCCAATCGGCGCAATACCGATGAGAAGCCATAAAGCCCAATGTAATGATCGAATGCGGCGGCCCGTCAGACCGAAAATGATTCCAAAAGCTAAAATGGCAAGATAGATCGCCACATCGCGTTCGCAAAGCGCAACCTTATAACCAACTGTATCGTCGCCAATATATTTACGCGCATCGAAACGCGTATAACTATATGGATCGTCGAGGTTGGAAATTCCCGTTGCCTGCTCAAATGTTTTGACACCTGCCACATTCGCCTCCGCCAGTGGATAAACAACCTGCTCTCCGTAAAGAAAGAAAGATCGAAATCCAAATTGATGGCAGAGCGGGCTGTATATCCGATAGATGGCGCGGGCGGGTAACTCTGCGCCCATCTTCATCAGCGTTGGCGCAAGGAATGGCAGGCCCACATACAGCAGCATGAACAAATTCAGCATCAGCAAATAACGCCTGGCGATCCAAAATGAAACCCGGTCGCCTGTTGTCACTTGTTGTCCCTTCTGTATCCGCATTTTATATTCAGGGTCATCGAGTTTCTCCAATTGATTCTTTCGGTCAAACGCCGCGCCAATGGTCATTTGTAATTTTTGGCGCGTGATGGGAGCTTTGATGCTATACGGTCCAACTTCCACAACGGGCACCGCTTCGCCATATTTGGCAACCAGCACGGCATCGACATCAATATCCACTTCCACCAGCCGATGTGGATATTGAGCCTGCAATTCGTTCAAGTGTGTTTTCACTTCGTCACATGGTTTGCAATCTTTGCGCGTATAGAGGGTTACATTAAGCATAATTTATCCTATACCATAAAACATCCCGCAGGTTGTCCGTAAAGATCACGGTATGTCCATTAAACCTGCGGGATGGTGCGAACGATCAGTAACAACCGAATTACAACCCAAAATCAAACCAGAAAAATTGAGCGCGTTGGGCAATCAACTCAAAGATGCCTGAGAAAAGCATCACGCCCACGATCACCAGAAGCACACCCATTGCGATCTCAACGTATCGCATGGTTTTGCCATATTTCTTCAAAATAGCGGACACCCAGCCAATGCCAAGCGCGGCAAGCAGAAAAGGAATTGCCAGCCCTGCAGAATAAGCTGTAAGGAGAACTGCGCCAAGCGAGATCGAGCCGCCATTGATGGCCAGTGTCAGGATGGCGCCCAGCACAGGTCCAACACAAGGTGACCAGCCCGCCGAGAAGAATACACCCATCAACGCAGAAGAGAGATATCCCCATTTCGGGTCTGGAGCCTGTTGAACTCGCGTGTCATAAGCAAGGAATGGTATATGGAACACACCGATCATATGCAAGCCAAAAATAATAACAACAATGCCGCCGATCTTCGCCAGCCAAAA
Source organism: Anaerolineales bacterium (assembly GCA_038250295.1). GTDB lineage: Bacteria > Chloroflexota > Anaerolineae > Anaerolineales > Villigracilaceae > Villigracilis. The sequence continues at coordinate 5,750 of JBBSCM010000070.1, read as the reverse complement.
GCGCAAATCAAAAAGTATGGCGCCGGCAACCGCAGCCAGTACACCCAGCAGAACAAACACGGTGCTAAAGCCAAGCACAAAAGCAAGGCCATGACTAAAGGTGATCCACCGATTGGCATTATTATTCTCACCGCCCGCCGCGCGCCCGCCCAGATAACCTATGTATGCAGGCACAAGCGAGAATACACAGGGCGAAAGAAAAGAGGCCAGGCCTGCAAGAAAGGCAAGCCAAACGCTAATTTGTGATATTTCCATTCAATACCTCAAAAAGATTCCGTCATTGCGAGGGCGTACTTGTTTTTTGCCCGAAGCAATCCCCCAACGCGATGGAGATTGCTTCGTCGGAGAAAGCATCCTCCTCGCAATGACATTATTAGTTAGATTTTCAATTCTGTTGTAGTAACCACTGTTCCATGATCGGGAAGCGACATTCGTAATTCACTCTGAGCAAGCGAAACGTGGGGGGTTGTCCAGCGGAAGATCCATTTTGCGTCTTCAGGTTTCAGATTGATACAACCATGCGAACGCTTCTCTCCGAAATCGTTATGCCAGAAAGCGCCATGGATGGCAATCCCCTCGCCTGAAATAACAGTATCCCAGGGAACAGCGGGCGTGGAATATCCGGAGGCGGAACCGCCGCCGCTCATGTTCAATGAAATAATTTTCCAATGAGTTAACAGGTCACCGACCGGCGTGGCGCGCTCATCAGAGATGGCGCCAGTTGCGGGGTCAAAGACCGCGCCGCTGGAAATACGGCAAAAGAAAACTTCCCGATTTCCTTCAAAAGCGGAGAGGGTCTGGTAGGTGATATCTACAGAGATCTTCTTCTCAGCGGGGTCGATCTCCGGGCTGATGGGAGCGACATCTGCTTCAGTAAGAATCTTGAACGCTGCGCCATCCGCCCAGAAAATATCGCCAAATCCATAACCATGTCCATTCGGTGATTCATTCCAACGATATTCCACAAATCCACTCGACTGGCGGACCTGATCGATCCAAAGCACCTGGCTGTAATAAGCGCGCGGCGGAAAATTGTATTGAATCAAACTTTGAATCCACGGCGAAACAGGCGCGCCATCAAGAGTCAGCTCAACATAGGGAACAGTCACTTCAGCCCAAAAACCAGCCTGCCCCGCGGGGATTTCTGTGACCGGAGTATTTGGAATATTTCGCGTGGGCTGAATCCGCGAAGACCAGATGTATCCATCAGGGGTCTCAAGATATTTCTGATTCGTCAAAGCCACCACACTGCCGATCACCTCACGCGTCCAGGGGATCAACGTATCAGCGGGCAGGCTGGCGATGGATGTGTTCAGATTAGGGTCATTCGTTGGGCGGCTTCTCAGATCTGTGGCATCCACCAGACGGCCAATAATGTCAGCATTAGGAAATTGGGGAAGTCGTTTGGGTGTGTAATACGACTCAAGATTATCGAAGGAAAAGTTAATGGGTCCGAACGCCATTGCGCCCAACCCCACTCCAGCCACTTTAAGAAAATCACGACGAGAAAAAGATTGCTTCATATTTCGGTCACCTTTGCTATTATAAAAAATCGTACCGCGACATTTATGTCGCCTTTCACACACTTGCTTTGCGACATAAATGCCGCTCTACAATCATTCTGCAAGCATACCTTCAAATAAAAAGAGCGTCAACAGCACAGTGAGAACAAATTAATCTTGCAGGTATTTTTCAAGCGCGCGCAGGCAATTCGCGCTCAGTTTGTGACCCACTTCATCTTCACAATAGGTCACCTGCGCCCCAGCCTGCTCAAGTACCTCAATGGAAGCCCGCGCGCGGTCAATGGGAACCATTTGATCCTGTGTGCCATGCGCAACAAAAATATTTTTACCCGCAAGCGGTTTTTTCGAAACAAGTTCTTCAAGGCCCGAGGGAACAAACCCGGCCAACACTCCCATCTTGCGGATTCTGTGCGGATAAAGCATCCCCACCAAATTAACCATGGCTGCGCCCTGACTGAATCCCATTAAATCAAATTGCAGCGCATCCAACTTAACCGAGGCCGAGTACTCGTCAATGAGGCGGATCAACGCCTCAGCCGCTGGTTTAAGCGCTTCGAGGCTGGGCCGGCCGAAGGCGCCGCCCTGAGCCTGTCGAAGGGTCTCGGGTTGATGCGGGCGCCACGAGAATCCACTTGACTCAGCAGGGTAAGGCGCACGCGGCGCCATCATCCAATAATCGGATGGTAGTCTGCGCGTGAAGACCCACATGGAATTTTCATCGCCCGTCCAACCGTGGATGAGCACAAGCAAACGAGGGTTTTTGGATTGAGATACGCGGACTCGCAACGTCCAATCATCAAATGAAATCAGTTCGGTATTAGTCGCGGCCAGCACGTTTTAGGATCCAATCTGATAAAGAGAGCACAAGAAAGATCAAGCCAATCGGAACGAATGCGCCCAGCATGCACATGAAGCCCATAACCGCCGCACCGAAACCATAGATCCACCAGATCAGGCCGTCTCCCACAATAAATAACAAAGCAAGGGCGCCAGCGATAAGACGCACGTTTGTATCTTTCATATAGCTGCGTAAATCACGGCTCATCGCCTGCCTCCAAATAATTTTTTATTCATGCGACTCGTCCATGAGCTCATTTTCTTTAATTCAGGCAAAATGGTTTCAACTGCAGCCTCGCCAAGTATCGCCACATCTCTTACAACGACCTTATCTAGCAGTTCGATGTGATGAACCTGCGGACGAACAATAATATCCGGGGCATCTGATTCAAGGCGGTAATGCGCCACCGCGCGGCTGCTAAGATCCACCGCACGCATAAAGATGTCAAAAGCCTGCGCCACATGCAGACGATAGATTCGATCTGTGATCTGCTTCGGCCAAAGGGCGGGAACAGGAATGGAATACGTGCGAACTGGAATATCAAGAGGGTCATTCAAAACAATCGCAACGATCGGCAGGTTTGGCGAGAGCATCCGCGCCACAGTCACAGGCACAGGATTCAAGACCCCGCCGTCCATCAAATCCCAATCATTCAGATGATGCGGCGGGAAAATGCCAGGCAGGGCTATTGTGGCAAGCACGCCGTCTCTTAAATATCCTTCAGAGATGACAACCTCACTGCCCGTTTTTGTATCCACGGCAGTGACGGCGCATGGGATTTTCAGGTCATCAAAAGTCTTCTCACCCAGTATCGCATCCAATAATTTGCGGACACCGGAGAGACCCAACAAGGAAGGACCATCATGCGAGTCGCGCACATATAAACTACCTTGATCTGTTGAAGTAAAAATTTCCTCTATCTCATCCGGTGCGAGGCCTGATGCATATAGAATAGCGACCAGTCCGCCAAAACTTGTCCCCGCAACTGAGCGGATTCGATATCCTTCCTTTTCAAGACGACGAATTGCGCCAATGTGCGCATTCCCTTTGGCCCCACCGCCACCTAATGCCAATGTTATATCCATTTAATTTTATTAACCTTCCGAGAGATAGACAGCGTGAATGGGAAAGATTATACCTTGCGGGGAAATTATGTCACACCGCACCTGCCTGCTGTGCAAGTATTGCGAAGAGGGCGCCTTTCCCGACGACACTTGCGCCGTACATGATTTGCTTGGCAAATCATGTGGTGAGCAATCTCTCACAAAATTGAAGATTGCTTCGGGCAAAAAAGTATCGCCCTCGCAATGACATGGCATCTGGAACAACTTAGATAAAGCGAATAACAGGCGGTCCATATCTTTTTTTGTGTTATAGCCTTGAATAGAGACGCGCATCAGCTTGTGTGAGTTCCATTCGAATCGAGGAACTTCAATTCGATATTCGTCATAAAAACGTGATGTGAGGGCGGCGATATCGGTATCCACTGGCAGAGGCGCGGTTGTCATTTGGGCGAACCAATCCCCAGACGAGGCGGGAAGCGGAGCAAGCCCTGTCAAATCGCAAATGCGTGATTGCGCAGATGCCGTGCTAGTCAACTGGGTGAAATTGACCTTCACCCGTGCAGAGACTGATGAGGTCATTTACAAAAATACAATTGCTACGAAAAGAGCTGCGGAAGCGTCGCAAGTTTTTTCAACATGTCGAAGCCCTGCTGGAATAGCTCCTGTTCGATTCTTGGGACTCGCTCTTTTCCTTTATGTGCCGGGAGTTGGAACTGGGCACTAGACCTCCCTCTCCATCCCATATTTCGAATCGCTGATTCCAGCCGATGTAACCATTCCCCACCAGTGATCTCCTCCACTGCTAAAGCGTTTTTCCTGGAAAATGACTTGAGTCAGTCATCAATTTACGCATCCAACAGGGTGGGCAATCCAGGCAGAATCAAACACCGACCAAGTTTCAATACCATTACAGGCAATAAGCGCCTAGTGATATTTAAGCTAACGGCGTATAATGCATCTAGTATTTACCTAAATTGAGATTTTATGTCCCATTACAACCTAGGAAATTCGAATACCCCTAATAAATCAAAATCATTTATCAGGCTCTTAGTGTGACTGCCCTCGCTTTACTCCTGAGTTCAGCCTATATGACTTTTATATCAGGCTGTACAACAGTGGCAGGCGCCGTTTATTCGCCCACACTGCGCCTCATGGTTACGCGAAAAATACAAAGGAACTAATATGAGTTCACCCAATATTTTAGTGATCGAAGACGATAGTCTAGTTGCAAGAACGATCGAACGATGTTTGCGGGGGAATGAATATCATATACAAGTGGTAAATACCGGGGTAGCCGGTTTAAAAGCTGCCCGCCGCAAAATACCGGATCTGGTATTGCTGGATGTGATGATGCACGGTATGGATGGGTACACGGTGTGCAAGGAAATGAGAGAAGACGCACTCCTAAAGAACGTCCCCATTATTTTCCTGACGGCCAAGAACAAGGTCGAGGATAAGATCGTTGGCCTGAGTGTCGGTGCAGATGATTATTTGGGAAAGCCCTTCAACGTGGATGAATTGCTCCTGCGAATAAAAGCGATCCTGCGGCGTTCCCTGCCCAACAATTCTGCATCCCAAGCTGAACAGAGCAGTGCAGATCCCAAGACCCGCCCGTTTAATATGACTGATGCTGATCCTGTGATTCGTATCGGTGAATTTTCACTGGACACACGCACGTATATGTTCTCCAGCCCGGCGAAGGGGAAGATCCGCCTTACTCCCATTCAATACACCCTGTTGTATCATTTGATGACCCACCCCAACAAGATATTCTCCCCTTCCCTCCTATTGGATGAAGTCTGGGATTATCCATCCGATACTGGCAGCGCCGACCTTGTCCGTGTTCACATTAAGAACATCCGCGAATGTATTGAAGAGGATCCTAAGAACCCGGTGTTTATAAAAACCGTCCAAGGATATGGATACACAATACAAACTGAAGAATAATCTTTATCGCTTAAACGAGATGCCGCCGCTTTCGGCGGCATTTATAAATAAACAGAATTCTGAACTTTTCAATTCTGTTTTAATCTGATTTCTAAAATAATTCAACCATTGCCTCGCACCGCCATGAATATGGATTTTTCCATTCCAGAGCATCGCCAGAATAAACCCCATGAAACATATTACAAATGATAAAGGACGAGCAAGCATGGTCAGCCAACCGAGAGTATTAATTGTAGATGATGAGCCAAGCTCAAGAGCCACTATTGAAGCGATGTTGTCATCGGAAAATTACGAACTGTATTTTGCTGAAAACGGAACAGAAGCTCTTGTCATGGCAGCCGAGATTCGCCCGGATATTATCCTGCTGGATGTGATGAT
>JBBSCM010000069.1:0-16089 GCA_038250295.1 Anaerolineales bacterium | reverse complement strand
TGGACTTCAACATAAATAAAAAAAGACGACGAAGGTCGTCTTCGTAAATGTTGACGCGGTTTCAACCGCAAACATTAAGAGGAACAATCTATGGCAAAAATTACAATGCGCGAGGCAATCTCGCAAGCTCTTATGGAAGAAATGGACCGCGACCCGGCTGTTTTTATTATGGGTGAAGAGGTCGGCGTTTGGGGCGGCACCTATGCCGTGACCAAAGGCTTTTTTGATAAATACGGCGCGGCGCGTATCAAAGACACACCCATCGCTGAAAATGCAATTATCGGCGGCGCAATTGGCGCAGCAATGGTGGGACAACGTCCCGTTGCAGAATTGATGACCATCAACTTTGGTTTCTCTGCGATGGATTATATTGTTAATCAAGCGCCTAAGCTTCACTACATGTTTGGCGGACAATTCACCCTTCCGCTGGTCATCCGTGCTGTCGGCGGCGGTGGACGTCAATTGGGTGCTACCCACTCACAGACTCCCGATGCCATCTTCGCGCATTTCCCCGGCTTGAAAGTCGTCAGCCCTGGGACGCCGGAAGATGCCAAGGGTCTTTTGAAATCAGCTATCAGGTCGAATGACCCGGTGCTTTTCATCGAACATGCCACCATGTATCAAGTCCGCGGTGAAGTGCCAGAGGGCGAGTACACCATCCCGATTGGTAAATCCAAAGTGCAGCGCGAAGGCAAAGATGTCACGATTGTGACCTATTGCAAAGGACTTGAGCTTTCAATGAAAGCTGCGGAGGAATTATCCAAAGAAGGAATCGAAGTTGAAGTGGTTGACCTTCGCACCCTGCGCCCGCTCGATATGGAACCCGTGATCGAGTCGTTCAAGAAAACCAATCGCGCGGTGGTTGTTGAAGAAGGCTGGAAATCCTACGGCGTCGGCTCTGAGATCGTCAGCCGCATTTACGAACAAGCATTTGATTACGTTGATGCGCCCATCATCCGCGTGGCGCAAAAAGAAGTCCCGCTGCCCTACAACCGCACGCTCGAACAAGCCGCGCTTCCGCAAGTTGCAGATATCGTGGCCGCGGTCAAGGAGGTTTTAAAATAATGGCTGAAACAATTTCCATGCCCAAACTCGGCTTCGATATGGCTGAGGGTTTGCTCGTCCGCTGGGTGAAACAAGTCGGCGAGACCATCAACAAAGGCGACGTGCTTGCTGAGATCGAAACCGATAAAGCCACCGTTGAAGTTGAATCTTCTGCAAGCGGCGTTGTCCTGCAACTAATCGTCGATCAAGGCACGATGGTTCCTGTCAACGCGCCGATTGCGATTGTGGGGGCGGCGGGGGAAGTGGTCAGTGATCAGTCGCCAGTAATCAGTGAAAAGAAAGTGGATGAAAAGCCTGCGCCTCAATCCGCGCCGATAGTTGATTCTGTTGCCCAGGCATCTGCTCCGCTGGATGCTGGTTCTGTCAAAGCCAGCCCTCTCGCGAAGAAAATTGCCCGTGACCAAAAAGTGGATCTGTCCAACGTGAAGGGTACTGGCCCCGGTGGACGCATTGTCCGCAAAGATATTGAAGCGGCTTTAGCCAGTGGGCAGTCATCAGTAATCAGTGTTCAGTCCGCGCAACCCAATAACCAATTACCAATTACCAGTCACGATGACAAGGTTATAGCCACCACCAAACTTCGCCAAGCCATCGGCCGCAGACTGGTCGAATCGAAATCAACCATCCCGCATTTCTATGTGACTCACGAATTCAAAATGGATGTGTTGATGGAGATACGCAAGCAGGTCAATGCATATTTGCCTGATAACGAAAAAGTATCGGTCAATGATTTTATTCTCAAAGGCGTAGCATTATCACTGCGTCAATTCCCCAACTTGAATGCGACTATAAAAGGTAACGAAGTTATCCAGTTCGGTCATGTGAATGTCGGCATTGCAGTCACCGTCCCCGGCGGACTGATGACCGTCGTCGTCAAAGATACTGATCAAAAGACATTGCGCCAAATTTCAAGCGAAGTCAAAACGATGGCAGCTCGCGCCCGCGATGGAAAGGTCAAGCCTGATGATGTGGACGGCTCGACATTCTCCACGTCCAATTTGGGCATGTATGATGTCGAAGATTTCATCGCCATCATCAATCCACCCGAAGCTGGGATCTTGGCAATCTCCTCCGCAAGAGAAGTTCCAGTTGTGGAAAGTGGTGAGTTGAAAGTAGGCTGGAGAATGAAAGCCACAATTTCGGTAGACCACCGTGTCAGCGATGGAGCCGAGGCTGCGCAGTTCATGCAGGCGCTGGCGGGCTTCCTTGAAAATCCTGTCAGAATGTTGGTGTAAAAATGCAGAACTCCGAGTTTTTCGAAAACTCAGAGTTCTTGCGTATGCTATACTTAACACATGGACAAAAATCAATTTCCAAAAATGGATAAAACCACTATCTCTATTGTTTCGTTGGATGAAGCCGATAATGATGAGGTGGAATACTGGCTTTCCAAAACGCCCTACGAGCGCCTGGATGCACTGGAAACTTTGAGGCAAATTTTCTATGGCTACGATCCGACTACCACCAGACTTCAAAGAGTTCTTGAAATCACTGAAAGAGCATGATGTCCATTATTTGTTGATCGGGGCTTATGCGGTCAATTATCATGGTTACATCCGCGCCACTGGCGACATGGATGTATGGATAGCCATTCACCCTGATAATGCCCGGAAAATAATGGCAGCGTTACACGCTTTTGGAATTGATGACCCAGGTTTAAACGCTGAGGTATTCTTACAGGAAAAGAAGATTCTGCGCATGGGTGTTCCACCATTAAGGTTGGAAATCACTACATCCATTTCAGGTGTTGAATTTGATGAATGTTATCAATCTCGAATCGTGGACGAACTGGATGGTATTGAAGTCAATCTGATTGATCTGGAAAACCTCAAAAAGAATAAGAGAGCCAGCGGAAGACCAAAGGATCTTGTAGATTTCAAGAAATTACAGCAGAAAAAAACTACCCGCTGAAACATGAAAGCCACCATCTCCGTTGACCATCGCATCAGCGACGGCGCCGAGGCTGCGCAGTTTATGCAGGCGCTTACGAGCTTCCTTGAAAATCCAGTTCAGGATGTTGGTGTAATAAAAAACTTCCGAAGTTTTTCGACTTCGGAAGTTTTTTATTACTACCTCGGCACATAATACTCTATCAGCAAATGCGGACGATCTTTTTGTTCTGACTCATTCCCGCTGAAGAACCTGACATAGTCCTCGCCCAGATCATCGTTGTCGTCCACTTGGAAAGCAAGGCGGAGCTGCGTTATATCAGTCAGGTTGATGTATGGGAAGGCTCTGCTGTCCAACGTGGCCCAATACCACCCGCTGACAGGGTTATTCTGGATCGTGCCTACTGAATATGCATCAGCAGGCGCTTGAAAGTCTGTCAGTTGTAAAGACCCAAACCTGAAGATGTTGAAGTTACTAAAATAACCTTTGCGAATATCAACTAAAATATTCTGATGAGTGGCAAATGGGTCGGTTCCAACCACATCCTGCCGTTTGATCATCAAAATCACCTGTGTAACCACGGCATTATCAGGGAGATAATATGTTGGAAAGTGCAAGACAGAACGGAATTGGCGGTCCTTGGCATCGTCACCGAGTTTAAAAACATTAGCAGCCGAATTCTTTGAACCGCCCACATTGCTGTTTTCTTTCGATTCAAGCACCCAGCCATCACTCGACCCAGTCGACCGAAAATCCGTGGAAACCGGGGTTATGACGATTCTATTGATCGTATACAGCTCGCCGCTGGCAAAACTACCGTTGTAAACACCCTGTCCGCCGAGAGGATGACCCAGTGAATCCACAATCGTGTCGTCATCCATCAAGTCGAGGCGCAGGTTGCCACTACCGCTGCCAGTAGCGACAGTGATCACATACGTAGTGGCAGAGCCGCTTACACCAACGACGGATGTACCTGCAAGGCTGTCGGTTGTAGTTACGTTAAAATCTATCGGGTCTACGCCGGTAACTGCCTCGGAGAAAGTCAAAATGAAATTAACAGTGCCTGCAATGGTGGGGTTGGCATCGGTGCGCAAAATACTAATTACCTTGAGAGTACTTGGATGAACCGTGTATGCCTCTCCACCGGAAAAATTGCCATTGCCGCCTCCTGGGCTGCCAAGTGGAGTGGATGCAGCAACACCTACGATGCTGTCGTCATCCAGGATATCCAATCGGACAGTGCCATCACCTAGCCCGGTGTTGATGGTCACCGTATAGGTGCTGCCCGAGCCAAGGATCACTGCAAGGCTTGCACCGGAGAGACTCCCTGTTGTCACTAGTGCAAAATCATTCCCGTCCACACCAGTAACTGCCTCAGAGAAAGTCACCGCAAAATCAACATACCCATTAACAGCGGGATTAGGATGAACGCGCAGGATGCTGATAACGCCAGGCGCACTTGGTGTGCTTTTGTTGATCGTATAAGTCTCGCCTGTGTTGAAGTTCCCGTTGCCTGCACCTGCACCGCCAAGTGGATTACCAATGAAATTATCCAGAATGCTGTCATCATCGATGAGATCCAGACGCAGGGTACCATCGCCCGTACCGGTGTTGACCGTGACTGTGTATATTGCTGCAGCTGTAAATTGATCCTCTCTGGGGTCAATGGCTGTGATGGTTGCGCCTGATATGCCGCCTGTAGTAGATAAAACAAAATCACCTGGACTGACAGGGTAGACGGCTTCAGAGAAGGTTACCGTGAAGCGCACAGTCTCGGCAATGGACGGATTGGGGTCGGCGCGCACAATACTCGTGACGGTGGGGACGCTCTTTTCGATCAGATACGTTTTCCCCGTAGTGAAATTCCCGTTACCAGCACCGACGCCACCCAACAGATTGAGGGCGGTGTCCATAATGCTGTCATTATCAACGACATTCAGGCGCAGTTTGCCATCACCGATACCGGTATCAACAGTAACAAAATATTCAACGCCAGACCCGCTGACCCCGGTAATGGAAGCGCCGGTTATGCCTTCGAGCATGTCCACGGAAAAATCGTCAGTGGTAACGCCGGTGACTGGCTCTGAGAAGATCACGATGAAGGGAACACTGGCGTGGGAGGGATACGTGCATACCGGTGTGGAATACCCGCAATCCGGAGTGACTGAAGCGACGGTCGGGTTGCGCTCAGGTCCATAGACAACCTCGCGGACGAAGACGTCTGCGACTCCATTCGTGTCATCGCTGACCAGGTTCGAGGCACCGGACCAGAAGGCAACAATCTTTCCATCAGCAGAGAGCGATGAGCCAAATGACGAATTATTGCCACCTTCAACCGACTTGGATTCGCCCGTCTGGAGATCGCGGACCCAAATATGCATGATCCCATTATTGTTGCCTTTATCGTAAAAGGAGAATGCCACGTAGCGTCCATTGCTGGAAATAGTTGGCTGGTCGAACAGACCGACTGTCAGGATCACCCCATCTGAAGAGACCGAGGCGAGCGTGGTCTGTCCGATCTGGCGGTCGTACACATAAACAAGGTCTTTGCCTCTATATTCATCGGCTCTGGGGTCAAGATTACCTGAATCGGATAGGAATACAACGTAGCGACCATCCCCTGAGATGGCTGGGCTGAATCCGCCTCCATCTGCTCCGAATCCGCTCGAGTTAATGGAGATGCGGGTTGTCGCACCATTCATACGGTTTCGTGCGAAAACATCTGATTTGTTATTGGTGTCATTGCCATCCAGGTTGGCTGCATTCGAAGTGAAAACCACAATACTCCCATCAGCTGATATGGATGGATCGAATGAACTGGCATTTGCTCCTGCGCCATCACTGGTGCGTGAGATACGTTCAGTAGTTCCAGTTTGATTGTCATGCACAAAAATATCAGCAACACCATTTTCATCCCCGCTCACCAAATTGGTTGCATCTGATTGAAAAGCTACAAGCCGACCATCACCTGATATGGACGGGCTGCCACTTCCAGCATTTGCCTGGGCGCCGCTTGAATCCACAGAGACGCGCGTCGTCACTCCGCTTTCGCGGTTATAAACGAAGACATCATATGCGTTATTCGTATCCCCGCTGATCAGGCTGGCCGCAAAGGATTCATAGGCTATGAAATGACCATCGTTGGAGATGGATGCATTCTCACCATCGACACTAATGCGGGTGGTTGCTCCGGTCTGACGGTCTTTCAGAAAAAGTCCCCCGGCGCCACCGGCCAGGTTTGTCGCATCTGACTCAAAGGCAACATAGCGGCCGTCAGCGGAGAGGGCAGGATGCGAGCTGCCACCATTCGCCTGCGCTCCGCTCGAATCGACCGAAATGCGCGTGAGGTCGCCTGCGGCTGCGCGAGCAACACTCATACCTCCCGGAAAAACCAACATCAGGGGCAATAGAAACACAAAAACGCCCCTCCATAAAATTCTTAGAAATTTAGGATTCATGCTTCACTCCTTTCCGACGGAGATATTCCCCGAACTCGTCTCCTACCTTACATCATATAATTACATCACGTTAAATAATGTTTCAAAATCATTCCAAATATTCCCTTGTTCCAGGTTGACATTATTTGGGAATGTAATACTTGATCAACAATTGCGGACGAGCTGAAACTACGCTGTAGTTGCCGCTGAAAAATGATAAATAATCATCCCGCAGATCATCATCGTCATCGGTCTGGAAACCAAGTCTAAATTGCGTCACGCCGCTCAGGTTGATAAATGGAAAAACTTTAGCATCCAGCGTTGCCCAATACCAGCCGCCAACGGGGTTGTTCTGGATCATCCCCGCAGCAGCCAAACTGGCGGGCGCCTGGAAATCGGAGACCTGCAACGCGCCAATCGCAAACGGGCCAAAACTTCCAAAAGCGCCCTTACGGATATCAATCCAGATGTTTTTATGTGTGGTTAATGGATTTGTCCCAACCACGGTCTCGAGTTGGATCATCAATATCGTCTGTGTAATTACAGCATTGTCAGGCAGCGAGGTCGTTGGGAATTGTAAGATCGTGCGGTATTGACGATTCTGCGCATTATCACCCAGCCTGAATGTGATGGCCGCAGAGTTTTTTGTGCCGCCCTGGTTACTGGTTTCCTTTGACTCTAAAACCCACCCATCCTCGTTACCATCTGACGCAAAGACTGCGGATTGGACGGCGGGCGTGAGTCTATCAACAGTATAAATTTCGCCGGTAATGAAGTTTCCATTTCCTCCACCCACGCCTCCTAATGGAACTTCACCAACATCCACGATGCTGTCATTATCAATCAGATCAAGACGAAGGGAACCGCTGCCGCTGCCTGTGTTGACTGTGACGATGTAATTTGAATCCACGCCGCTGACGCCCGCCACACTCGCATCCACCACGCCGGAAGCTGCCAGCACAAAATCAGAGACATCCACGCCTCTGACGGATTCTGAGAATGCGAACGCAAAGCGAACTGTTCCAGCGGAGGTGGGGCTTGGGTCAGCTCGCAGGCTGGAGATTAAGAAAGGAACGTTCTTGTTGATCGCATACAACTCGCCGCTGGTGAAATTCCCGTTACCGACTCCCAATCCGCCCAATGGACTGGATGTCAGATCCAAAATGCTGTCGTTATCCAAAAGGTCGAGGCGCAATGTTCCATCCCCCGCACCCGTGTTGACAATGACAGAATAAGTATTTCCTGAGCCGTTGATTTCAGCAATTGCAGTGTTCGTGATGTTTCCCGTAGTGGTAATTGTAAAATCACCTGTATCCACACCGTTGACCTCCTTCGAGAAAGTCAAAGCGAAGCGCACGACACCTGAATTCGTGGGAGTGGAATCGGAGCGTGTAATTCCACTAACTGTTGGCAGATTCTTTTCGAGCGTATAAGACTCACCGATATTAAAGTTGCCATTTCCAACACCTATGCCGGCCAGTGGATTCCCCGCTACATCGCGTATTGAATCATCATCCACAAGATCCAGACGAATGAGACCGCTGCCGGAACCTGTATTCACATTTACAGTGAATATCGAGTCTGACGCAGCTGCGAGGCTCGCGATCGATGCGCCTTGAATATTTGAATCCGCGAATAGATCAAAGTCGGCAAGATCAACTCCGGTTACAGGTTTCGAGAATGTGACCTTGAAGTTAATATTTGCTAAATTAGTAGGACTTGCATCCACCCGCGTGATGGAGGAAACCACAAGAGGAGTATTGATCGACGATTCGAATGCGCCGATATCCGGCGCGCTTCCATTGAAACTATCATTGATGCCGGGAATCATTGCGCCGCGATCAATATTTGGACTCGTTGGCAGGAGAGATAGATTCCCTGCGCCCGGGTTAACCAGGCCCGGCGCTTCCTCATGACCATTACATTCAAGACCGGTTTTAGCGCACAACTTTTCGATGGTTGCGTAATCCACGTTCTCCCATTTGAAATGATAATTTCCGCGCGTGGTATTCCAATTGTCATAATTCCAATCGTGCCCGGTTGAGCCGGTCTGATGCTCCTCAATTGAATAACCATTGCCCTGAAAAATATTGTTTCGCATCACAGAGTTGTGGACCGGGCTGATCATCTCCATCAAATTCAGATTTGATTGACTCGTCCAGCTTGTATTGTGATAGATCAACACCCAACCGTCTGAGTTTTTGTCCCATTTGATGCTTCTACCCGTGAAGTTTGTGAAGGTCGAGCGCATAATCCACACGGGTCCCATCGTGACCGGGCCCAGCGATATGCCCACCAGCATGTTGTCAATGGTGTTATTTCTGAAGCGGTGATTGACACAGGTGCCTTCCGGTTCGAGTGCATCATCGGCTATGTGATGAATATTGTTGTTATAAATATCCACATCGAATGCAACACCGGGGTTATCCAGCGCGGCAGATGAACTCGTGTAGATGCCGTTGAAATAATTGTGAATATGATTACCGCGCACGATCGTGCCGATATGCCCCCTCAGGACAATTGCAGTGGCCTCCATGGCTGTTCCTTTAACTGCTTTCCAGGGCCATTCATTCAGGGGTGGGTCATATAATTCGTTGTATTCGATGCGGGTGTGATTGCCTCGATCCTCGCCCCCTGTCCATGAGACAAAGACCCCGTTTTGCAAATTGTGAATTTTGTTCTTGCGAACGACAATATGGGATGCATTATTTAGACACGCGCCACAGCCAAACTCAGTTCCATAGAAGCGCATCTCAAAACCCTCGATCCAGATCCAATCGCGCCCATCTACATTAAAGGCTCCATTGAATTCAGGAATTTGCCAGGAATAATCAATCGGGTCTTGCTGAATTTGAACATAGAGTCTCGCAGTAGAAGGCTCGTAAAACCAGCCTTCCTTCATGGAAACCCCGTTATGTCCTGAACCTTGTATCAATTCGTTGAGCGAATCATATTGATAAAAACGCTGTTGATTGCGCGCCATGTATTTAATTCCCCGGTCAAGCTTAACATACCAGACATGCTTCTTTGTCTCGAACTGTTTCCAAACATCTGCTGGTGGGGATTTTGAACCATCCAGTACCGCACCGCTCCCCTCCGCCTTGACCTGAATCCAATTTCCAGCAGTGCCTGAGGCTGGGAATGTGACCGCTTCATGATAAATGCCGTCTGCAACCAATACTTGTGTTCCGGGCGAAGCACGATTGACTGCCTCCTGAATAGTCTTAAATGGCTTCAGAGCCGAACCATCTCCGCCGGGTTGGGCGTTACCATTCACGTGTAGCATAGCTGAAGGAGAGAATTGAAGTTCATCCGGTTGAGTTACGAGAGTCCCCTGAACTTCATTTGCGCTGTCAATAACTTTGACATCATATGATGTTAAAGGGGCAAGCCCAAATAGACTCCCAACCAGACGACCATCGTCGATCCGCATGAGCGGATGGCCGGTGCGCCAGTTTGTTTCGCCGGTCTGGCGATATATTAGATTTGCCGTCTTTGGCAAGTCGGTGCCGCTTACAACAACACCCGCTGTCTCGATATTGGGATATAGATTTAATTGACTAAACGAAGCAGCGGCCGTTGACTTCTTGGAATTCGCGCCTCCCTGGTCTTCCGGCACAAACGCAGACGAAGCAATCCCTGCGACCATGGCGAGCAAAACCAGACGGTATGTCCAACGAGAGATATTGGATTGTGATTTCATATAGTATCCAGAATACCAAAAATCGAACGATCCTTTTAGCTGGTATTACTATAGCACGAACATGGGAGATTTCAATTCCCAAAACATGACAAAAAAGTCCCCGAGTTTCGATCTTCGGAGACTTTTCTTTATAATGATATGGGTGTGTTTCATTTCAGTTGAAACCGTCCCGAAGGTTGGCACAAACGACCAAATTTTCTCGACAAAACCTTCGGGACGTTCTTTTTGTCAACTCATTTGAAACACACCCTAATGATATAGTTCCATCCTGAGAATTCAGGGGGCTCAAATGTCGCTTCTGAGCTATATTTCAATCCTCATCATCGCCGGTAAGTGACATTCAGCTGATGACTGGCAGCTTTGAAATATTCTGCTGCAAACTTCGCCGCATCTTGCGGGTCATATGGCGCGCAGCTAAACACGTCAAGATAAATGGCGCGGCTGGCGTCGGCAAAGTGCGCTGAGATGAGGGACGTTTCGATAAGCTGGGTCATGCTGAAGCCCTGGACTCGCGGCTCGTCGCCAAAGAAGACCACTTGTGTCTCTCCGTAGCGACGCATCTTGATGCGGTCACACAGGATTTTCACAAATTCACGAATCGCATCCGCATTTTGCATGAGCGCCAAGTCACAGTCGTATAGATCAATGGAAGAGGAAACTCCCCAATATTCTGTTGTTTCTTCACTTTCTACATGTTCATTCTGTAATATATTCATCCGTATAACTCCTTTCGAAAAAACTCTGGCAAGGCAAAAGCCGCCTTGTGGACTTCCGGGTTGATGTAGTTATTCACTCCAGGCGGAAACGGTGTCTTCAAACCATTTTCCCATGGCGTGTTCGAGACGTACATGAATCCAATCCCACCGCCGGGGTAGGTTGGGATATTGGCGTAATAGTATGCGGGATTCTTCGTCAATTTCTTTGCTGATCGATAAATAGTCTTGATCAACTCTGTATCGAAGAAAGGTTGTTCACATTGCGTGGCGGCAGCTCCGTTTGGAGTTAAGGCGCGAACAACAAGTTTATAGAACTCATCAGAAAATAATCTTTCAGCCATGCCGATGGGATCGGTTGTATCAGAAATGATCACATCGAACTGAGCAGGGTTTTCCTCGAGAAAACCAAAAGCGTCACGCACAAGCAGTCTGGCGCGAGGATCAGCCCACGGGTCGCCGAAAGAGACGAAGTGTTCGCGAGAGAGATCCACGACACGCTGATCCAATTCACAGACGACGGCTTCTTCAACAGAGGGATATCGCAATACCTGCTGAAGTGAACCGCCATCTCCCCCGCCAACAATTAATACGCGTTTCGGCTTTCCAACCGCCAGCATCGGCACATGCACGATCATCTCGTGATAGCCGATATTATCACGCTCGGTCAATTGGATGATGCCATCCAGGATCATGGCGTTGCCGAAAAACTCAGTTTCAACAAATTGCAAATGTTGAAACTGAGTCTGCTCATCGGCAAGGATTTTTTTAATGCGGATCCCCTTGCGATAGTAGGGATGTAATTCTTCGGTAAACCAGATGCTCATTCAATTTCCTATACCGCGATCGGGAATTTTGTTTCAATAGACGCTTCGCGGTCCAGTTTGCGCATCGAGAAATCGTCTGCGCCGAATGCGCGCTTGATGCGCATTAACAACGGCATCATATCCATGCCGATTGCACAGGTAAACAGGTCGATCGCGCAATAATTGTGTTCGGGCCAGGCATGCAAACTTGCATGCGACTCTGCGAGAAGCAAAAAACAGGTAAAGCCATGCGGACTGAACTTGTAAAAGCCCTCATCCACAACCGTCAAGCCGCTTTCATACACAGCCTGCGCAAACAGCGAATAAGCTCGCTCGCTATCCATGAGAATTTCATGGTTGCAGTCGGAGAGATCAAAGATAAAATGCTCTCCCAATTTCAAAGTCGCGTTCACTCACACCTCCAGGGTTACACGGTATCGCAAAAATCAGCAGACAGAAATTAAAGTTGTTGCCTGGAATTTCGAAATAATTTTGCGCATTTATGATAACCAGCGATAAAAAATGAAAGAACCCGCTCGAAGACATCAACTTTTCATTTCAAAACGATCCGCAAGATGTTTTCCTTGCGTAACGAGTGAAACGGTCTCCGAACAGACTCTATTGTGTATATTTATACTATGTCACAGCGGAGCGTCAATCTTTTTAGCCAGTGAATATTTCTTATTGCAGCGCACAGTTGAAATCAAAACCATCATTGCACGCATCACAAGGGTCATAATCATTATTCAAACAGGTTTTTTATCAATGATTTGAAGGGGGCGAAAAATAGCGACAAAGAAAACAGAAGTGTGGTTAAATCTATTGGATGAGCATCATCTATCTCATAATCGAATTCATTGATGAACTGGTCTTCGGCATTGGCGAAACCGCCTGGCCGCTGATTCGCACAGACCTTCATCTCAGCTACACTCAGATCGGTTTGCTGTTAAGCGTGCCTGGCATCATTGCGGCTTTCATCGAACCTTTCCTCGGCATTCTAGGTGACGTGTGGAAACGCCGCCTGCTCATCATCGGCGGCGGAATCTTTTTCACATTTTCACTTGTTCTCACAGCCATCAGCAAAAGTTTTCTCCCATTGTTAATTTCGTTCATCATTTTCAACCCCGCATCGGGTGCATTCGTCAGCCTCTCGCAAGCCACATTAATGGACTCCGCTCCCAACCGCCACGCACAAAACATGGCGCGCTGGACTTTTGCTGGCTCGCTGGGAAATGTGCTCGGCCCAATCCTGCTTGGCTTGTTCGTTTATTTCGGTCTCGGCTGGCGCGAAACTTATGCCATGCTCGCTGCAGTTTCAGCACTTTGTTTACTTGCTGCGTTTCGTCTCGTCCCGCCTGATGATAGGTCCATCTCACATCTACCAAGTTTCAAAAGTGTTTTCGACGGGTTCCGTTCAGCATTATCAGCGCTCAAGCGCCGTGAAGTCTGGCGTTGGCTGCTCCTGCTTGAGTTTTCCGATCTCATGCTTGATGTCTTTCTTAGCTTCCTTGCGCTTTACTTTGTAGATGTCGCACACGCCACCAACACACAAGCGGGCATCGCAGTTACTGTTTGGCTCGCACTCGGCATGTTCACTGACTTGATCTTCATCCCATTTATTGACCGTCAACCCGATAGCATGAAATTCCTGCGGAGAACTGCCACACTTGAGTTAATGGCTTTTTCAGTTTTTCTTTTGGTCCCAGGTTTTGTTCCCAAACTTATCGCAATTGTTTTCGTCAACATTTTCAACACTGGTTGGTATCCCATTTTGAAGGGCAGTTTATATTCAGCACTGCCTGGTCAAAGCGCCAGCATCATGGCGATTGAATCAGTCACAACGCCAATCGCAAAACTTCTTCCGCTGTTCGTCGGCCTGCTTGCAGATCAATTTGGTTTGGGCATTGCCATCTGGCTCTTGTTACTTGGCCCGCTTGCCCTTATGATTGGCCTCCCCCGCCATGACAAATCCTAACACTTCGATCTACCTTCATATCCCATTTTGCAAACACCGCTGTGCCTACTGCGACTTCAACACCTACGCGGGCCAGGAAGATTCGATTCCCGCCTATGTAAACGCTTTGATCAATGAAATCAATTTTGTTGGACTTCGTGCTGAGCGGAGCGATAGCGCAGTCGAAGCACATACTATCTTCTTCGGCGGAGGGACTCCCTCGCTTCTTTCCGCGCCGCAATTTGATTCCATACTACAGGCATTACGCGCCGCCTTCACATGTACCGCTGACGCGGAGATCAGCATCGAAGCCAACCCTGGCACGATCTCTCCTGAAAAATTAAACGCGATTCGTAAAGCAGGCATCAACCGCATCAGCTTTGGCGTGCAATCTGCAAACACTGAGGAACTGCAAATGCTTGAGCGTATCCACGATTTCTTCACCGTCATCGAAGCCGTATCCACAGCAAGAAAGGCTGGCTTTGACAACCTCAATTTGGATTTGATCTATGGTCTGCCAGAACAAACATTATCGACATGGCAAACCACACTCCAGCGCATCGTTGACCTGCACCCCGAACACATCTCTGCCTATGCGCTGACCCTTGAACACGGCACTCCTTTCGGACGCTGGTCATCGAAGGGGTTACTTCCACTCCCCGACCCAGATCTCGCCGCTGAAATGTATGAATACGCGGAAGAATATTTGGAAAGCAATGGATATGTGCATTATGAAATATCAAATTGGGCATTGGACCGTGATTTGCCGTCTACCGTCTACGGCCTGCCGTCACATGCCTGTCGTCACAACCTCCAATACTGGCACAGCCTCCCCTACCTCGCCTTCGGCGCAGGCGCTCATGGATATGCCAATGGCTACCGATATTCAAACGCCTTGCGAATAAAAACCTATATCGAACGACTCACTAATTACGATTTACGCACTACGAATTACGCATTTCCTCTCTCCCCCGCCACGGTCAACCAACACCAACAGACATTGAAAGATGACATGTCCGAATATATGCTGAACAATCTCAGGCTGACAAATGCCGGGGTCGCAGAGTCAGATTTCAGATTAAGATTCGGACGCGCGCTTTCGGATGTCTATCCAAAGGAAATAGAAGAGCTTGTCAAAAATGGGTTGCTTGAAATCAAAATCTCCGAGGTCTTAAAGACCTCGGAGATTTACAGGCTTACCAAACGCGGAAGACTATTGGGAAATCAAGTCTTCATGCGGTTTGTCTAATTACTTCTTCTTTTTTACAACTTTCTTTACAGCCTTCTTGACCACTTTCCTGGCAACAGCTTTTTTAGCAACGGCCTTCTTCGCAACCGCAGGGCGATGCTTCAAAGCTGCATGAGCGGCTGCCAAACGAGCGATCGGCACGCGGAACGGGGAACAAGAAACGTAGTTGTTACCGATCATGTGGCACCACTCAATTGAGTCAGGGTCGCCGCCGTGTTCGCCGCAGATACCCACTTCAAGGTTCGGGCGGGTCTTGCGGCCTTCTTCAATCGCCCATTGCATAAGCATGCCCACGCCATCGCGGTCAATTGTCTGGAAGGGATTCTTACCGAGAATGCCCTGCTCTTGATAAGTGATCAGGAAGTTACGTTCGGCGTCATCACGTGAATAACCATAGGTCATTTGTGTGAGATCGTTCGTGCCAAAGGAGAAGAACTCGGCCTGAGTTGCCACTTCCTTTGCGGTAACTGCCGCGCGCGGAATCTCGATCATCGTGCCGAATTTATACTCGAACTTGATACCCTTTTCCTTCATGACCGCTGTGGCGATGCGCAGAAGGCGCGGCTGGATCCACTCAAGTTCCTTGACCGTACCGGTGAGCGGGATCATGACTTCGGGTTTCACTACAATACCGCGCTTGGTGCAGTCTGCTGCGGCTTCAAAGATGGCACGCACTTGCATCTCCACGATCTCAGGCATGACGATGCTCAAACGTACGCCGCGCAAACCCATCATGGGATTCGATTCGTGCATTCCCTTAATGGACTCAAGCAAATCTTCCTTGGCTTTCAAGCCATCGCTCTGACCTTTGACGCGCATTGTGATGACTTCTTCGAGCAGGGCTTCTTCATCGGGCATGAACTCATGCAAAGGTGGGTCGATCAAGCGGATGATAACGGGATAGCCATCCATTGCTTCAAAGAGACCATCAAAGTCTTTGCGCTGGGTCGGCAGAAGTTTGTTAAGTGCAGCTGTGCGTCCTTCGCTGGTATCGGAAAGGATCATTTCCTGAACGATGGGCAGGCGCTCTGGTTCAAAGAACATATGCTCGGTACGGCAAAGACCAATACCTACGGCGCCGTATGAACGGGCGCGCTGCGCATCTTTCGGGTAATCTGCATTCGCCCACACCTGCAGACCGCGTGTCGGGCCGCCATTTGGAGCGGAACGAATATTCTTGCGGGCAGAAATTTCATCCGCCCACTTGAGCAGGGTCAACAATTCAACTTGATCTTCGATCGAAGGAATGGTTACAGGAATCTTGCCAACATA
>JBBSCM010000068.1:0-16146 GCA_038250295.1 Anaerolineales bacterium | reverse complement strand
GTTTCAAATGAGTTGACAAAAAGAACGTCCCGAAGGTTTTGTCGAGAAAATTTGGTCGTTTGTGCCAACCTTCGGGACGGTTTCAACTGAAATGAAACACACCCTTTTCATTTATAAAAAAACTCACTTGCTCAAAAAACAAAACACCAATATAATACAAACTCTAATTATGGCATAAGCCTTGGCGGTTTTCATTCCAGTCAGAGCTTGGTTAGATCGACAAACAGTGCCATGGAAGTGTTAAACACGCGGGAGTCGCCAAGTGGTAAGGCATCAGCCTTCCAAGCTGATATTCGTGGGTTCGAATCCCATCTCCCGCTCTCGTTAATTACCACTTACTACTAACCAATCCTGGTAAATGGTAAGTGGTAATTTATCAAACGGGCCCGTGGCGCAGCGGTTAGCGCAGGCGACTCATAATCGCTTGGTCGCAGGTTCGAATCCTGCCGGGCCCACAAAAAGTTCTCGGATACAATTTGGCCGCAGGCCCCATCGAGGGATGATATTCGAATCCTGCCGGGCCCACTTATTCAAATAGTTTAAAAAATAACAAAAAACGGACAGCTTTAACTGTCCATTTTTTGTTTATTAATCCCATTGCGAAAGTTCCATATAGGTCAGGTTGTAGCCTGACAGTTTTTGAAAACATAGGCTTTGGCGGTTGCAAACCCGCCCTACAAATACTTATACAAGATGTCTACTTTAATTGTTCCAATAATTTTTCGTAAATGCCTGGCGCTGCCGCAAGAATGGACTGGGGTGCGGAAATGTAATCTGGCTTTCCATTCGTTGCTGTAACGCGCGCTCCTGCTTCCTCTGCAATGAGGCCAGCGGCGGCAATGTCCCAGGGCTTGAGGGAAAGCTCCCAAAAGCCATCAAAGCGGCCTGCGGCGACGTAGCAGCCATCCAGTGCGGCGGAACCGAGGCGGCGCACACCCTGGGTCATCTTCCCTAGTTTTTCGAAATTCTTGAAGTTATCCAATTTTGTATCCCATGTGTCATATGGGAAACCTGTTACCAGCAGACTCTTTTGTAGTTCGGTTGTATTGGATGCGTGAATTGGCTTGCCATTTAGAATGGCGCCTTTGCCGCGCTCGGCTGTGAACAGTTCATCGCGGAGCGGGTCATACACAGCGGCGAGAGTCACCCTTCCTTTGGAAGCATACGCAATGGATACGCAGAAGGCGGGGATATGATGTGCGTAGTTCACCGTCCCATCCAAAGGATCGATATACCACATGCCTTCGTTGTCACCTTTTGTTTCACCGCTTTCTTCAGCGATGATGTGACTATCAGGAAAATGCGCCTGAATCTCATTGATCAAATAAGCCTCTGAGGCATGATCTGTTTCTGTAACCAGATCAATCACGCCTTTGTAGCTGACTTGATGTTCTGTGTTATATCCATCGCGTAAGATGGCGCCTGCGCCACGCGCGAGCCGTTCGATATCAGAAAGAGTTGGTTTCATGAATGTCCATTCCAAATGCGGCGGCCTAAGGCGGAGAGGGCAAACTCCACAGCCAGCGCGGCGGTTTTATTTTTTTCGTCGAGAATCGGGTTGACCTCTACAAGGTCCATGCCGATCAGTTTCTTTGTTTCAGCGATCATTTCACAGGCGAGGTGAGTTTCGCGTTGTGTAAGCCCCGCTGGGACGGGTGTCCCCACGCCAGGGGCGTGCTGCGGATCCAGCGCGTCGAGGTCGAGTGAAAGATAAATCCCATCCACATCCTGGCTGATGCGTTCGATGGCTTTTTCTACAACGGATACCATGCCGTAGCGGTCAATCTGCTCCATGCCCATTACCATGGCTCCCGCACTGCGCAGATTATTTTTTTCACCAGAGTCCAAATCTCGCGCGCCGATGATGGCTATCTTTGATGGGTCAATCACAGGAATGGATTCGTCCCATAATTGCACGAGGCTTTTATCACCCAAGCCTGCAAGCAGGGCAAGCGACATGCCGTGAATATTTCCTGAAGGGGTGGTTTCGGCGGTATTGAAATCAGCATGGGCATCGATCCAGATCACACCGATCTTTTTATTTCGCGCAGCCCCGCGCACCGAGCCAATCGATAAACTATGATCTCCACCGAGTACAAGCGGAAAGTTATTTGCCTGCACCGACGTAGCCACTGCCCCCGCCACACGCCGTGACATGGGAATGATGCAATCTATATATTTCATTTTTGGATCAGTTATTTTGCACATTTCAGCAATGGGCACTTCCACATTGCCTTCATCCTGTACAGCGTAGCCAATCTCTTCCAGTTTTTGTTGCAAGTGTGCATAGCGGATCGCGCTCGGGCCCATATCCACACCACGGCGGTCTGCGCCAAGGTCTATCGGCACACCGATAATGTCAATTTGCATGTAATCTCCTTTAAAAATTTTACCGCGAAGGTAGGAAGAACGCGAAGAATTTTTTGTTCGCGAAGAGAGTTTGGATGGTTGAATTTATTTCCAGGATAGGGCGTTTGACCTTCGAGATTATAGACGACGCGCCTGATTCCATCTTTCATTAATTTAACATTCCAGTTTAAAAGAAAACCGATTTTGCAACCACTTAATTTCAAGTAGGTTAAGAGTTGCGCCTGATAAATCGGGTGCAGGGTTTCCACTGCTTTGTTTTCAACAATAACAAGACCATCTACAAGTGTATCAATTCGATAACCCGCATCAATCTTTTGATCTTCATAAAGAATGGGAAGCTTTACTTCTGTTTGCGCATCCCTGCCACGCTTGCGAAGTTCATAAACATGACAATGCTGGTAAGTGGATTCCAACAAGCCAGGCCCCAAGGCTTTGTGTACCTTAATTGCACAATCCACAATATCAGTGGCAATCACCTCTATATCTACCATCTCTTCTTCCCTTTCCTATAATGAATCTTCGCGCCCTTCGCCTCTTCGCGGTAAAACGATTTTATGCAGTTCTGTAATAACCCACATCCACTGAGTACACCTGTCCGCGCTTGATGACTTGCTTTACCAGATTCGTTCCATAGCGATACCCAACCTGTCGATAATCCGACACGGATAGGATGAGCATGTCCGCTTGTTTGCCCACCTCGATGGAGCCGATCTTATCGGCCCTGCGGATTGCGTGCGCCGAATTGATAGTAGACGCCGCGATGGCTTCTGCTGGTGTCAACTTCATCGTGCGGCAAGCCAGTGCGATCACAAATTGCATCGACTCGTTCCATGTGGTTCCGGGATTGCAATCTGTAGCCAAAGCCAGGATGGCATCCGCTTCGATAAGTTTGCGCGCGGGTGTGTAATCGTGTTCAGCGAGACCAAAGGGTGTGCAGGGCAAAGAGACAGCCACTGTATCCGATTTGCCGAGCGCGGCGATATCTGCATCGGAGGTGCGCACTAAATGATCTGCGGAGGCCGCGCCCAATTCAGCCGCAAGAGCCGCGCCGCCGAGATTGTCAAATTCGTCAGCGTGGATCTTCAGCGGGAATCCCAGCGACCCAGCCTTGGTCAGGATCTGACGCGATTGTTCAAGGTCAAAGGCTTTCGTTTCGCAGAAAACATCCACAAAAGGCAGAGGCAGGCGCGGGGCATGAGTCTCCCACCATTCTTTTAACATGGGCAGCATGGTGTTTACAACTTCATCGGTGTAACCCTGTGGATTATCTTTGAATTCCGGCGCAATGGCATGCGCACCGAGGAAAGTAATGGCAAGATCAAGCGGACTTTCGTCATCAAGAGCAATCAATGCTTTTAGCAGGCGCAATTCAGTGGATGTTTGCAAGCCATAGCCTGTCTTTGCTTCAGCGGTGGTTGTGCCATGCGAAAACATCCGCAGCAAACGCGGACGAGTCTGTGCGATGAGTGTCTCAATACTGGCAGTGCGTGTGGCTTTGACCGTGGAAATAATTCCGCCGCCCGCCGCGAGAATATCAAGATAAGCCATCCCGCCCATCTTCATTTCGAATTCGTCCGCGCGGTCACCGGCCCAGATGACATGCGTGTGCGGATCTACGAAGCCGGGCATGAGCACACAATGACTTGCATCAAGAGTCGGTTCATCAGGAAATGTATTTTTGAGTTCATCTGTTGTGCCAACGGCTGTGATCTTTTCATTACGCACGACAACAGCGCCATTCTCAATCACGCCAAGTGTGCCGAGGGCATGTCCACGCTGTGGGCCGCCTGCGAGGGTAAGAAGCTGGGAAGCAGAATGAATAAGCATGGAGTAATTTAACCACAGAAAGGGCGTCATAGGGAAAGAGAAGATAATTTGTTTACTCATAAATTATCTTTATGACTTTGATGTTTTATGTGTTTTTTCACAAGCGCTACAGCTTTAATAATTTCAGCGCGCAAAGTTAACATAAGTGTAAATTAGTTGGCTTTGTATTCCTTGCCTTTTTTTATTATCGATGTACAATGTAGGTTATCTTAGGAGGCCTATCCTGAGAAATTTATGAAGAAAGGAGATTATCCCCCATGTTATTTTCACCCAAAGAAAAAGGCCAGGGTCTTGTTGAATATGCTTTGATTCTTGTTTTGGTAGCTATTGTCGTTATTGCGGCCCTTATGATCCTCGGCCCAATCATCGGCGGCGTTTTCAGCAAAGTCAACTCCAGCCTCAGCAGCGTGTAATTTACGCTCTAGATTAAAAAGAAGCCCCGTTGAAAGACGGGGCTTCTTTTTGGTTTTTAATTTCCTAACAGACTAACATAACTGTTAAGGAATATGACCCAAAGTCCTCTTGTTTTTTTTTATTATCGATGTACAATAAAGTCAATCTTAGGAGACCTTCCTGAGAAATCCAAAAGAAAGGAGATTACTTTCCCATGTTATTTTCCCCTAAAGAAAAAGGTCAGGGTCTTGTTGAATACGCTTTGATTCTTGTTTTGGTAGCTATTGTCGTTATTGCGGCCCTCATGATCCTCGGCCCAATCATCGGCGGCGTTTTCAGCAAAATCAACTCCAGCCTCAGCGGTGTGTAATCCACGCCAATTTGTCTAAAAAATCCCAATCGAAAGATTGGGATTTTTTTTATTTCGCATACAGGAAGATCAGGTTTTCTCTATCCAAATGAACAGGCTGCCAATCAGGAAGGTCGAAGGAAATCGTGACCACCCTGGCGCCTTTTTTCAGTTCCCTCTTAAATTTTTCTTGAAGACGACTCGCCTGGTTGGATGTGAGGTACGCAAAAACCACATCTGCCTGACTCAAATCTGCCTTGTAAAAATTCATCGCTTCAATTCTGACCTTTGACCTGACGCCGTTCCAAAGAGCATTTCCCCAACTGACAGCACATTGCACAAGCCCGATCTCAATTCCTACAACTTGCGCACCAAATTCCCTGGCCGCCATTACAAGCACACGTCCATGTCCTGAACCGAGATCGTATAATATTTCACCAGGCTGTAAATTTGCCAGTTCCAAAGCCCTGCGGATGCGCTCAGGTTTTGTCGAGACAGGCGGCAACCCATAGATTGCAGGAACGATTACCCATAACAGACCCACTACAATAATAAATATGGCTATGATTGCAATAAATATCTGCATCTCATCCTTTTTGCATGCGGCGCAGCGCCAGAAAAGCTGCCAGATTGAAAACCACAGCGGTAAATGCTACCAACATGAAACCGAATTGTTGATATATAAATGTGGCCAGGAATGCGCCAAGAGCGCGCCCCAGTGAGTGGCCGGTGACATTCACTGACAACATTGTAGCCCGTGCCGAGGGGACCAGTTCCGTCATCAATGGAATATGACTGACGAGGATGTATTCAAAAGTAATGTAAAAGAGGAATAAGCCAACCAGGGCGCCAATTTGTGTTTGACCAATGAAGGGGAGCAGGATGGAAGCCAGGGTGTTGCAGACCAGCCCAATCGTCAATGCGAGCGGCTTGCCGAGTTTATCTGTGGTGAAGGCCACCAATCCCTCTCCGCTTAATTCTGAAATGCCGATCACAGCGGATGCCCCCGCCAGGGCGGCAATCTTTAATCCAAAAGAATCCTCGAGCCAAACGCCAAAGATCACATTGACCAATTCGTTGCCGGCGCTGGCCCACATGGCTATTGAAATTCCCGCCAGCGCCGGAATGGATGTAAACACAGCGCGGTAACCAATTTTTGAATCAGTTGTCAGCTCGTGATGAGAATCTTTATTGGGAATAATTTTCCAGATCACGGCAAAAACCATTAATCCCGCCACTGTGAAAATAGGAAAAGGCGCAGACCATCCGAATTTTCCGATGAGGAAGCCCATCACAGGCACACCCGCAATAAAGGACATGGACCATGCAACCTCTGTAATAGCCAGCGCTGTACCCCGTTGACTATATGGAATTCGGTCGCCAAAATACGCTTGCATGGATGGGTCGAACATATATTTGCCGATCAGCGCAAGTATGAGCGCAATCGCAAGAGTCCAGAAAGTTGGATAAATTGCGACGATGCCGACCCCGAGTGTAAAAATAGCGATGCCCAATAACATGCCAAATTTTCGTCCGCGTTGATCGGCAATCGGCGCAAATAACGGACTGGTTGCGCCGAGAAGCGCGCGAGCCGTCATCAGGAGGGACATGCTGGCAATATCCACGCCGAGGCCGCGCGCAAAAATGGATAAAAATGGATACACCATCCTGTGGGCAGTATTCAGGATGGTGCGTAAAAACATGAAGATGATAAGCTGAAAGCGAATACGCAAGATCTTTTATCCGCTTGTTTTTAAAGTCAGGAAGAAACGCGTCAAAAAGTATCCCGCAACCCACGCCAGGATATTCAGCAGGACAAAGAAAACAATAACATTCCACAAACCAGAACTAAAGATGGGGGATGGAGGCGGGTGCATTACATTTTGAGCCGTTGCAAAGACCACGCGCAATGCGATGATATAAAGAATGTTGGCAAATGATGTCAGCCAGAAGATATTGAAAAGCCATAATCCGACTTGAAGTAGAACACCTGTCACGGCGAAGATCATGGCGATGCGGAAGCGCGGCTCGGCGAGGAATAATCCGTTCCAGTTGGCTTGCATGGCAATCAGTGAAAGCGGAAGGTAGGTCAGCCAGAAGACAATGCCTGTACGGCCAAGCGCGGCAGACCAGGCGTGGAAAATGTCTTTCCGAAGGAGCAGGCCCAAAAGTCCAGCGAGAGCGGCTGCAATGAATGCGACTTCCGCAGTCATTACCCAGGCTCCGTGCAGGTAAACGATCCGCACATTCGATCCCAGGGATTTTTCTTCGGGACCAAAAAAGGTTAGCAGGGCAATTACACCAACAACGAGAAGGAAGGAGATAAACGGCGACTTTGTTTTTATCATGTCATGGATTTTAACATCTTGAGAGGTGTTTTTATAGTGCTTTTTGTCAGTTCCTTGCGATTAACATTTAGGATAGAATTTATCTTCGGAATCAAAGTCTGGCGAAGTGAAAGGTTCTTCATAATATGGATTTTTGGCCCCTCGTAGCGATTATATTTCAATTGATCTTCCTGGAAGGGATTCTTTCCATCGACAATGCGGCTGTGATTGGCGCGCTTGTGGCGCCGCTGCCAAATGATCAGGATGTACCCTGGCCGGCAGCCCTGCAAAAGCTTGGAAAGATGCTGCATCCTTTTCTTGGTTATCAAAGGCTGGCTGCGCTGCGTGTCGGTTTATTAGGGGCGTATGTTGGCCGCGGCGCGATGCTGTTTTTAACCAGCTTTTTGATTCATAATTCATGGATCAAGCTGGTGGGTGCAGTCTATCTGGTCCACCTTGCTTTTGACAGCCTTGAAGATATGAGCAGCGGCGATATCGAGAATGACGGCGAAATAAGGCCAATCAAAGTGCAGTCATTCTGGGCGACCGTTCTAACCGTGGAGATCATGGATCTTATCTTTAGTATTGATAATGTTGTTGCGGCCGTGTCTCTATCGGATATGATTTGGGTGGTGATGTTGGGGGTTGGCATCGGCATTCTGACGATGCGCTTTGCCGCGGGTATCTTCAGTTATGCCGTGGAACGCGAACCGATCCTGAAACAAGCCGCATATATTTTGGTGTTGAATATTGGCGTGGAGTTAATTCTCGATCAGGTTTGGCATATTGAGATCCCGGATCTGCTCCGTTTTGGAATTTCGGTGACTACAATTGCTCTCGCTCTGGCCTACGCACATAGTCCATTTTTACAAAGGTTTCGATTTGTCCTGGTCTGGTTTGCGCAGGGCATTGGAATTGTCAATAAATTTGTAGACTGGTTCTTTGTGCCTTTCAAGGCGATTTTCAATCTTGTTGTTGGAATATTTATTCGTTTACCCAAACCGCAACCAGCAGAATAGTTTTGAGAATAAATAACGGAAATTGCTGATTGAGCAAATCCCGTTTTAGTTCGAGTTTGGTTTCAGGTACTCAATTCTTTTTCCATCCAGACCAAATGAGTGGTTCCCAGATGAAGGGTGGGGATTCCTGCGATATGATATCCATGTTTTTCAAAGTATGCGGTCGCTGTAACACGCGCCATCGCGCCTAAAGTTTTGAATCCGTGTTCGCGCGCGCGATTTTCCGCGGCCTCGACCAGGAAACGCCCGGTTCCTTTGTGTTGATGTGCTGTGGCCACGGCTAGGTGTGAAATGTTTCCTACACCGGGGGCTTTTTCATATAACTTGATCACGCCCAATACTTCCCCTGTTTTTTCATCCACAGCCATGAAATGTTCACTGATCGGCTCATAATCGTCTTTCTCAGTCCCTTTTGGGTGACCCCATGGTTCGCGTAATACTTTGTATCGAAGCGCATAGTACGCCTTGAACTCTTCCCGTGTTGTGGGTGTTTTTATGACAGGCATGTTTCCTCCGCAATTGAACTATCGACTATTTTAAATATTATACATCTGAACAGAATTGTTCACCCTTTTCCTTGACAGCGACTTTTATACTAGTGTACACTGTCATTGGTTGGGGAGTAGCTGCCTGTCTCCCACAGGATGGATCGTCGTCATACCATTGGTTCGCACAGCGGGCCATCGGCGATCCGTGCGCTGATTGGCGTTGGCAAGACCACCACGTTCTGCGTGGTGGTCTTTTTATTTGGTATGATACAAACATCAAATTTCGGAGAAGATACATGGCTGTAACCAGGATCGAAGAAAAGCAACATGAACATGAGTGGCACGCATTAAAGGCAGAAGCGGTTCTGAAACACCTTGAAGTGCAAAATGAGGGTTTATCTTCTGAAGAGGTTGAGAAACGTTTGCAGCATTACGGCCCAAACCAATTAAAAGAAGCGCCGCGGCCGGGTTTCCTGGCCCTGTTGTGGGCACAACTGAACAACTTTGTTGTGATCCTCCTGATCGTGGCTTCTGTGATCTCCGCCTTACTGGGCGATTATGTGGAAGCCGCCGCGATCATGGCTATTGTCGTTTTGAACTCGGTGCTGGGCATTGTACAGGAACAGCGCGCGGAGCAGGCATTAGCTGCGCTTAAGAAGCTGGCTGCACCAGATGCACAGGTATTACGTGATGGAGTGCGCAGTTCTGTGCCTTCCTATAACCTCGTGCCCGGTGATATGGTTTTTCTTGAAGCAGGAAATTTTATTCCCGCGGACCTTCGTCTGCTTGAAGCTATAAACTTGCGTGTGGAAGAAGCCTCGCTTACCGGCGAATCACTCCCCGTACAAAAGAATGCCGCGACGGTGCTTGAGAAAAACGTTCCGCTCGGTGACAGGAAGAATACCGCCTTCATGGGCACTCTCGTCAATTATGGACGCGGGCGCGGCGTTGTGACCAGCACAGGTATGCACACCCAACTCGGTCTGATTGCCACGATGCTGCAAAATGTGGAAACCGAAGAAACACCTTTGCAAAGAAGGTTGGATCAGCTTGGCAGGTCGCTAAGCATAGGATCGTTGATTCTAGTTGCGGTTGTATTTATTGTTGCCCTTATTAATCAAACAAATATTGGTGAACTGTTCACAAGCCCGATTGGTTATTTCAAAGAATTTGCGGAGCAGATCACCGAAGTATTTATCATCGCAATCAGCCTTGCCATTGCGGCGGTTCCAGAGGGGCTGCCAGCCGTTGTAACAATTTCCCTGGCGCTTGGTATGCGTGAAATGATCCAGCGCCACGCACTCATCCGAAAACTGTCATCTGTTGAGACGCTTGGTTCGGCAACTGTAATCTGTTCCGACAAAACTGGCACATTGACCCAAAACGAAATGACAGTGACCCGCATCTGGGCCGATGGACAATTTATTAAAGTCACAGGTACGGGATATGCGCCCAACGGCGAGTTTCAAGCGGACGGCGCGAAAGTGGATGTTAAAAAATATCCTGCGATCCTTTCCACGCTTTGGCTTGGTCTGTTGAACAACGACTCACTGCTCGAAACAACGGGCGAAAACGAATCGCAGCAGACGTACCGAATCGTGGGCGACCCGACAGAGGGCGCGCTGTTGGTGGCAGCCGCCAAGGCTGGCGCCATTCATATCGATATTAACGAAGCTTATCCGCGCGAGAATGAAGTGCCGTTTGATTCGGAACGCAAACGTATGATCACTATTCATGATGTGCATGATCCGAAGGCGGAAGATCTTTCGCCATTCCATGATGAGAAACATAAAGATTGGGATGTAATCGCCGTCAAAGGCGCGCCCGATATTGTGCTTGATCTTTGTACGCAATATCAAGGCATGGATGATAAACCTCAGCCAATGACGAAGGAAGCGAAGGAACGTATCCTTGCCGCCAACGACACGATGACCAAAGATGCGTTGCGCGTGATCGGTCTTGCCTATCGCCTGGAAAAAGATGTTCCCGATGATCCTGAAAAAATAAAAGCCGATGAACTGGAAAAGAACCTGGTCTTTGTAGGTTTAACAGGCATGATCGACCCTCCGCGTACGGAAGTTAAACCTGCGCTTGAGAAGGCGCTTCATGCAGGTATCCGCACGGTGATGATTACAGGAGATTTTCCCAACACAGCCAAAGCCATTGCTGAATCGATTGGTCTTCTGCGGCCCGGCAAGAAAGTGTTGACCGGCGCGGCGCTGGACGATATGAACGACGAAGAATTAAAAAACATCATCGAGGATACGGATGTCTTTGCCCGTGTTTCACCAGAACATAAGATGCGTATTGTGGATGCGCTGCAGGCTAATGATGAAATCGTGGCGATGACAGGCGACGGCGTGAATGATGCGCCTGCCATTAAACGCGCCGATATTGGCGTATCCATGGGCATCACCGGTACAGATGTAGCCAAGGAAACTGCGGACATGGTCCTCACCGACGACAACTATGCAAGCATCGTTGCGGCAGTGGAACAGGGTCGCGTTATTTACAGCAACATACGCAAGTTTGTGTTTTTCCTGCTTTCTTCAAATGTGGCGGAAATTATGATCATCTTCCTCGCCACGCTGGCAGGCTTGCCTGCTCCGTTGACGGCTATTCAACTCTTATGGCTCAATCTCATCACAGATGGCGCGCCCGCTTTGGCGCTTGCCATGGAAAAGGGCGATCCCGATATCATGGATCAAAAGCCGCGCGCCAAGTCTGAACCGATCGTGAATCGCTCGATGGGTGTTGGTATTGGAATACAAACCATCGTGCAAACCGGCGCGGTCCTGGGGGCGTTCGTTATGGGCCTGGTATGGCATCTCGAGGCAGGATCAGTTATCCCGTCCGGTGCGAACGTGTTGTCCTTCGTCCTCGCCCATGATTGGCGCGGCATCGATGTCCAAACTGCGGAGACGATGGCTTTCGTGACTTTGTCGCTTGCTGAGTTGTTCCGTGCTTATACAGTCCGCTCGGAACGTGCTTCGTTGTTTTCGATTGGCATCTTCTCGAATAAATATATGCAGTATGCCGTTGGACTTTCGATTGCATTGCTGTTGATCGTGTGCTCTGTGCCATTCCTACAGCCGATCTTCAATACACATTTCCTGAGTGTTCGTGAATGGGGACTAGTTCTTGTTCTGGCACTGATGCCAGCAGTGGCAGAAGAGATCACGAAATTCTTTTTACGAAGAAGCAAAGCATAATTTCAAAAAATCCCGCACAGTCATGTGCGGGATTTTTTTATTTTCTTTTTCTTAGGAAAGAGTGCATTTCTTTCAGGGTTTGCTTCCAGGTGGTCTCAGCATCTGCCTTACGTTGAATATCTCTTGCGCGCTGACTCATGAATGTCACTACGCGTTCATCTTCTCCCGCATCCAACCAGAAGCCGTGATCATTTTGCGCGCAATACTCCAATTTTAATTCATATAAACGGTATTGAAATTCATCCAGATGAGATCCACAATGCGGGCAGGGGTAATTTGTCTTCGATTGAAAATGTACCAGCGAACCTTTATGTGAGTCATCGTCAAATACAACATCTTCCAATTTATCCAGCTCATTAAAATCCAGCCACATGCCGCGGCAGTTGGGGCATGATTCTACTTCGATCATGCCTTTGTAGTATTTTTTGGCCAGGTCAGTATTGCATTTTGGGCAGTTCATTTGATTATCACGTCATTGCGAGGACGGCGCGCGAAGCGATCCGTCCGAAGCAATCTCCTGTTCCATTACTTGTTCTACCAATTCTTCAACTGACTTTCCTTCTGAATGGAGATCAAACCAGACTAAAAACTCGGCATTTCCTTTTGGCCCCAGCAACGGTGACTTGATCAATCCAAGCAGACCAAAGCCTTCATTTTTTCCAAACGAAAGCACATCCAACAATACCTGTCTGTGAATTTCAGGATCGCGGATGACACCATCACCGCGTGAGACATCCTTTCGGCCTGCTTCAAATTGCGGTTTAATTAAACACAAAAGTTGAGCGTTATCAGCCAGCCATTTTTTTGTTACTGGCAATAATATTTTTAGTGAAATAAAAGAAGCGTCAATGGTGACGAATGAAACCTTCTCCGGTAAAGATTCAACGTGGCGCGCATTGGTTTCTTCCATAACAACAACACGTGAATAGTTCCTTAGTTTCCAGTGTAGAATCCCTTTGCCCACATCAATGGCGTAGACTTTCACCGCGCCGCGCTGCAACATGCAATCGGTGAATCCGCCTGTGGATGCGCCCACATCGGCACACACCAAATCCTTTACAGCTATTCCAAAAGCCACCAGCGCCGCATCCAGCTTTTCGCCGCCGCGAGAGACGAAGCGTGGACCGGCGTCCACCGTCAGCACAGATTTTGTATCTATGGCAGTGGCAGGTTTCAGGGCGACCTGATCGTTGACTCGCACCTGTCCCGCCATGACAAGGGCGTGAGCTTTCGCGCGCGATTCGGCCAGCCCGCGCTCCATCAACAAAACATCCAAACGAATTTTGGGCATGGTTCTATTTTACTTCGAGTAATGATATAAAAGAGGAAATTTGGAGGCTGTATGAAAAACCGTTTCATGAGTTTTATTTTGATATTTGCTTTGGCTGCCTGTGCTCCTAAAACCGTTGTGACTCCGATTCCTGTAACAGAAAGCGCTCCTGCAACAGGAACTGCATCTCCTGTGCCAACGGTTCAGGAGGCTGTTGACCCAAATGCTCGTTCTTTCCCACAGCATGTGGAGTATGCGCCAAATAGTATTTTGCCAAATCATCGCACGCAGGAAGAACTTGACAACGACGTGCGTGCTTTCTATGATTATTGGAAGTCAGAATATCTGGTTGAAGATGGATCCGGCGCTGATGGATTTCCAATGTATCGCGTGGCATTTGGAAAAAGTGAAGAGGCACGAGGAACCACTGTGTCCGAGGGACAAGGCTATGGCATGATGATCGTGCCGATCATGGCGGGCTATGACCCGCACGCGCAAATCATCTTTGATGGGTTATGGGCGTTTGCGCGCGCGCATCCCAGTGAAGTTGACTCGCGTTTAATGGATTGGAACGTACCTGACACTGAAGGCAACGATAGCGCTTTTGATGGCGATGCCGATATTGCCTTTGGCTTGTTGTTGGCCGATGCCCAATGGGGCAGTGCTGGCCGAGTGAACTATAAAGCCGAAGCAGAAAAAATGATCGGCGGGATTTTTGAATCAACCATTGGGCCTGAAAGTCATTTACCCATGCTGGGTGATTGGATTGATGCAAGCGGAGAAACTTACAACCAGTATACGCCGCGTTCATCAGACTTTATGCTGGTTAACTTTCGCGCCTATGGCGAAGCCACGAATGATCCTGTTTGGAATGATGTGGTGTTGCAAAGTCAAAATGTAATCACGGCTATTCAAACGAATCACAGCCCGCAGACTGGTTTGCTTCCCGATTTCATTGTGATTCGTGACCAAGTTCCACAGCCAGCTCCGCCTGATTTTTTGGAGGACGTCACAGACGGCGCATATAACTACAACGCTGGGCGTGACCCCTGGCGCGTGGGATTGGATGCCTTGATTTATGACGATGCAACTTCCCGCTCCATTGTGCAAAAGATTTCCCGTTGGATCGAGTCAAGTGCAGCGGGTGACCCTGCTAATATCCGTGCCGGCTACGAGTTAGATGGCACACCTCTGCCCGGCAGTGACTACTTCACTACATTTTTTGTTGCGCCAATGGGAGTCGCCGCCATGAATGACCCAGCCCAGCAGGAGTGGTTGAATGCTGTCTATGATTCGGTTTATGATGTGCATGAAGATTATTACGAAGATTCGGTTAATTTGCTTTGTTTGATGGCCATGACGGGGAATTTCTGGTCGCCATAATGATTGCCACTTCCCAGAGGATAGCTTGGCCCTCCGTTGAAGCCGCTAAATACAGGTAAAATATCTCTCATGTTAACCGCCCTGATAAAAACCATGCGCCCGCGCCAATGGGTGACGAAAAACATATTTATCTTTGCAGCAATCGTATTTGACAAAAAATTACTTGTCGCCGATTCCTTCCTGCGAACACTGGCTGGCTTCGCATTGTTCTGCCTTATTTCATCCAGCGTGTATATTATTAATGATCTCGCCGATATTGAAGCGGACCGCCAGCATCCTGAAAAGAAGAATCGCCCAATTCCTTCAGGCAAATTGCCTGTAGCGGTCGCATGGACCGCAGCTCTTTTATTGGCTGTGATCACCCTTGGGGTTGGTTATTTGCTTGCGCCATCTTTTGCTTATGTGATCGGATTATATTTCCTGATCAATATGGCCTATTCCAAATGGCTTAAACATATTCCCATTATTGACGTATTGATTATCTCGGCAGGCTTTGTCCTGCGCGTGGGAGCTGGTGTTACGCTCATTCAAGTGGAAAGATTTTCACCCTGGCTCTATGTAGTGATGACTCTGCTATCCCTTTTTCTCGGCTTTGGCAAACGCCGCGCCGAGCTTGCTCTGCTTGCACAAGGCGCAGGTTCACATCGTAAAGTATTGGACGGTTACACCCTGCCTCTTCTCGATCAATATATCATGATCGTTTCCGCTACAACCATTGTGGCCTATTCACTGTACACATTTTCCGCGCCTAACGTGCCCGAAAACCACAGCATGATGTTAACCATTCCGTTCGTGGTCTACACCATCTTTCGTTATCTCTATCTCATTGAAGTAAAACACGCGGGCGGCGCGCCGGAAGAAATATTATTGTCAGACCGCCCGTTTCAGATCGCAATGGTTCTTTGGGGAATGGTCGTCTTGGCCATCTTTTATTTGTTGTGAAAGCATCTGCGCCCGGCAAGATCATCCTCTTCGGTGAACACGCGGTGGTATATAACCGCCCTGCGCTGGCTGTGCCGGTGACCCAGGTTCATGTGGATGTTGCAGTTTTGGATTCGCCCCGCGCAGGGATTTTTATAAACGCCCCGGATATCAATTTAAACGCCGAACTTAATGCGCTTCCCACTGACCATCCAATTGGTTCAGTTATTCTCAAGCTTTTTCAACTCTTTGATATTTCGCAACTTCCACCGTTGGATATTTCCATAACATCCACTATTCCTGTCGCCTCCGGGCTTGGTTCCGGCGCGGCGGTTTCTGCTGCATTGATCCGCGCACTGGCGGTGCATGTGGCGTATCCCCTCACAAATGATCAAGTGAATGCTCTTGTTTATGAGATCGAAAAACTTCACCACGGTACGCCATCCGGAATTGACAATACGGTCATCACATACAACCAACCCGTTTACTTTATTAAAGGCCAGCCGATTGAAACATTCAAGGTGGGCAAGCCGTTTACCATTGTGATTGGCGATACAGGCATTCCCGCCCCCACGAAAGAATCCGTC
>JBBSCM010000067.1:0-16298 GCA_038250295.1 Anaerolineales bacterium | reverse complement strand
GTACGACCGCATGTTGGTGGAATATTTGCGCGCGCAGGGAGATTCGGTTGAGATCATTTCACTACCATGGCGGAATTACGCGGCACACCTAACGGACAATCTCTCTTTCAAATTGCCAGCCAATTTGGACATTCTGATTCAAGACGAGCTAAATCATCCTTCTCTCATCGCCGCAAATTCTGGAAAACACTCCTATCCCATTGTTTCACTCGTCCATCACCTGCGATGTTCCGAGTTGCGATCCAAATGGCAAAACAATTTTTATCGCCGCATCGAGCAGAAATATCTGCAAAGCGTGGATGGTTTCATCTTCAATTCCCAAACGACAAAGGGAGTAGTGAATAACTTATTGAGGAAAAGTGTTCCAGAAGTGGTTGCATATCCTCCCACCGATCGATTTGGAGAAGCTATTTCAGAAAATGAGATCAAAGTGCGCGCATCGCAAACCCCATTACGAATCTTATTTCTGGGAAACGTAATGAGCAGAAAAGGGGTGCATACATTGTTAAAAGCGGTCCGCAGCCTGCAACCAGCGGTCAGACTCGATATGGTCGGCTCGCTTTCCGTTGAACCCCGCTATGCAAGACAAATGCAAGACTTCGTTGCGGCTAATGGTCTATCATCCATCGTCACATTTCATTCTTCTCTGGATAATGAACCGCTCAAACAAAAGCTGCAACAAGCGCATGTACTCATCGTCCCATCTACTTATGAAGGTTTCGGTATTGTCTATCTCGAAGGTATGGCGCTTGGGTTACCCGCGATTGGCACAACGGCTGGCGCTGCAAGAGAAATTATCGAGCATGGAAAAACAGGTTATCTGATTGAGCCAAACGACTCGGCGATACTCGCTGCTCATATCTCAGCACTCGCATCGGATCGAAACCTGCTGACTGAGCTTTCTCTCAACGCGCGCAAGCGCTACACTCAACAGCCAGCATGGAATGAGACTGCGAGTCGAATCCGTATTTTCCTAAGTAGCTTCATCCGTAGTTGAACTGCAGATGAACAAACTGCGGACAAACAAGGACAACATGAAACGACTCATCGGCATCCTGCTCATCGCCATCTCCGCCGCTTCTTTTGGGACTCTTGCCATCTTCGGGCGTTATGCCTACGCAGACGGTATGGACACCTTCACGGTGCTCTTCCTGCGCTTTGGCATCTCCGCATCTTTTATGACCGTCGTCCTGCTTGTACGCAAGGAGCATTTCCCGCGCGGACGAATTCTCACACAACTCGTCGGCATGGGCGCACTCGGATACGTCGGTCAATCGTTTTTATACATGACCGCCATCAAATTTGCTTCCTCTGGACTGGTGGCATTGCTTTTGTATCTCTATCCGATGTTTGTATTTATCCTTTCTGTTTTTATATTGCATGAAAAAGCAAGCGCAGTAAAAATCGTTGCCTTGGTTCTCGCCCTCGTTGGTTCAGCGTTGACCGTTGACCCCAACGGCGGACAGATCATCGGCGCACTGATGGCCATCACTGCGGCATTGATCTATTCCATTTATATTATTGTTGGCACGGATGTGATGAAACATGTCTCTGCTGTGCAATCTTCGATGATCATTTTTGCATCCGCTGGCGCGGTGTTTGGAACGTTAGCCTTTACCAATGGCATACACCTCCCCGCCAGCAATTCAGGCTGGCTTGCCATGCTTGGCATAATCGTCGTTTCGACGATTATTCCCGTGGTCACATTCTTGGCGGGACTCGAAATCATCGGCCCTACCAATGCGGCGATGCTCTCGACACTGGAACCAGTGGTCACCGTTTTACTGGCGGCCTGGCTGTTTGGAGAGAGATTGATGCCCATCGTAATGGTCGGCGGTGGATTGATTTTGATTGCAGTGATTTTGTTGACGAGAGCGGAACTAAAAAATAATGCAACATCGGTGGTTGAGTAGTCCTGAGCGACAGCCAGGGATGTATCGAAACTACCAGTATTGGTTACGTACAATGTGGTCTCGATACAGGCGAGAAGAACACTCACCTTACTCGACCACCACATCGTCGAATAAGTTCTTTTCAGTGCTATAATCCATTTACTACCCAATTTATCGAGTCCCTGATTTAATATAATCTGCTGACTCACTTATATCAGCAGTCCGCGCTGTTTTTATTTGAGCATTCGCTCACTTTCCCAACATTGATAGACTTCTGAAGAAAAGGAATATTTTGAACTTCGAACAATTTAATCTGGATTCTCGCCTGATGGCTGGAATCAAAAAGGCGGGCTATGACACCGCCACGCCCATCCAGGAAGCGGCCATCCCAGCCGCGCTGCGCGGACGTGACATTATCGGTACCGCACAAACAGGCACAGGCAAGACCGCCGCATTCATCCTCCCCATCTTACATAGACTCCTTGATGGCCCGCGCAATGTGACGCGTGTGCTGATCGTCACGCCGACGCGTGAACTGGCTGAACAAATTCACGATGTCGTGAGGGCGCTGTCAGCTGGGACCAGGCTCCGCAGCGCAACCATCTACGGCGGAGTCGGACCCGCGCCTCAGGTCAAGGCACTGCGTGAGGGTGCGGAAATCCTGATCGTTTGCCCAGGCCGTTTTCTCGACCTCTACAATCAAGGTCTTGCGAAATTGAGCAAGGTCGAAGTCCTTGTACTGGATGAAGCCGACCGCATGTTCGACATGGGTTTTCTGCCCGATGTGAAGCGCATCATCAAGGCCTTACCTGTGGAACGACAAACGATGTTGTTCTCGGCGACTTTCCCCTCGGAAGTGGAATTGCTCGCAGGGAGTTCGCTAAAGAATCCGCAGAAGATCGCGATGGGCATCAGCCGCCCCGCGCATACCGTGACGCACGCGCTGTATCCTGTGCCGCCGCATTTGAAGTCGCAGTTGCTGCTGGCGCTGCTCAAGAAAACAGATACCAACTCTGTGCTGATCTTCGCGCGCACGAAATATCGCGCGCAAAAAGTAGCGCAGCAAATTGAGCGCGCCGGGCACAAGGTCACGAGTTTGCATGGCGACCGTTCGCAGGGACAACGCACGTCTGCGCTCAAGGGCTTCAAAGATGGCACGCATCAGATCATGGTGGCTACCGATATTGCCGCGCGCGGTTTGGACGTGGAAAGCATTTCGCACGTCATCAACTACGATATGCCCGACACCGCCGACGCATATATTCATAGAATTGGGCGTACTGGCCGCGCGCAACGCACTGGCGACGCGTTCACTTTGGTCACAGGCGAAGATAACGATATGATTCGGATTCTCGAACGCATCATGGGCGGACCGATCAGACGCGAGACCATTGAAGGCTTCGATTACACCGCAGCTGCCCCGCCGAAAGCTGCTGGTGAGGCCAGAGGCAGAGGCGCCCCCCGAGAGGACTCTCGCCGCCCACCGCGCCCTGCCCCCACACCAAAGAGTTATGGTAGGAATCGACTCGCACCGAGAAGAAAGTAATCAGTTATTAGTGAACAGTTATCAGGAAACCCGTCTCAAGTGAGGCGGTTTTTTTAAACACACATCGTAAATGTTATAATGTGGAAGATGAAACCAAAAGTCTATCTCGAAACATGGAGGTATAACGATGTGGAAAGATGAGATTGTAGAAGAAGTACGGAAAAACCGTGAAGCATATGCCGCTAAATTTAACTTTGACCTGCAAGCTATGTACGAAGACTTGAAAAAAGCCGAACGAAAAAGCGGACGAAGGAAAGTATCATTCAAGCCAAAAAGGCCTGTAAAAATACAGTTAAACACGAGAGTAGCGGCAAAGCGCGCTTAATTCACCCGAAGAGTTATGGAAGAAATCAACTCGCGCCGATGAAGAGTAGATAATAGAATCAAAAAGAGCCTGACGCTTTCGCGTCAGGCTCTTTTTGTGATTAGCTCAGAACAGTAACGTTCGTAGCTTGCGGACCTTTCGGTCCCTTCTCAACGACGAACTCGACTTTCTGGCCTTCGGTGAGGTTTTTGAAACCATCGCCTTGAATGGCAGAGAAATGGACGAACACGTCCGCTCCGCCTTCGCGCTCGATGAAGCCGAAGCCTTTGTCACCATTGAACCACTTTACTGTACCACTTATACGATCAGACATTTTTTGCCTCCTTTGGCAATTGAAAAAAGTTTTAGGTAAATCTGTTTGTTCCATCGGAGGTCAAAACAAAACAGCCCACGGTCAAACCGTGAGCTGTTGAAGTTCTTCAAACCAACGTAACCTACCGTTTTCCTATCAGCAGTAAAGATAACACACCGTCACATGGAAGTCAATCAAAAGTCCGTATGAATATTGCAAGAATAA
The DNA here is from genome assembly GCA_038250295.1 of Anaerolineales bacterium. Lineage (GTDB taxonomy): Bacteria > Chloroflexota > Anaerolineae > Anaerolineales > Villigracilaceae > Villigracilis. The sequence goes on along the minus strand of JBBSCM010000067.1, from coordinate 12,018 downwards.
TCTTTTCCTGCAAGCTTTTTGAAACATTTTGGATGATTTCTCGTATAATGAATACGGTGAAATATGATCCATACTTTTGAAATCGAAGGCCTGGCGATACAAACAGGCGATATTATCTGCACGATGAACGGCAAACCCGATATTCTGCCCGGTGAATTTTGGCGCCTGGTGGGTCGCCTCGTGCCCGGTGACGTGGATCACGTAGCCATGTATGTCGGCCCCGGTGGGCGCTGCGTCGAAGCAGGCTCTCGCGGCGTGATCACCTTTGACATGCCCGACTCAGCCTGGAACACCGAGCGCATGGCACGTCAACGCGGCATGTTGTTTGATACTTTCTATGGCGTTGCATCCCCGCTCGATGGACAAGGGATATCTGAAGAAGATGAATTCCAAATGCGCATGACAATTGCAAAATATTGTCTCGCGCAAGTCGGCAAACCCTATAACATTAACTTCCTCAATGCCGAAACCGAGGAAGCTTTTTATTGCAGTCAGTTGATCTACAAAGCCTATCAACAAGTTGGGATTGATCTGAACACGGGTCTATCCATTGAGCAGTTGCCCGGGACGAACGCCATCATTTATCCGCAGGAGATTTGGGGTGAGTATATGCACAGGTTGTCAAGCAATGGGAAGCTGGTAGCGGTAAGTGACCCGTCTCGCTGAGAGGCGGGTTTTGTTATTGCCCGATCCTTAAAATTCAACAGTTAAATATAAATTTGCCTTTCACAAAACAGGCAGTATAATCCCCACTATGAAATTCTTAATCACCGGAGCCGCAGGATTCCTCGGCTCTTCTCTTGCAAACCACCTCGCTCGTGAGGGACATCAAGTGCGCGGCCTGGATGACTTGTCAACTGGCGATCCTCAAGCCCTCCTGCCCGATGTCCACTTCACCCGCGGTGATGTGAACGACCGACCCAAACTGTGGACTTTGCTTCAAGATGTGGATGTTGTTTACCATCTCGCCGCGCGTGTTTCAGTGCCAGAATCGATACTGTACCCGCGTGACTATAACTCCGTCAACGTGGGCGGGACAGTGGCATTGATGGAAGCCATCCGCGATGTAGGCGTGAAGCGTGTGGTATTGGCTTCCTCTGGCGCGGTCTACGGCGATATCAACGAACAGACTCTCAAGGAAGATATCACACCAAATCCGCGCTCCCCTTATGCGGTTTCGAAACTAGCGGCAGAGTATTACGTCCGCACTATCGGCAGATTGTGGGGCATTGATACGGTCAGCTTGCGGATTTTTAATGCGTATGGACCGGGTCAACACCTGCCGCCTTCGCATCCGCCCGTTGTACCGCATTATCTCCGCCAGGCCCTGCGCGGCGGGACATTGGTGGCTCACGGCGATGGGACACAAACCCGCGATTACATTTACGTGGATGACGCAGTAAGGGCCATGGCGGCGGCATCCACTGCGCCCAGCATCAATGGCCTGGTTATCAATGTCGGCTCGGGCGTGGAGACTTCGATCAAGGATCTGATCAAGATCGTTTTGGATGTGACTCGCAGCAAAGCCAACCTTGTCAACAATACGCAAACTTCGGGCGGCGTCTCACGCATGAAAGCAGATTTGAATCTCGCAAAAGAAAAGCTGCGATTTACTCCCTCTACTAAACTGGAAGATGGGTTGAAATTGACTCTTCAGCGGGATGCAAGATTTAAATAATTTCTTTAAACCAAAAAGCATTCACCACAGAGATCACGGAGAGCACAGAGTTTTTGGAGTTGAGTCTGATGAGCTTGGCGATTTGCAAAATTAAGCATAAATAGGCAAGGGTGAAAAGATGAAACAATTAAGTATGGATGAATTAAACAAAATCACCGAAGCTATTATCGGCGCAGCAATTGAAGTTCATCGTCATCTGGGTCCTGGGCTGCTTGAATCCGCTTATCGAGAATGCCTAAAATATGAGTTGTTACAACGCGGGTATGACACACAACAGGAAGTTCCACTGCCATTAACTTATAAAGAGGTAAAACTTGATTGTGGTTACCGGTTGGATTTACTTGTAAGCGATGCTGTAATTGTTGAAATCAAATCAGTCGAAAACCTCGTGGGTATCCATGAGGCCCAATTGCTCTCCTCCTTGAAAATATCAGGCGGCAAAGTTGGACTGCTGCTAAATTTTAATGTCAAAATGCTCAAACACGGCGGCATCAAACGGCTCGCTAATTAAACCTCTTTAGAATCTCCGTGTACTCCGTGATCTCCGTGGTTAAATCTCTTAACTCTCCCCTTCCCCATTCATTCTATAACCGCCCCACGTTGACCGTTGCCCGCGAATTACTGGGTGCGCGGTTGGTGCGAATTCTAAATGGACAAAAACTCGTCGGGATAATTTCTGAAACCGAGGCTTATATTGGTCAAACGGATCTGGCTTGTCATGCAAAAGCAGGATTAACACCACGCACAGCGCCGATGTTTGGTGCGCCGGGACATGCCTATGTCTACTTCACTTATGGAAACCATTGGATGCTGAATGCGGTCACAGAAAAGGAAGGATTCCCGGCAGCAGTATTAATCCGCGCGATACAGCCAATTGAGGGAGTTGATGTTATGATGGAGAGGCGCGGGGGGCGCGATACGTTCGGACCCGGGAAGTTGACGCAGGCGCTGGGAATCACCAAAAGCGAAAATAATGTCAATTTGACAGAGGCAAATTCCAGTTTATGGATCGAAGCGGGGCATTTCATCCCAAATAAAAGCGTGACGATTGGCCCTCGCGTGGGTTTAAATAAAACGCCAGAACCATGGTTATCGAAGCCCTGGCGGTTTTTAGTAAATGACGATGTCATTGCGAGCCGTACTTTGGCGAAGCAATGACAAAAACAGAGGAGATACTATATGGGACTTTTAGATGGTAAGAACGCTTTAATTTTTGGGCTTGCAAATGACAAGTCGATTGCATGGGGAATCACGCAGGCTTTCAAACGTGAGGGAGCGAACATTGGAATCAGTTACGCGGGTGAAATACTTGAACGCCGCGTGAAACCGCTTGCCGAACAGGTGGAGTGCAAGTGGCTGGAGGAATGTGACATCACAAAAGATGAGCACATTGCGGCAACCGTTGAGAAGGCCGCGAAACATTTCGGAAAAATCGATGTGCTGGTTCATTCCATTGCGTTTGCGGGGCGCGATGAATTGAGCAGGCCTTTTCACGAAACCAGCCGCGAGGGATTCAAGAACGCACTGGAAATCAGCGCATTTTCACTCGTCGCGCTGACGCATGCTTTTCTGCCGATCATGAATCCTGGAGCATCGGTCATGTGCCTTACTTATTATGGATCGGTCAAAGTTGTGCCGTTCTATAATGTGATGGGGGTTGCAAAAGCCGCGTTGGAAGCGTCAACCAGATATTTGGCGTATGATCTTGGTCCCAAAAATATCCGCGTGAACGCAATCTCAGCGGGCCCGATCCGCACGTTGGCGGCGGCAGGCGTGGGCGGCTTCCGCGATATGTACAAACACTTTGCGGATATCGCTCCCATGCGCGAGAATATCACGATTGAAGATGTGGGCAACTCGGCTGTATTCCTTGCATCCGATCTATCCTCACACATCACCGGTGAAGTCTTATATGTTGACTCTGGTTTTAATATCATCGGTGTGCAGATCAGTGAGAAGGACGAAAAAGGTGGATAGGTAATTTGGAATCAGGAATTAGGAAGGGCGGACTGCGCTTTTGTGCAATGCCCGCCCTTTTTGTTTTCTACGGTAAAATTGTTTCAATATGTTCAAACGCAATACCATCCCCACCGAACCACATCCCATTGCAACGCGCCGATGAGCGCGGCACGAACATTGAAGAAATTCAATTCGTCCTTGAACATGGGGTAGAGATCCCCGCGCGAGGGAATCGGAAGGCGAAAGCTAAGGTGTTCTCTTTCAAAAAAGAACGACTTGGAAAATATTACAAGAAAAACAAGTTGAAGTAATTTATTTTGAAGAAGACCAACTAATCATCACAGTAACCGTATACGTCTTTTACGGAGAATGGGAAGCCTGATATGCAGATCGTATACAACCCAAAATCTGATGTCTTATACATCCGTCTTGACGAAATAACACAGGATGTGATCAATCAGCGCGTGTCTGAAGATGTTACGCTTGATATCGGCAGGGAAGACAGAATTATCGGAATTGAAATTCTGGACGCATCCTTACGTTTAAACCTAAAAAATATTTTCCCTGTAGAATTTCAAGTCACCGCAAGAGCGAACACATAATGTTCAAACGCAACACCACCCCTACCGAATCAACATCCCAACCTGTTCAAGCCGTCGAGCGCATTACATCTGTGCTTGGGTCAGGCGTGGTCTGGCACGGCAGTATTAATGGCTCAGGCGGCGTCCGCATTGAGGGTGCATTTGAAGGGGAAATTTCGATGCGCGGTATGCTCGTCGTCGGCGAGACCGGGCGTGTCACCTGCCAAAACGTGCGCGCCAACACGGTCATCGTGGCGGGTGCGGTGCGCGGCAATATCACGACTCAAAAACTGGAAATCCGCGCTTCGGGGCGTGTTTGGGGAGACGTGGTTACAACTGCATTCGTGACCGAAGAAGGCGCCTTTCTCCGCGGCCAGATTCGGATGGAAGAAACGGTCGAGCTGGAACTTGAGCCTGCTCCCGAGTCCACGCCTTCGGAGGCCGCCCAGGCAGAATCCATCGCCGCTACGCCGATCATTATTCCCGAACCTGCGCCTGTTGTTGAAACAACACAAAAGATAATGCGGAAGAAAAAGAGCGAATCATCTTAAAGTGGAGTCGTCGCACCTCACTTAATCTGCATCTTTCTTTAATGTGGGAGAATCTCATTAATTGGGAAATCCCAATCTGTCAGGCGCGACGCACCCACCAACCATATGAAATATCGTGACCTCCACATTCAGACCCAGCGTGAATTCCCAAACAACGCACGGACCCCAGGCTTTGGCTGGCTTGTCCGCGCGGGATATATCACACGCGAAAATGAAATATTGCCGCTTGGGAAACAAGTCATTGATAAATTAAACGACTTATCAAAAGATCCAGCTTTCTTCTCGCTGCTTTCTCTCCCCATCATTTCAAACGAAACCGAAACCTACTTTCCACTCTCTACGGGCACAATAGAAGTAATCCACTGCCCATCCTGCAATTACACCGAGCGCAAAGAACTTGCTCAATTCAAGAAAACACCCTTTCTGCAGGAAGAACTACTTCCAATTGAAAAAGTATCCACTCCCGACTGTAACACGATCGAAGCCCTCGCAAACTTCCTGAATATCCCAAAAGAAAAAACAGCCAAAGCCCTGATGTACACGCGCACATCAGATAATCAATTTGTCTTCGTCGTCCTACGTGGAGACATGACCCTGAGCGAAACAAAACTCAAAAATAGGATTGGTGAAGTTCGTTTGGCAACAGCTGAAGAAATCACAAATGCAGGTGCGGCGGCAGGCTACGCATCTCCCGTTGAATTGAAGAATGCGCTCATTATCGTAGATGATCTTATTCCACAGTCACCAAATCTGGCGGCAGGTGCAAACGAAGCGGGCTATCACTTGTTGAATACAAATTGCGGGCGGGATTATTCCGCCAACTTCATTGCAGACCTGGCACTCGCAAACAAAAATGAATCTTGTATTCATTGTGGAAGTCAGCTTACAGAAGTAAATGCTTTAATGCTGGCTACACGCTCCGAATTTAATTTCGAGAATATCCTGCTTGCCCTCGCTGAAACTCATCACGATGATAAAGGTCTGACCTTTCCAAAATCTGCCGCTCCATTTGACGTATATCTTATGCATATCCCAGGCAAAGAAATGGACACGCTCACCAAAGCTGAGGAACTTTATAATGATTTGCAAAACGCGGGCACCAATGTCCTATTCGATGACCGTGATGAACGCGCGGGGGTCAAATTCAACGATGCGGATTTAATTGGGTGTTCAGTGAGAGTTACAGTTGGGGAAAAGAATCTCAAAGATGGAAAAATAGAAATCAAAGCAAGAACCGATAAGGAAAATCAACTTGTGCCAATAGAAGATTTGACTCAGTTTATTTAAGCCGGCATTTTTCGATCCCAAATTGGGAGCAATAGGGTATAATTTTTTATGCGTATTTTCTCCCGAAAAATACTGCGCGAATTCTGGGAAAAACATCCGGATGCGCAAAATCCCTTGCAAACATGGTATCTGGATGTAAAACATGCAAACTGGGAGAAATCCTCCGATATTAAAGTTGTTTATCAAACTGCCAGTTTTTTAAAAAACAATCGCATCATCTTTAACATAAAAGGAAATACATATCGAATTGTCATAGTAGTTCATTACAAAAACGGTGATGTTTTTATTCGCTTCGTTGGCACGCACAGTGAATACGACCGCATCGATGCAAATAAAATTTGATAAGGAGAACAAATGGACATCAAGCCAATCAAGACAGAAAAGGAATACGAAAAGGCGCTAAAGGAAATCGAACGTCTGTTTGAGGCTGTCCCAGGCACACCTGAAAACGACCGCTATCAGGTCCTTGCGACTCTGGTTGAAGCATACGAGGATGAAAATTATCCAATTCCCTTACCTGATCCAATCGAAGCAATATATTATTACATGGAAAGCCGCGGACTCACCCGCGCCGATTTGGAAAGTTATATAGGAAGCCGCGCGCGCGTGTCTGAAATCCTAAATCGTAGAAGACCGTTAACCTTATCCATGATTCAACGGCTGCATAATGGGCTTGGCATTCCTGCCGAAGTTCTGGTACAACCATACAAACTCGGAGTATCGCATACTAAAACTACGCAGAGCCATCGCGCGCCTGTTGCGGCATAGTTCCTTGCATCAATATCAGGCGTGGAAAAATTATTGACAATGAATTAAAAAGATGCAATCGAATCGCTAAGAATACAAAATCCTCCGAGATTTTCTTATCCCCCCACCTGCACCCCCTGGCATCGCTAATACCGTCCAGATACCTTTTCCAAAGAGCAGGTGCATGTCAGGCGTAAGTATCGCGTTATTCGCAGTCAAAAAATCATGAACATTGGACATTACCCCCCACCCAAACGCCGCGGCCTGATCATCCACGTTTTTGTTATTCTTATACTGGCGGTCATCGCCAGTGTTGGATTCATTAATATCACCCGCACAGATGTTGGCCCAGCATTTTTAATTTCATTGCTGACCGCAGTGGCATCCTTCATACCCATCCCTTTTTTTGTCTATCGCGCCTACTCATTATGGCGCGCAGATTATCACATGGATCGAGACAGCCTCGCCATCACGTGGGGTTTACGGGTGGAGGATATTCCGCTCACAGATATTGAATGGATTCGCTCCGCTGACGATCTCGCCCACCCTGTTTCATTACCCCGACTGCCAATGCCTGGCGGGTTATTGGGCATGCGCCGCCATCCCGACCTTGGCACCATCGAATTCCTCGCCTCTGACTCAAAAAAACTTTTGCTGGTTGCAACCGCAAAACGCGTTTTTGTGATCTCACCTGAAAACTCCACGGGGCTTATACAAACTTTTGCGCGCGCAACCGAATTAGGCAGCATTACTCCAGCAGACGCAAAATCGGTTTATCCATCTTTTGTCGTCACACAAGCCTGGCAGAGCGGATTGGCGCGTTATCTTTGGTTAACAGGATTATTCCTTAACCTTGGGCTGTTCATCTGGGCAAGTATTATTATCCCCTCCACAACGCGCGTGGCGCTTGGTCCACAATTTGTGGGGAGCGCACTGGAAACCGTTCCATCTTCCCAATTGATTATTTTCCCGGTTGCCAGTCTTTTGCTTTCCACTGCGGGCTGGATCGCGGGATTATATTTTTATCGCTGGGAAAAGGAACGTGTGCTCGCCTTCATTGTATGGGGTTCAAGCACACTGACAAGTTTGCTTTTCCTGCTGGCTGTATTATTTATTATCACGACACCCGTTTAATATATCATTGCCAGGGCGTTCTTGATTTTGCCCGAAGCAATCTCCTCGTAATAACATCAATAAAATCATGCAACTTCTCCTCGGATTCCTTCTCGCACTTCTCATCGCCTACCTTGCCTATCGCGCACATAGCCTGAATAAAAGCGGAGCCTATGCGGCGGCCTTTACAGGCACGATCATCTTTGGCATCGGCGGATGGGAATGGGCAATTCTTCTACTCACATTTTTTATTACATCTTCTGCATTAAGCCGCGCTTTCAAAAAACAGAAGCAGGGTCTTGATGAAAAATTTTCGAAAGGTCATGAACGAGATGCAGGTCAAGTCTTTGGCAACGGTGGAGTCGCTGCTCTCTTTGCAGCGCTCCATTTCTTTTACCCAGAATCAACTCTCCCGTGGGTTGGATTCGCCGCAGCCCTCGCCGCGGTCAATGCGGATACGTGGGCAACTGAACTCGGCGTGTTGAATCCAAACCCGCCGCGCATGATCACAAACTTAACCAAAGTTGTGGAAAAAGGAACATCGGGTGGAATCTCGTTGTTTGGAACATTTGCGTCCCTTTTGGGTTCGGCTGTTATCGGCCTGTTAGCAGTTTTGCTTGTCCCCGCGGACAATGCATTGAGTACGAATTACTTTCACTTGCACCGTACGCAAGTGCAGGTGTTACTAATTACTGCCGCAGGCATTGCTGGCTCCCTATTTGACTCGTTCCTCGGCGCGACTGTGCAGGCCATGTACTTTTGCCCCAAAGATAACAAAGAAACAGAGAAGCATCCTCTGCATACCTGCGGCACACAGACAATTCATATCCGCGGCTGGGCGTGGCTCGATAACGATTGGGTCAACTTTGCATGCAGCGCATTTGGTGTAATTACATCTCTCTTGATCAAAGGACTCTTCTAAACATGACACCCTCATCCAAGCCCATTCTCGTCACCGGTGCCAGCGGATTTGTGGCACTGCACACGATCATTCAACTTCTTCAACAGGGTTACAAAGTCCGTGGAACTCTGCGGACACTTTCACGTGAGGCTGAGGTCCGCGAGACGATCTCAAAGGTTGTGCAGGCAAATGATCAGCTTGAGATAATTTCTGCTGACCTGGAGCAGGATGCAGGGTGGAATGAAGCGATGAAAGATGTCGAATATGTGCTGCATCTCGCATCGCCATTTCCATTATTTGAACCCGAGCATGAAGATGAACTCATCATCCCAGCCGTGCAAGGGACTCTGCGAGTCTTGCGAGCCGCGCACAAAGCAAAGGTCAAACGTGTCGTGCAGGTTTCATCCAATGCCGCTATTTCGTCAGGACATAATGGGGAACATAAAACTTTCACTGAAGATGATTGGTCGAAGTTGGAAAATATTGGAGCGTATCCGAAGAGCAAGACTCTCGCCGAGCGCGCCGCCTGGGACTTTATCAATGGGCAAGAAAATATAAATAAGCTGGAGTTGGTCACAATAAATCCACCGCTTATTCTTGGGCCGATCCCAAATAAGAACTTTAGGACATCGGTGGAGTTAATTCGCACATACATGCTGGGCCAGGTCCCCGGCGTAGGGCGAATCAAAATGGGAATTGTGGATGTACGCGATGTGGCAGCTGCAATTATCCTGGCGATGAAAACGCCCGAAGCGGCGGGAAATCGTTTCATTTGTTCTGGCGGAGTTTTATGGCTAAAAGAAATTGCAGATATTTTGCACAAGGAATATGGCAAACGTGGATATAAAATCCCAACTCTGCAATTTCCCAGTTTTGTTGTTCGTCTGGTTGCATTGTTCGATAAAAGAATTGCATTGGTTACAAACAGCCTGGATTGGGATTATGAACTATCCAGTGAAAAAGCAAAGCGTATTTTAAATTGGCAGCCGCGAACGTATGAAGAAGCTATTCTTTCCATGGCCGAAAGCCTGATCGAACAAGGATTGGTATAAATGCTTAAGAGACTTCCATCGCTAACATTTATCATCGGTACCATTGTTGTACTTGCAGGGCTGGCATTACTCGCCTATCTCGGTTTCTACAACCGCTATTGGGCAGATGATTGGTGCTACAGCGCCGATGCGCGTCAGCTTGGGACGGTCAATGCCACGCTGCAATATTTCAACCCCGAAGGCACCGGCTATTCATCCAATCGTTATTCACTCACCTTCTTCTCCGCGCTGACGGAAAATATATTGGGCATGTTCGGCAATCAAATGGTCGCCGCGACAACCATCGTCATCTGGCTGGGCGCAATATTCTGGATTCTCTGGAATCTTTCGCGCCTGATAAATCCCATCCCTGCAAGTGCGGTTCTTCTTGCATCTGGCCTCTTACTTTATTACAACCTTTACCTTTCTCCGCAGCGTTTCCAAATTTTATACTGGCGTTCGGGCGTACTTCCTTATAGCACTGCGATCATCTTCTGGCTCTTGATTCTCGGCTTTGTCACAGGACAGATGATTCGTGAAACGCCTGCGAAGTGGGTCAACTATGTTGTCCCACCGCTGGCATTTTTTGCGGCAGGACTGGGCGAGATCAGCTCCACATTACTTTTTAGCGGCACAACAATTTTATTCATCGCAGTCTGGTATTTCAAAAATAAGAAACAAGATTGGGCAGTAAAATCATTTCAAACACTTTTCATCGCATGGCTCTTCCTTTTGCTTGGCATGGCCGCGCTGATCATCTCCCCATCCAACGCGCGCCTTGAAAACATGGGCGTCAATCAAATGGATCCGCTCGCCGTTCCCTTTGTTTCTTTACGCCATGCCCTTGACTTCATCAATTTTTCGTTGAGAGGTCTGCCACTACCTCATCTGATTTTTATTGGGATGATATTTGCGTTGGCGATTCTCTCAACGAGCGGCACCGCATCAGACTTAACGGTGAAGCGGGTTGCCATACTATTGGCATTGACCGCCCTGATCACTTATCTGCTCATCGCCGCCATTCAGGCGCCCACCGCCTACTTTTACAGTTCCATCCCCGAGCCACGCGGGCAATCGCTCTCGCGATTCGTGTTGCTTCTGGGTCTGGCAGTCATGGCGTGGATTACAGGCACATGGACCGCAGAAAAAATCACAGGCAGATGGCTCGTCTACGCATCTGCGGCAATTATGCTGGCAGGTTTTGCATATACCGCCCGCAGTATCACGGTCATTTACGACGAGCTGGACGGATTCGTCTATCGCGCCCAAATATGGGACGAACGGGATGCCATTATCGAAGAGGCTAAATCACGGGGCATCACGCTCATTGAAGTGCCCGTGATAGATACCGGCGAAATCCAAACCCGCGATATGTTCGGTTCAAAAGGCATAGGTTGGACTCAATTCTCATTAAACTGCGCAGCACGTTATTATGATGTGGAAGGTTTGAAAGTGGAACAAGATCAATAAGTAAAATCTACGCCCTGAGCGGAGTGACGAGTGGTCCCTTCGACAGGCTCAGAACAAGCTTCGAGGAACGCAGTCGAAGGGCACGTCAATGTGAAAAATTAAATACCTCAAACCGTGTCCTTCGACTGCGCCGCGAAAACCATGCGGCTCCGCTCAGGACGAAGGTATCAAATATTTTTGGAGCAAACATGAACTACCTACCCAACGAATCTCGCTACAATTCCATGCGCTACAACCGCTCTGGCCGCAGCGGACTTAAACTCCCAGCCGTTTCTCTCGGCTTGTGGCACAACTTCGGCGGCGTGGACGTATTCAGCAACAGCCGCGCAATGGTGTTGCGTGCTTTTGACCTGGGCATTACCCATTTTGACCTGGCCAATAATTACGGCCCGCCTCCCGGCTCTGCTGAAGAGACATTCGGTCAGATCATGGCAAAAGACTTAAAGCCGTATCGCGATGAATTGGTCATCTCCTCCAAAGCAGGTTATTGGATGTGGGAAGGGCCTTATGGAGAATGGGGTTCACGAAAATATTTAATCTCCAGCCTCGATCAAAGCCTGAAACGCATGGGCTTGGATTACGTGGATATTTTTTATCATCACCGCCCCGACCCTGATACTCCGCTTGAAGAGACGATGCGCGCACTCGATCACATCGTCCGCAGTGGAAAGGCGATTTATGTAGGCATCTCAAATTACCC
>JBBSCM010000066.1:0-16317 GCA_038250295.1 Anaerolineales bacterium | reverse complement strand
TTAACTCAGCTTACGTGATTCGGTTTCATCCTACATAGGTACCGCGACATTTATGTCGCCTTTTACTCAAGAGCGACGTAAATGTCGCCTTTTACTCAAGAGCGACATAAATGTCGCGGTACAGTATATGAGCAGGCAAAACTGCGTAAGGTGAGTAGATAAGTCAGAGGGTTAAACAAAAACAGCGGATGTCTTTCGATGAGCCGCCGTTTTTCTTTCGGAAAATCTATCCCTTGAAAAAGTTCGAAATAAAGAACCAGATATTCGCGGGCCTTTCAGCAAGGCGGCGCATGAAATAAGGATACCAATGCGTCCCAAAGGGAACATACACACGCACGGCATAACCTTCTTTTACAAGTCGTTCCTGCAGGTCGCGGCGAATTCCGTAGAGCATTTGGAATTCAAATCCATCCTTGGGTAGTCCTACTTTATCCGCATATTGTTTGGCAAAGGCGATCCGTTTTTCATCATGAGTTGCAATCGCGGGAATTGGCGGCGTGCGCCCTTCATTGGACAATTTCGATTGATTCGCCAGGGATGTGTCGATCATTAGCTTGGTGAGCAGATCATAATTCGCGTCCACATCCGCTTTCTTGGGGAAGGCCTTATCTGGGGATTCTTTATACGCCCCTTTTACCAGACGGATCGGCGTTTTGTCCTGGAGCAAACGGCGTGTATCTGCTTCGGCACGAAAGAGATAAGACTGCACAGCCATACCTACATTTGTATGGCCTTTCTCGCGCATCATGTAATATAGGTTAATAGTCTTATCTGTATAGGGGGTATCTTCAATATCCACACGAATGAAAGTATTGTTTTGCTTTGCCCGGGCGAGGATCCTCTCGAGGTTTCCAGCACACAGGCTCTCGTCCAGGCCCAGACCGATCTGAGTCAGCTTGATGGAGACATTTCCGCGGGCAGACGAATCCGCTCCGAGGGCGTCGAGAGTCGCAAAAATGTCATCGGTAGCTTGTTGTGATTCTTCGGGTGTATTCGTATGCTCGCCGAGGTGGTCGAGCGTGGCATTGATCCCCCTGGCATTCAACTCACGGACCACGCGCATGGCTTCGTCAAGTTTTGTTCCTGCAATAAAGCGGGATGCGGTGCGCCAGGCAAAACTCCAGTCGGTAACCAGCTTTTGCGCCCAGGCGGCTTTGGACAAGTAGATGAGGAAAGAACGAAGCATATCAATCCTTTTTGGAGGGATGTGCCAACGTGTCGGCAATATATTCTAGCACAGGCGCCAATTTCGGTGTGTTATACTTTTTGCGTGATATTTGTCATTATTTGGAGGCCGTGTGAGAAATCGTAATACCAACACCATCCTTCGCGGTGTATCGATCTTGTTTTTGACGGGCGCGCTGGTACTCACCATCGTTTCACTGATCACATACAGCCGCCAACGCAACAACTATCCCGGCAGCATGAAAATCGCGGGAGTGGCTGTTGGCGGCCTAACTCCAGGTGAATCTTCTCAAAGATTGCTTGAGGTTTACACTTCCCCGATTGAAGTGCAATATAACGATGCCATTATTCATATCGACCCCGGCGTGGTCGGTTTTCAATTTGACATCGAAACCATGCTCGCGGCGGCAGATCTCACCCGCACAGGCGGTTCCTTCTGGGGTGGATTTTGGAACCATCTTTGGAATCGAAATCCACCGGAAACAGAAATTCCATTAAGTGCAACGATTTCTGATGACCGCCTGCGCGAGTATTTGCAAAACGAAATTGCCGCGCGCTATGATCTTCCCCCCTCTCCAGCACAACCGATTCCAGGCGGGACCTCGTTCCTGCCCGGCCAACCCGGTCAGACTCTTGACCTTGAACGCGCTGTGAGGCTTATCAGCGATGCGCTCCGTTCTCCATCAAATCGTTCCGTGGCGCTGACCTTCACACGCAGTTCAGCGGCAAGACCAACTCTTGACAACCTCGAGATATTGCTTAAGCAAATCGTGACGGTCTCCGACTTCGACGGGCTGATCGGCTTTTATATGGTGGATCTGCAAACAGGAGATGAGATCCATTTCGCGATGGACAACAAACAAGAGATCAGCACCGAACCGGATATCGCCTTCACCGCATCCAGCACAATCAAGGTACCCATTGTCACATCCTATTTGATCAACCGCGGAAGTAACCTGGGCGCCGACACAGCCGATATTATCTCGCGCGTACTCGGTAAATCAGATAACTCCGCCACCGATCTTGTATTACAAGGCATTGATAATAACAATGGCCCGGTGATCGTCACTCAAAACATGGAATCACTTGGTTTGAAAAGCACATATATTGGCGGGTTTTTCTATCTAGGCGCTCCAAATTTGCTGCCTGGCCGTGTAACCCCTGGCAACCAACGCACAGACGTATTCACCGACCCGGATGAATACTCTCAAACAACACCTTCCGAAATGGGAACATTGCTTGCGGATATTTATCTATGCGCGCAAACCAGCGGTGGCGCATTGGTTGCCGCCTTCCCGGACAAAGTCAATCCAGCCACTTGCCAGTTATTGATAGATTTTATGGCGCAAGATAAATTGGGAGCGTTAATTCAAGGCGGTGTACCCGATGGCACACTCGTGCCGCATAAACATGGTTACGTGCCTGATTCCAGTGACGGTGTCGTGCGTGACACGAGTGATGTAGCTATTGTTTATACTCCCGGTGGAAATTTCGTCCTATCCATTTATTCATATCACCCGGTCAACAATGTTTGGGATAACATCAATCCCCTCTTCGGGAATTTGGCAAAAGCCGTCTATAACTACTTCAACGCTACAGTCCAATAAAACCCGTTGACTCGTTTTCTGCCAGAGGCCTGAAAACGGGTCTTTTTTTCACACATCGTATATAATTCAACCTATGAGCGCATCGCTGGGACTGTACCGCCTGCAGCAAGTAGACCGTCAAATTGACCGCGCGCGTGCCCAATTGGACGCCATCCGCAAGACACTTGAAAACGATACCGAGTTACAGGCAGCGCTTGACCGCGTCACCAAAACCCAGGCCGAAAATCATCGTGCCAACAGCAGCCTGAAAAACGCCGAAGCGGAGGTGGACGCGCAAAAGATAAAAATTGAACATGCTGAATCCAGCTTGTATGGCGGCCGTGTGCAGAATCCAAAAGAACTGCAGGATTTGCAAAAAGACGTTGCTTCGCTAAAAAAACATCTCGTCACACTTGAAGAACGGCAATTCGAAACCATGGTCACAGCCGAAAGCACCGAGAACGATCTGCAGAATGCGAAAACTGATCTGGAAAAAATTCAAGCGCGTTTGGGCAATGAGCATAAAACTCTTATCGCAGACCAATCGTCAATCTGCATTGAACTTGAAAAGTTTACCGAGGAGCGCGAAGCTGTATTGGCTCCAATTGAAAGCAGTTTGCTTCAAACATACGAAGACCTTCGTCAACAAAAGCGCGGCGTGGCTGTCACAGAGATCAACGATAATACCTGCGTATCCTGCGGCACTGTATTAAACGCCGCTTTGCAGCAAAACGCGCGGTCACAGAGGCAACTGGCATACTGTTCATCCTGTGGACGCATCCTGTACGCAAACTAAAAAATCGATATGTTTCGAATTGCGATTGACCCCTTCTCCTTTATTGTCGGTTTCGTGATCGGCTCCGCCTTCTGGTGGCTGGCCACACGAGCGCGTCCGCTTTGGGCGGAAATGCGCGCCAACATCAAAGAAAATAGAGAAGCTGCGCAGACCCGCAAATCAAGTACAGTCGAAGAAAATCATCGCCGCCTGACCCTGCGGCGCGCACAAGGCATGCACATCGCCGCGCAGCTCTTTGCATTGGATGAGATCATCCAGGAACCATTACTCATTGCGCCCCCCCAAAGAGTGGAACCTGGCGCACAGCCAAAATTTGAAGATGTTATTTCACAGACCCTGCCTTACCTGCCCTCCTGGCCCGAAATTGCCGCCGCCTATCATGCGCCCACGCTGACGCTTTCTCAGGCGTTATCAGGCAATACGAATATCGTCATCATCGGGCAGCCCGGCGTCGGCAAGACCGTATCCCTCGCTTACCTCGCCTCTCTCGCCGCGAATCGAAGCGAGAAACTGGAAGCCCTGCAAGATGCGGTTCCGTTCCTTGTCCATATTGCTGATCTTAAACTTCCCATACTAGATCCCAAAGATGCGCTTACTCCACTGATCGAAGCGGCGTCTGAATATGCGCCGATATTTGATTTGAATCGCCTGCCGGCCTTTTTCCAAAATACATTTAAGAATGGCAACGCCCTTCTCCTTGTGGATGGCTACGACGAGATCACTCCGGAATATCAGCAAATCATTTCAGAATATTTCAAGATCATTATGCAAAACTATCCAAAGACGCGCATCGTCACAACCGGCGCGCCGGAATATTTGGGTGGACTGGTCGGCCTCGGATTTGAGCCGCTCACATTGATCACCTGGTCTGTGGGGCAAAATGAGAAGTTTATCGAACAATGGGGTCAAATCTGGTCGCAAACCGTTGCGTTGGAAGCCTGGTCGCAAACGCGGCCTGAACAAGTGGATCCGATCCTGCTTAACGTTTGGCTGAGCGCCGACAATGCGAATTTATCTCCCCTTGAGTTGACTCTCAAAGCATGGGGCGCCTATGCCGGTGATAGTTTGGGACCGCATGTCCTGGAAGCCATTGCGACCCACATTCGTCGCATTGCGCCGCAGAACACTCCTCTTGCTGCTTTGGAAACACTTGCCATGCAGGTTGCTCTAAGCGCGCAACCGATCTTCGATCCCCGCAAGGCGCGCGAGTGGGTGAAGTCGTTTGAAGTTGTTGAAGAAACGGTAGAAAGTACAACCGAACAGCCAGATGAAGAAAAGAAAGAAGATACAAAGCCCAAGAAAGAAAAGAAGACTGAAAAGGTTGTTGCCAAACCAACCATGAGCCTGCTGGAAAAAATGGCAGCCAGTGGATTATTGGTAAATTATCCAAACCAAAAAATGCGATTTATGCATCCCGTTTTTGCAGGTTATCTCGCGGGACACGCACTCACCCACTACAACACTGAAGAGACCTTGCTCAACCAACCCGATTGGTCCGGCAAATATCTAGCCATGCGATATTACGCCGCACATGGAGATGCGAGCAAGCTTGTGCAATCCATGATGGAATTTTCACGTATGCCGATGCACCGTCCGCTCTTTGCGATGGCACGCTGGCTGCGTGACGCACCCAGAAACGCAGCGTGGCGAGGAAAGCTGTTTGGTACTCTCGCCGCCCTGCTCCAAACAGAAGGCATCCCCCTCAGCTTGCGCGGACAAGCCATGGCGGCATTCGTCGTCAGTAATGACCCAAGCGCAGCCGCTCTCTTCCGTCAATTTGAAACCACACTTTCATTTGAGCTCGTTCAACTGGCCGTGCTAGGCTCAGGCGCCATCCGCGATACAAAAGCAATTGAAGTGGTGGAACGCGCCCTGGAAGCCCCCAGCTTATCCGTCCGTCGTGCAGCCTGTATGGCCCTCGTCGCAATCGGAACAAATGAAGCCCTTGAATCTGTTGCTCATACGCTGCTGAATGGAGACGAAGATATTCGCCGCGCCGCCGGGGAAGCTCTCGCGAACGATCCCAATGAAGGGCATGCGATGCTGAAAGATGGAATCACCATAAGCGACATTCTCCTGCGCCGCGCAGTCGTCTATGGTATGGGACGTGTTAATGAACCATGGGCCCTCGAAGCCCTGCAAAAGATACAAATTGACGATGATCAATGGGTTGTCCGCAACTCCGCAACCGAAGTTCTGGAAGCAAAAGCAAATGTCGGCTTGCGGGCGCCTCGCAAACTCAAAGCCCCAGCCGAATCTCCGTGGCTGATCGAGTTTGCCAGCAAACAAGGCATGGGCATTTCCCCCGGCACACCTGCAACCGATATTCTCCTGCTCGCCCTTAAAAGCGATGATCCAGATACGCGCCTTGCGGCATTGCCCTATCTAAAATTTACGCCAAACGAAGGCGTGATCACACAAATATATAGCGCAATGTATAAAGACGATCCTGAACTGCGTGAAGCCGCGTATAACACACTTTGGGAGATCGGTACCTCAGGCGTGAAACTTCCTCATCCCAGCCAATATGGATTCGGTTAATCATGTTAATTACAAATGCAAAAATCATCACTTGGGAATCTCCCAATCGTATACTGGAAAATTACTCAATACTTATTGAAAGTGATCACATCAAAGAAATTGGCACGACAAAAAGTTTAACTGCCAAATATCCAAAAGCAAAAACATTGGATGCGCGCGGACAATACGTAATGCCCGGCAATATTTGCGCGCATACTCATTTTTACGGCGCTTTCGCGCGAGGCCTGGCCATCCCCGGGCCGGCTCCAAAAGATTTCCCTGAGATACTGCAAAAGTTGTGGTGGCCGCTTGACCGTTCGCTGGATGCGGAAGCGATCCGTTTCTCTGCGCTCGTCTGCCTCGTGGATGCGATCAAGCATGGCACAACCACTCTTATCGATCATCATGCCTCTCCAAATTGCATTGACGGTTCGCTTGATTTAATTGCCGAGGCCGTTGATAAAAGCGGTTTGCGCGGTGTGCTTTGTTACGAAGTGACCGACCGCGATGGAACAGAAAAAGCCAACGCAGGGATCAATGAAAATGTACGCTTCTTAAAACGATTGGCATCTAATCCGCACCCGCGTCTCGCTGGGACCTTTGGCCTGCACGCCAGCCTGACGCTTTCCGGCATTACCCTGCAAGCCTGCCGCGCTGCCGCACCCGACGGGACAGGATTTCATGTCCACACCGCCGAGCACGAATCAGATGAATATGACAGCCTGACAAAAAGCGACATGCGTGTGATCGACCGTTTGCTGAAACATAATATTCTTGGGGCCAACACCATCACCGCGCATGGAGTCCATTTTGATGCGCGTGAGATGGAAATACTCAAAGAGACGGGCACATGGCTCACACATCAACCGCGTTCAAACATGAACAATGGCGTGGGCGTTGCTCAAATCGAATCGATGATGAGGCTGGGCATAAAAGTCTGTTTGGGAAATGACGGCTTCTCCAATGCGATGTGGGAGGAATGGAAAACCGCGTATCTATTACATAAATCCCATCACCGTGACCCGCGCCGCATGGGTGGATATGACGTGGCACAAATGGCTGTCTATAACAATGCCTCGCTTGCAAATCAGTTCTTCCCATCAGCGCCCATCGGACAAATCACTCAGGGCGCATTCGCTGACCTGATTTTTGTGGATTACCATCCCTACACCCCGCTGACAGATGGCAACCTGCCCTGGCACATCATCTTTGGCTTCCAACAAAGTATGGTCACAACAACCATTGTAGCGGGCAAAGTACTCATGAAAGATCGTGAATTGCTCACATTGAATGAAGAAGAGATCGCCGCACGCGCAAGAGAGATCGCGCCGCGCATTTGGAAAAAATACGAGGAAGAAGTCGGGAAAGTTTTGTGAATAGTAAATCACCTCTGGTGGTCGAGCAGCCCCGAATGTTTTTTGAGGGGCATACACTTGCACCGCACGCAAATGCAGGCGTCGAGACTACCGAGTTTCATGAAAATCAAATTTTGTGGTCTCGATACAGGCTGAGAAGAACACTCAGCCTTACTCGACCACCACTTGATTCGCGATAAAACAAACTTTTGGAGACTCCATGACTGATTCATCATTACAAACATCTATCGCTATCTTGGGCGGGACCGGCAAGGAAGGCAAGGGACTTGCTTATCGTTGGGCAAAGGCTGGCTATCAAGTTCACATCGGTTCACGAAGCGCGGACAAAGCCATTACTGCTGCGAATGACGTCAGGGAAATGCTCAAGGGAGAAAACTCTGTCGATGGAATGAGCAATCTCGAGGCGGCGCGTGAGGCGGGCATCGTTGTGATAACGGTCCCCTATGCCGCGCATCGCGAAACGTTGGAATCCGTCAAAGATGAACTGAAAGGCAAGATCCTTGTGGATGTGACTGTACCGCTTGTACCGCCGAAAGTTTCCACGGTGCAAATGCCTGTTGCAGGTTCTGCGGCACAGGAGGCGAGAGAGATCGTCGGCGTTGACGTGCAAGTGTGTGCCGCATTCCAGAATATTTCACACGAACACCTGCTTGATGACGCGGACGTGGAATGTGACGTTTTAGTCACTGGCACAAGTAAAGAAGCCCGCGCTGAAATCATCAAGTTAGTGGAAGCCGCCGGCCTGCGCGGCTGGGATGCCGGCCCGATTGAAAATTCTGTTGTCATTGAGGGTCTAACGAGCGTGTTGATCGGCATCAATAAAAAATACGGCTCGACCCATGCAGGAATCAAAATTACAGGTGCTCAACGCAAGGCATGATCCGTGAAATCAAATTACGGATCACCTATTACGCTATACAATTTTTATGTCTCTGACTCTCACCCCTCTCCAAAACATACCCATCATCCGCCAAGATGACAACTTGGCGGATATTCTTGTTAAGTCATTGCAGGATACAAATATCAAACTGCAGGGAGATGATATTCTTGTCATTGCCCAAAAGATCGTCAGTAAAAGCGAAGGGCGGATGGTAAATCTTGCAACGATAAAACCATCACCAGAAGCAATTGAACTTGCCAAGAAATGTGAAAAAGATCCGCGCGTAGTGGAGTTGATACTTCAGGAAAGCAATGAAATTCTGCGTGTGCGCGTCGGGACAATCATCGTTGAACACAAACTTGGATTCGTGTGCGCCAACGCCGGCATTGACCATTCCAACGTTGCCGGCGGCGGAGATAAAGACGAAGAATATGTTTTGCTACTGCCTGAGAATCCTGATTTTTCTGCGCGAAATATTCGCGAGCAAATCAAACAAAGGACGGGTATTAACATCGGCGTGGCGGTCATTGACTCGCATGGCCGCGCATGGAGAAACGGCACGGTAGGGATTTGCATTGGCCTCAGTGGTCTTCCAGGAATCATCGATGAACGCGGTTGGAAAGACCTCTTTGGCTACACGCTTAAGATAACAGTGGTAGGTGTAGCCGATGAACTCGCAGCTGCCGCATCGCTTGTGATGGGTCAAGCCGCTGAAGGGACTCCTGTTGTGCATGTGCGCGGATTCCCCTACCCGTTAGGCGCAGGCTCGCTAAAAGAAATCATCCGCCCGAAAGATCAGGATATGTTTAGATAAGCTATTAAATGCTAACAGGATTCTTATGCGCGTTTGTTAGACTCAAAGATGAAAACGTGATCTGTCCCTGCATTCCAAATTCATTGGAGACCCATGAAAAAATTCCCCCCAGAATATCTTGACCTGCTCAAAGATGAGACCAAGGCATTCTTATTTCTCGCGACTACAATGTCCGATGGCTCGCCGCAGGTTACGCCCATTTGGTTCAATACCGATGACAACCATATCCTGATCAACACCAACGAAGGCCGCACAAAGGATCGCAATATGAAGGCGCGTCCCAAAATTGCGCTCGTCATTCAAGATCCCAAAACCCCCTACCGCTACATTCAAATCCGCGGTGAGATTGCCGAACACACCACGCAGGGTGCGGATGAACACATCAATCAACTTGCGCTCAAATACGATAACGAACCCTGGAAATACCGCGAAGGGCAAAAGCGGATCATCTACAAGATCAAGCCGATTCACTTTGACGAGCACAACTGATCTGCACACCTTCCTGCGGACTCGCCGCTCGATCCGCCGTTTCAAAGCGGACCCCGTGCCTGATTCGGTGATCGAGAATATTCTCACCACTGCCACATTCGCCCCGTCCGCGCATCACCGTCAGCCGTGGAAATTCGCGGTAGTGACGAATTCATTCGTCAAGACAAAACTAGCAGACGCAATGGCAATAGAATTTCAACGCGATCTCGAAGCAGATGCTCTTTCCCCCGATGAGATAGAAAAAAAAGTTGCAAACTCCCGAAGTAGAATTATCAACGCGCCTGTTGTTATCATGTTATGTGTAGACATGACTGATATGGATATTTACCCCGACGAGAAAAGAAACACAGCTGAATACATTATGGCAACTCAATCCGCTGCCAACGCAGGGATGCAATTGCTGCTCGCCGCACACGCAGAAGGATTGGGAAGTGTATGGGTATGCAGTCCGCTGTTTGTACCGAATGTAGTGCAAAAAACTCTTGATCTTCCTGAAGCATGGGAACCTCAAGCCATGTATTTTTTGGGTTATCCAGTTGAAATTCCAAAACCAAGAGAAAGAAAATCCATCAAGGAAATCGTCATCTTCCATTAACCGTGCTGCGACATAAATGTCGCCTGGTAACTATGAATCTATATAACAAGAAGCGACATAAATGTCGCGATACAAAATGAAATCTAAAATCGTAGCCCTCGCGGGCGGAGTCGGTGGCGCGAAGCTTGCGCACGGACTCGCCCAAATCCTTGCTCCTGAAGACCTAACTATCATCGTCAACACTGGCGATGATTTTGAGCATTTGGGGTTAACCATTTGTCCCGACCTCGATACAGTTTGTTATACACTGGCTGGGCTTGCCAACCCTGAAACAGGCTGGGGGCGTGTAAACGAAACATGGAACATGATCGAAAATATAGAAAAACTCGGCGGGCCGAATTGGTTCCGCCTTGGTGACCAGGATATCGCGACCCACCTTGAAAGAACCAGAAGATTGAAAGGAGGTGAAACTCTTTCCCAGATCACAAAAGACTTTTGCAAGGCATGGGGGATCAAACATACGATCCTGCCCATGACCGATTCGCCCGTGCGAACAATCGTGGATACAGACGAAGGTGAATTGGCATTTCAGGAATATTTTGTTCACAGACGCTGTGAGCCGAGAGTCAAAGGCTTTCGGTTTGACGGAGTCGAAGTCGCTGAACCAACTGTCGGTGCGAAAGAGGCGATTGAGTCAGCGGACGCAATTGTCATTTGCCCGTCGAATCCCTGGGTGAGCATTGATCCCATTCTGCGAGTCATCCCAAAAATAAATAAGCCAGTTATCGCGGTTTCGCCCATCCTTGGCGGAAAGACAGTGAAAGGACCTGCCGCAAAAATGTATGCAGAATTGGGAATCGAGCCATCCGCATTGGCAGTGGCAGAACATTATCGAGGCTTATTGAGTGGATTTGTGTTGGATTCAATTGACTCGCAACTTTCAAAACAGATAAGTGTAAGAACTCTTGTAACTGATACACTTATGAATAACATTGCAGACCGCACCCGCTTGGCGATGGATGTGCTAAACTTTGTCGGGAGTTTATAAATATGACACTTTGGGCAATCGTCCCTGTAAAACCTTTACGACGAGGCAAGTCTCGTCTGTCTGGAGTACTAACTGAAGATGAAAGAACAGCTTTAAACCAGGAGCTGTTGGAGCGGACCCTTAAAACGCTTTCAACTCTAAAAGAGTTGGATCAGGTTTTAGTGGTGAGCCGCGACCCGCACGCCCTGACGATTGCGCGCAACCACGGCGCTAAGACTGTGCAGGAAGACGGCCAGCCGCATTTGAACACCGCGCTGGCGCGAGCAACCGTTGTGGCGCAACTCCATACCACACAGGGCATTTTGATATTGCCAGCAGACCTGCCGCTGCTTACAGCTGATGACGTGCTCGCATTGATTGACCGCGCCGCTAAACCGCCTGTGGTTGTGATCGCCCCTGACAGACACGGGAAGGGCACGAATGCGCTGCTCATGGTTCCCGCAGGCCAGATCGAATATGAATTCGGCGAAGGTTCATTCCAACGCCACTGCGACCGAGCGATAAAATCTGGAGCAAGACTGGAGATCGTTGAACTTCCCTCCCTTGGGTTGGATTTGGATCTGCCGGAAGATCTGGAAATGGTTCGAAAATTGGAAGGTTTGAAAGTTTAAACTTCGCCCTGAGCGGAGTGACGAGTGCTCTTCGAGGAATGTAGTCGCAGGGCACTTTGATGTGAAAATTACTATCATGGAACTTTGTCCTTCGACTGCGCCGCCCGCTTCGCGAACATGCGGCTCCGCTCAGGACGTAGAATTATTTTCAAGGAGAATGCCATGACCGAACGTGTTGCTTTATATCTGCAAGATTCGCACGACCTGCGTGACGGATTGGAATATGCAAAATACGCAGAAGAGAAAGGGTTTGAAGCCGTCTGGCAGGCCGAATCCAGATTGGTGCGCGACGCCATTGTACCGATGGCTGCTTACGCCGCCGTGACGAATCGGATCAAAGTTGGATCGGGTGTAATCAACAACTGGACTCGCAACATCGGCTTACTCGCCGCCACATTCTTAACGTTGGATGATCTGGCTCCGAACCGCATTATCTGCGGGATAGGCGCCTGGTGGGATCCGCTGGCGAAAAACGTTGGCATTGACCGAAAGAAACCATTACTTGCGATGCGGGAAACGGTTGAAGTGATGCGCCGCCTGCTGAACATGGAACGAGTCACATTTCACGGGGAGTTTCACCACGTGGATAATATTGAACTGGATGTTGTGCATGGACGACGTGAACCGCGCAACATCCCGATCATGATCGGCGCCACAGGTGACCTGATGATGGAAATGACAGGCGAGATCGCAGACGGCTGTGTATTGAATTACTGCGTAGCCCCTGAATATAACGACAAGGCACTTGAATTGCTTGAAAAAGGCGCTAAAAAATCTGGCCGAAAGATCGAGGATATCGACCGCCCGCAATTGATCGTATGCTCGGTAGATGAAGACCACGACAAAGCCATTGAATACACCAAAGAATTGCTTTGCCAATATTTGGCTCAACAGCCGCATATTGCCAAGGCCTCGAACGTTTCACAGGAAGTCATCAGCAACATTCAAGCCACGCTAGGTTGGCCTGCCACAAAGGAACAGATCAACAAGGCCAAGCACTTCGTCCCTGATGAGTTGGTCCACAAGATCACGGCTTCAGGCACACCCGCAGAAGCGCGTGCCAAAGTTGCGGAGTATGTCAAGCGTGGATGCACCTGTCCCATTTTGTATCCTGTTGGCGGGAATTTCAAATTACTAATTGATACTTTTGCGCAGAGCTAATATATAGCAAAGCAAAATAACTCCCAGTTTTTACGAACTGGGAGTTATGCTATTAATCAGCAGTTGCTTGTATTTTTTCCGCACGCTGGAATTTCTCTTTTGCTCCAAGCCGAATATGTAGATAGTAAAAAGCCATAATCGCGACAACACACAGCACACCGCCAATATACCAAACGGAGTTGGGATTGTAGTTATCAAAGACCAGTCCTGCTGCCCAGGGACCGATCATTGATGGCACAGTCCACGTGAGGCCAAAGACGGCCATATAGCGGGCACGCATCTCTTCAGGCGCAAAATGTGCGGCGAGCACATTGCTGGTTGGCATACCGATCATCTCTCCGATTGTGATAATGACCATGGCAACAATGAACAATGGAATAGTCGCTACAAATCCGTACATGGTGAAGCCGATCATATAGAAGAAAGTGGCAGTTGCCATCATCAAAAACGGAGGATATTTCTTGATAATGCGCGTGACTCCGAATTGAAAGATTACAACCGTAATTGCGCTTGATGACATGATCAAGCCATAGAATTGCGGGTCAACGTGATGAACATCCCGCAGAAAAACAGATAACGAACTGTACATTTGTTGATAAACTAAAATCATCAAGATGGACGCGAAGATGAATGCTAAATATGGGCGATCCGCCAGCGCAACGCGATATCCGCCGAGTGTCTGAAGCAACGTCTCGCGCTCGGTCTTTTCCTTGGGCTGAGGTTTCGTTTCAGGGAGCAATCGGAAAACAAGAATCGCTGTCACGATACTGATGACTGCATCGCTCAAAAAGAGATAGAGAAAATCATAGGACGCCAGAAAACCGCCGATGGTGGGACCGATAATCCACGCAAAATTGGAGATGACCCGCATCATGCCGAAACCCTCTGCACGCTTATCAGCGGGGAGAATATCCGCGATCATGGCTTGATGGGCGGGATGCGCAGCACTGCCCAATAACCCGACAAAAACTGCCAAACCGTAAAACAAATAGAATTTATCTACAAACCCAAGCGTGAGTCCGCTTAAAGCGCTGACCACGAGTCCGAACAAAATAATTCCGCGCCTGCCAAAACGATCTGCCATCGCGCCGCCGATGGTACTTCCGATCATCCCGGCAACTGAGTTCGTAGCGAGGATAATTCCAGCCTGGGTCATACCCACGCCAAATTTTTGCGTAACGTACAAGGCAAAAAAAGGCATAAGCAAGGTATTTCCGATCACATCAATAAAATGAGTCCCTGCAACCACCCAATAAGTCTGCGGGAATTGGTTGTAGGTATTTCTTATGTTCTGAAACATTCTTCTCCTAAAAATCCTCCGTCCTCCCGAAACTACATCGGGACAATGTGAGCGGAGTGACGAGTGTTTTCTGAGGAACACAGTCGAAGGACGTGCTGAAGTGAAAGTTGAAATATCTTGAAACCTGTCCTTCGACTACGTCGCCAAAGAGCGGCGGCTCCGCTCAGGACGAAGCATCATAAACTTCTGGATTTACGCAATTCGGCAATCGTTCCCCTTTGAGTCCAGCTACCAAATTCTGCGCGGCAAGAAGCGACATCATATCACGAGTCTTTTTGCTTGCGCTTCCGAGATGCGGCACGATAATGCAGTTTTCCAATTCAAGCAAAGGACTGTCCATAGGCAGCGGTTCCGGGTCAGTCACATCCAGCGCGGCAGCAAAGATTTGATTAGATTTCAAAGCGTTATACAAAGCATTTTGATCTAGCACACCGCCGCGAGTCGTGTTGACCAAAACTGCATTCGGCTTCATCTTCGAGAGAAACTCTGCATTAACCAAATGTTTTGTTTCAGATTTTAGCGGGACATGTAATGAAACAAAATCAGATTCGCGCAATAAAATATCAAGGTCAACGGGTTGCGCGCCGTAAGCAGACTGGGCATTGGGGCTGTTGTAAATAACACGCATATCAAATCCCTGCGCGCGTTTAGCCACGGCCTGACCGATTCTTCCAAAACCAACGATGCCCAATGTTGCGCCAACAAGGTCCGCGCCAAGCAGGAGATTTGGAATCCATGTGGCCCATTTGCCCGCGCGGACAAATCTTTCCGCTTCGGTAATGCGTCGTGCAGCAGCCAGCATCAACGCAAACGCCTGGTCAGCGGTTGCATCTGTCAGAACACCTGGAGTGTTTCCAATTGGGATTTTTCTTGCGGTGGCGGCGGCTGCGTCAATATGATCCACGCCCACAGACATGCTGCTAATGACTTTTAGTTGAGGACCTATGGAATCCATTAAGTCGCTGTCGATTTTTTCGGTCAGGGTACAGAGCAGTCCATCCACACCGCGCGAACGCTCGATGAGTTGTTCTCTTGTCGGAGGTAATTCGTGAGACCACACCTCAGCCTGGAAATGTTCATTGACCAGAAGCAGGCCGGGGTCGGGAATGATGCGAGCGATAAAAATTTTAGGCTGAGTCATGTCCAGAGTATAATCGCACATATGTCAAAAATAAAACAACCGAACTCACGTCATTGCTTCATTTGCGGGCTGGAAAACCAAATTGGTTTGCATTTACATATTTACGAAACTGAAACAGGTGTTGTGGAAAGTAATTACATCGCTCCTGATCACTTTCAAGGGTATCCCGGTGTTTTACATGGCGGTATTGTGGCTGCGATCATTGATGAAATTTCGGGGCGCGCGCATATGGGCAGTGACCCGTTGAATCCGCGCTTTATGTTCACCGGCAAACTTGAGGTGAAGTATCGCAAGAATGTTCCCATCGGCAAAATGCTGAAAATTATTGGCAAAGCTGGCAAGAGTAAACGAAATATCGCCGAAGCATGGGCGGGGATTTATGATGCAGAAACAAATGAATTGCTTGCTGAAGGCACCACTATGCAGGTTGATGTGCCAAACGAGCAATTCGACCCATCTCGCTTCGAGGAATTAGGCTGGAAAGTTTATCCCGATTAATATTTCACTCTGGAGTCAGGCAGCTCACTTGCCCTGTGGGTGCTGTTCGAATTCTCAAATAAACTGAAAACGAATTGTTGTGCAAAATTTACACCTGAATTTCTTGAAATTTATCCATCAGCAAGCGGATGGAGTCCAGAATTGTAAATTGCCTGTTACTTTTTTCCCATCTCCTGCAACTTAATAGCGTACACAAATCAACGCAGGAGGTTTATGGCCACCATCACAAATATGAAAACACAAAGTAATCCATTGGACGATCTTCAACTCGTTCAACAATCGCTTGTAAATGCAGATGCCTTCGCTGAGCTATATCATCGCCATCTCACGCGCGTGTATCGCTATCACATGGCGCATGTGGGCAATGTCAAGGACGC
>JBBSCM010000065.1:0-16318 GCA_038250295.1 Anaerolineales bacterium | reverse complement strand
GTTTGTGGCGCAGTTTCTACCTCAAAAATGAATCCAGCACTCTCTTTGTCTGACTCTTGTTCAAAATCAATCTAAACTAACTCATAACGGGAATTGCTGCAAGTATCTCAAGATCCTCTCGGCGGGCGGATCCGAAGCGCCAGCCAAGGTCCTTGCGGATGCAGGCATTAACATCCGCGACCCCAAATTCTGGCAGGGCGGATTCGATGTGCTGGAGAAACTGGTGAGCGAGTTGGAGAAGCTGCCTGTTAGGGTGAAGGGAAAGTCGTCAGTAAAGGGTAAAAAAGTTCGAGCAATATCGCCATTGAAAAGGAAGAAAAAATAAATAAAAGATGACCCAGCAACAAACTGGGTCATCTTTTATTTTGCAATGTATTATAAATCTGAGCCTTTCAATTTGTGTGAGATTCTCCAATATTGAAAGCCGAAGAATGCGCCAAGCACAAGGAAGATCACAATATTGATGGGTGTATCAGCCCACATCCAGTGGAAGCCTTGCGACCCAAATGTGAATGAGGCGGATAACAGTAGAAAGAGAATCGTAAAAGCCATATAGACCGAGCGTTTTTGTAACAGTTTTTGGGTTTTGTTTAATGTGTTCATTTCAGTTTCCTTTGATAGATTAATTTGACCATCGGGGAGAACAGCGCTGTTCTCGTCGATAAGTTTTGCAAATTCAGGGTCGTCTTGCAGGTACGCTTCCACCAGCGTTTTTGTATCTGTGCTGGCTTCGCCTGAAAGATAAACAGGCAAAAGATCGGTAATAATATCTCGTGTAATTTTCATGATCTGGATTCCTCTTCTTTCATACGGTGGGCATTTAACTTCAAGCGTGTTCTGTGAATCTTGACCTTGGTCGCCGCCAGCGAAATTCCCAGCACGTTGGAAATTTCTTCATAAGACAATTCACCTTGAATACGCATGAGTAGTGCGGCGCGATCCACTTCCGGCATAGTTTGCAAAAATTGCAGGGCGCTTTGCAGGCTGAGATTTGTTTCAGCGGTCTGCTCAGGCCCTTCGGAGGCGGCAGGCAGGCTTGGGATTAAGTCCACGATACGTTTTGATCGCTTGTTTTTCTTGAACGCCAGATTTTTGGCAATGGTCAGCAAATACCCTTTAACCGTCTCGGTCTTGATAGAGTCGGCGGAGGTCAGAGCGCGCACAAAGGTTTCAGAGGTGATATCCTCGGCATCCTGCGCGTTACCACACAGCCAGTAGGCAAAACGGTAAACGTCTGTAGCATATTTTTGATAGAGATCGTGAAAGTTAATGACCATGTTATAAAGATACTATCTCCCAGCATCGAAAAAGTTACAGGGAAAACCTGAAAGAACAATTTGGAGATTGACTTGAACTGAGCGATGAATTCAAACAGGAATGGGTTTCCATGACCCGATATTCTGGCAGAGCGCGGAAAGTTTTACCGTCCGCTGGATAAAGGTTATACCACCCATGTGAAGAAAAGCGATGGGGCTGTTGTAGTTAATCATTACACACTGGCAGAAGGCACCGTACTGCTTGCTCCAGATGTGCTTGAATATTTTTCAGATTCGGAATCTGTCAACGATGCTTTGCGTTCATTGATCCATTTGATGGAGAAGGTCCCTGCTCGAAAATATAAGCCGCAAAGGTCAATGGCGCGTCAGGTGGCTGAAAGAAAGTAAAATGTGTAGGCTTTGACCGAAAAAAAAAGACCGTAAAGCACTTTTATGCTTCGCGGTCTTTTTACTGATTACTTCTTACTACGCTTCAATATCGTAATCGCCTGGGTCTTCATCCACTGCCATCACAGGCTCTTCCTTTTCTCGCTTATCGAGGAATTGCAGGGTCAGGGCTACTACTTTGGTGTAATAGCGAGACTCGCCTTTATCCTCATATTTGTCGGTCTTCAAGCGGCCCTCGAGGAAAATAAGACTGCCTTTCTTGAGGTATTCCTGGCAGACCTCGCCGAGACGTCCCCAGGCTTCGATGTTGACCCACTCGGTCGATTCTTTCGTCTCGCCGCTCTTATCCTTCCAGCGGTTGCTGACAGCAAGGCTGAAATGGGTCACTTTCTTGCCTGTGGGGGTGAACTTGCTTTCCGGGTCCTTGCCCAGTCTGCCGATCAGTTGAACGCGGTTTAGTGTAGGCATGATGTCCCCGCTTTCGTTTCATAACTTTTAGATGCTTGTGTACGTGTCATAATTAGTCTCCTTTTTTAATCTAAAAGAACATTTGGGTTGTGTCTTACAATTTAGCTCAAGCTGTGCTGCCTGAGCGAAATTAACGAGGTTATACTTTATGAAGATGCTTCTGTCTTCTCTGCGGGTTTCGCTTCGCCTTCAGCAACGACCTTCTTCAAGACAAGCATGCCAGTCTTCATTTCAGTCACATTGTAGCCTGCGGGGACGGCATCCAGAGCGCCTTCCTTGATCTCCTTTGCGAAGAAGAACATTCTGCCGTTTGAGTGCAGGTAATAAGTGTTTCCTTTTGAGTTGGTGTGTGCGTATGCCATTATTTTCTCCTTTAGTCTGGTTGGTACAGTAAAGTGTAGAACAAAGTTTCTAGCCTGTCAAGCCCCTTCTTGTAGGAAAATTGTATGAAGACGATAATTGGTCTAGACGAATTAAGAGCCGCTCGCCTCTCTCTCAACGGGACGGTTGGTCTGGTCCCAACGATGGGATACCTTCACGAAGGGCATCTCTCTCTTATCCGCCAAGCAAAAGAAGAGTGTCAACATGTAGTGGTCAGCATCTTTGTGAACCCCATTCAGTTCGGAGTGAACGAAGATCTCTCCAAGTATCCGCGTGACCTTGATCGTGACCTAAGCTTGATAGAGCCTCTCGGCGTGGACTTGGTATGGAATCCCACCGCTGAGATTATGTATCCGCCTAGCTACCAAACCTGGGTGGAGGTAGAAGCGATCACTCGTCTGCTGGAAGGTGCGATGAGGCCGACTCACTTCAAGGGCGTGACCACCGTCGTAGCAAAGTTATTTAACGCAGTCCAGCCGCACAAGGCCTACTTCGGTCAGAAGGATGCACAGCAGGCGGCGGTCATTTGCCAGATGGTGCGTGACTTGAATTTCCCGATCGATATCGTGGTCTGCCCAATTGTCCGCGAGGCGGATGGACTGGCAATGTCCAGCCGCAATAAATATCTCGAAGGTGATGACCGTAAAGCTGCGACAGTTTTGTTTCGCGCCTTGAGTGCGGCGAAATCCGCTTACGAAGAAAGCGAGCGAAATGCCGAGAAGCTAAGAAGAAAGATGAAAGAAGTGATCGAAGTCGAGCCGCGCGCGACAATGCAATACGTTTCGTGTGCTGATTACGACTCGCTCGAAGAGTTGGATGTAGTGAAGGGAAAAACTTTGCTTTCGATGGCCGTACTATTGGGAAAGACAAGGCTGATCGATAATTTTGTGTTGGGATAGAGTGATCTTGTTGTCCAGCAGTTGAACTGCTGGACAAACAAAGCTGGATTAACCAGGTTGGGCATGAAAACAAAAAACTGGAAATACTGGGCGCGATTATTTTTCACTTTTATCATTGGGTCGATTGGTGCATTAGTCATTTTGATCGTCGTTCTTAGTTATGTAAGTGTGGACCATTATTTGCATCCGCCCCGTAAGATAGCTCTGGGTTATACGCTTGCAGAAAAAAACATCCAATACCAAACCCTGGACTTGATCACTGAGGATGGAATCCGCCTGTCTGCGATTTATACGGTTCCTAAAAATGGTGATGTTATCCTTTTAGCGCATGGCTACGGCGGCAATCGCCCTGAGTGGTTGGTTGCGATGCTGACCAAAGCAGGCTATGGCGTGCTCGCCTGGGATGCCCGCGCACACGGCGAAAGCGACGGGGAGATCTCAACCGTTGGTTATTATGAAGTGTTGGATGTAAAAGCGGCGTTGAAATATGTATCGACTCAGCCCGGTATTGAGCATATTGGCGCGTGGGGAGGTTCCATGGGCGGCGCGACCATGATCCGCGCGGTGGCGCAATTCCCAGAGATCGAAGCGCTTGTAGTGGATAGTCCATACTCATCCTTGGACGATGAATTTAACTATCTTGTGCCTTATCCGCTTGCCCATCCGTTCGTGAAGTTCTTCGCCGAAATGGAAACCGGTATCAGCATAAGTGACCCGCGCCCAGTGGACGAGATCGCAAAGATCAGTCCGCGCCCGGTTTATATCATTCAAGGGACTGGAGACAAGGTTGTGCCGCCTGATACGGCAGAAAAACTATATGATGCGGCGGGTGAACCGAAATATTTATGGACGGAGGAAAATGTTATTCATTTGGGCATGTATTTGAATAACCCGCGCAAATATCAAAGAAGAGTGGTCGATTTTTTTGACGAGAATTTGTTAAATAAATAAAAAGACCCTAAAGGTCTTAAAGACCTTTAGGGTCTGTATGGAAGAATATAACTTACGGCCCCCACTTCAAATCAAACGCGAAAGGCAATAGCGGGAGCATGGCTCCCTGTCCGTCTGTGTAATATAGCTCAACGATGCCACCTTGATAGACATCCGCAATCGGCCCGGAAGCGGTGACCACAAAGCTGGCATCTGGAGCCCAGAGGGCTTCGTTCAATGTGTTGAATATTTCAGGGCTTAATACAGTCCTGTTCGTGACGCCATCCGCCGCAGAGCGGACAAGCTGCAAAGGCGCGCGGCTGACTTCATCCTGCTGAGTATATGGCTGGGTTGCGTAAAAATAATACAATTGGCCATCAGGAGCGAGAAAGGGATTGGATGCAAAGTTCAGCGCGCTGTTATTTTCAGAAAAGCTTGGAATTAAGTCCGTAGTGACACCGCTGGTACCATCCACACGCCAAAGGCCGGGGCTGACAAATGGATTGTAGGCGGCATTGCCGCCGAAAAGGGTATTGCTATCACCAGACCATTGAAGGGAACAGCAAATTCTGTGGTTGGCACCTGCCAATTGAACTACAGATTTGTTTGCGGGGAAAAAGATACCCATCGCGCCGCCGTCTGAAGCCAGAGGAATAATGTTGATCAATAGCTTGCTGCCATCGGGTGAATAACTGATGGGAGTATTGACCACTCCCAGGGTAAATCCGTTGTCTGTTGTCAATTGATCTTCGTAAACCACGGTGGATTGCCCATTCACAATTGAATAAATGCTGATCCCATGGTATCCATAGGTAATCGTCTGCCCATCAGCAGACCAAAGTGGAGTGCTGACATGGTTGACGTAAAGATTATTTGGATCAACAGCCCCGCCGTCCACGATCATGCTGCGGTTGCTGCCATCTGCATTGATGGTCAATAATTGATTATTCGAAACATAAGCCACACTTCCATCAATTGGTGAGACATCATAAGATTCCACTTTGGCGGGTTCAAATGTGAGTTGTGTAACGGTCTTGCCGTCTTTTTCGAGGCGATGGACTTGTGTGAGTCCCGCGCCGTCGTTGTTGAGAAAATACATCGAATGCGGGAGCAGGCTGGAGGTTAGAGGAAGAGGCGTGGCGCTCGCTTCAGAAGCAGGAGCTGTCAGCGCGGCAAATGTCGCAGCGACGATCGTTTCCACATTGGCAGGCTGCCCGGGCGCGATTCCACTTAAAGGATTCGCACAGGCAAGCATGGCCGCGAGCAATGTTATGAATGCAAAAACAAAGCGTAATTGTTTCTTCATATCGTTAGATCTGCTCAAAATGTTGCACAGGGACAACGAACAGCGTAGCGCGTTTGCCATCATCCGAAGCTGGCAAAGCGGCATGTGCCACTTTAATAGCTGCATCCACCTGCGTATCTTCCACGCCCAGCAGCATGGTCACAACGCCGCTGCGCATAAAGCCGCCTGTGGAGGCAACCCGTGTCACGCGAAAGTCGCCCGCAGTGAATGCCTGTGTAAGCGTATCGGCGTCAGTATCTTTTACAATGATGATGATCATTTTCATGGTGATCTCTCCCAGACCCTAAAGGTCTTAAAGACCTTTAGGGTCTTGATATTAAATTTGTTCAAATCTTTCAACAGGCAAAGCGAATACCGTTGCGCCGCCCACAGTGACAGGCACAGGCGCGGGCATCGGCATGGGCGAGCCTTCGAGCGGCAGGGTCATGTATTCAATACGCTGGCGGCAGGCATTTTGTAGTGCTTCCAGCGCATCTTTTTCTCTTTCAGCGGGCAGGCCGATCAGCAGTGTGGCATTGCGGCGGCCCAGGAATCCACCCGCGCTGGATAGGTACGTCAGCGATGCGCCAATGGTTTGCAAGGCCTTTGTAGCGGTATCAAGGTCTTGATCTTGAATCACTGCTATCAGAAGTAAGTGAACAGCTGAGTCATCCATAAATTGTCTCCGTCATGATTCGCTAAAACCAATTATAGACAATAGTATACAAGATACTGGCGATTGCACAAGTCATCAGCATCACAGGCAAACCGCGTTTATTCCAAATCTTTGATGTAATGGGATGGCGTGTTTTTTCCGAGAGTGTGGTTACAATGATGTTGGCAGTGGAGCCAATGATCGTGCCGTTTCCTCCGAAGCCTGCGCCGAATGCAAGCGCCCACCACAACGGCGTGATGTCCATGCCTGCCTCGCCCAGGCCTTTGATAACGGGGATCATCGCAATCGTGATCGGGACATTATCCACTACCGCAGATAACGCGGCTACGATCCAGATTAATCCCACTCCAAAGAGAATCGGCGGGACATTAGATACCCGTTCCAGCAATCCGACAATTGCCTCCATTACCCCGGCATGTTCCAACCCGCCAACCATCACGAAGAGTGCGCCAAAGAAGATAAGCACACTCCATTCGATTCGCTTGAGAACTTCCTGAATATCCGGCCGCACCCAAACCAGCGCAATTGCCGCCGCGCTCAATGCCACCAGCGAAGGGCTGATGTGCAGCGTGTTATGAACGAAGAAAAACAGAATCGCACCGCCCAGCACGATCAAAATGCGGCGCGCAATCAACGGCTCGTTAAGTGTTTCCGAAGGATTAAGCCGCATAATGGCTTTAACGCTGCGTGGTCTTTTTGATAATTCCTTTTTGAAAAGAGTACGCAACAATAGAAATGCGCCCGCCCAGGAAAACAAAACGATTGGCAGGGAGTAAATTAAAAAATCGTTGAAGGATAAACCCGCCGCGGAACCGATCAACACGTTGGGCGGGTCGCCGATCAGGGTTGCAACGCCGCCTGTGTTTGACAGCAGAGCCTCGGAGACCAGAAACGGGAGTGCGCTGATCCCCATGATCTCACAGATGAGGATGGTCACCGGCGCAATGAGAACGACAGTCGTCACGTTATCCAGAAACATCGATAGGACGGTCGTGATGATGCCCAGCAAAATAAACAGGCGCATGGGCTTGCCCTTTGATGAACGCGCAGCCAACACCGCCAGGTATTGAAAAAAACCTGTCGGTTCCAGCATGGCGACAAGAATCATCATGCCAAACAGAAGGCCGAGCGTGTTGAAGTCAATCGCTTTGAGCGCGGCTTCCTCGGAATAAAAACCAAAGATCATCCCCAGCCCAACCATCAATGCTGCGCCTGCAATGGCCGTGATGGAACGGTTTAGTTTTTCGGAAAAAATCAGGATCAGGCTTCCGAAAAAGATAGCGATGGAAAGAATCGCAGGAACTACCATTATTTGTCCGCCTTGGGCCATGTGGAGAGAATGGCAACGCCAATATCCACGCGCGAGGTGATGCCCACCAATTTTTCCGCTTTGGAAACGACGGGCATGTCATGCAGGTTGTGCTGCAGCATCAACGCGTAGGCGCGCAACAGGCCGCAATCTTCATCAACTGTGATGGCAGGCTTCATCAATGTCTTAACCGTTTTGTTCAAGGTCCTCGCCGACGGATGGATATCCTCCACTGCGCCGAAATCGTGGACGAAATCCACATCTGCAACAAAGGTGACGAAATCAGGCAGCTCGAGGGTAAGCATGTCACTCATACCAATCACGCCAATTGGTTTATCATCCTTATCCACGACTGGCAAAAGGCCAATGTGTTTTTTGACAAGAATCACGGCAGCTTCTTGCACGGTTGTTTTTTCGTGAACTGAAACAACATTTCTTTTCATACAGGATGTTACATTCATACAATCTCCAGACAACTTCGAATTTTATCCGATGAACACTTCACGCTTTCAATTTCTATATTTAACCACAAAAGGCAACCCTAACTCGGACAAGCCGAAACCAAAAAGGCTTGAACCACTGCCCACAGGGTCATAAGACACGGAGACACAGAGAATTTAAAACTTCGTGCCTCTGTGCCTCCGTGGTTAGCGAAAATTCTTGTTTTTTGTGCAAGCATTCAACTTCTAAGTTCCTAAATGGGAAATGCTGTTTAATGCATCTCCACAAGCA
Source organism: Anaerolineales bacterium (assembly GCA_038250295.1). Lineage (GTDB taxonomy): Bacteria > Chloroflexota > Anaerolineae > Anaerolineales > Villigracilaceae > Villigracilis. The sequence continues at coordinate 7,974 of JBBSCM010000065.1, read as the reverse complement.
GATGCAAAACTCTTTATTGCCGTCCGTATACTCAAACAGAGGAATTGGAGTTGGCAGATGGTTGCCTGTTCAAAATAAGAAAACCTATGAGTCCTGCTGAAAGTGAACCGAGCAAAATACTGATCTTGGAACTTTGGACAATATCGGGATTGGCGAAGGCCAGCAGCGTAATAAAGATCGACATGGTAAACCCGATGCCGCCTAGAAATCCTGCGCCAACGATGTGCCTCCAGGTTACATCGTTCGGCAATTGAGACAGGCCAAATATCACAGCCAGATAGCTGAACAGAAAAATGCCCAGTGGTTTGCCAAGAAACAAGCCCGAGATAATGCCCAAACTGTTCGGTGTTGCCAGACCTTCGGCCCATTTTCCGCCCAGGATTATGCCGGTATTTGCAAGCGCAAAAATCGGCATGATGATAAAAGCCACCGGTTTATGCAGGAAATGTTGCAGCCTATAGGATGGTGATTCTTCATCACCATTTCCAAATGGCAGGGCAAAAGCCAGCAGAACGCCTGCCAGTGTGGCATGGATACCTGATTTGAGCATGCAGTACCACATGACAAGACCGGGAATGAGGTAAAAGGGTAATTGGCGCACGCCGAGGCGGTTCAATATTAGCAAACCACCATATATCCCCAAAGCCAGAAGAAGATATATGAGCGAGAAATCGCCCACATAAAACAAGGCAATAATGACGATGGCACCCAGGTCATCTATGATAGCCAGCGCTGTCAGAAAGATTTTCAGGGATACAGGGACTTTGCTGCCTAACAATGCAAGAACGCCGAGCGCAAATGCAATATCGGTTGCCATTGGAATGGCAATACCCGATTGCGTTTCAGTTCCGCGATTGAACAGGAAGTGAAACAAAGCGGGTGTAAGCATTCCGCCGACGGCTGCGATAATGGGCAGGGATGCGCTTTTCAGGTCAGACAGTTCGCCGATATAAAGTTCCCTTTCGATTTCGAGGCCGATCAGAAGAAAGAAAATTGCCATCAATCCATCGTTGACCCAGTGCTCCATGCTGTATTTTAAATCGATACTGCCTATTTCAAAGCCCAGTTTGGTATGCCAAAAGTTAATAAAGGCATTTCCAAATGGCGAATTGGCGATCATGATCGAAGTGACGGTGCATAGGATCAAGATCACCCCGGAAGCCTGTTCGCCATTAAAAAATTCAAGGAAGAGTTTGGTGAGTTTTATATGTATGGGTTTGTTCATTGGTTTATCTCTCTATGGATTTGTAGTGTCATCAATCATCTGGGATGTTCTTGAAATAACCATCCCTTAAATTTTATATCATGGGACTTATTGCTTAAGATTAATTTCCCATAAACGCAAAAACAATTTCAAACCAAAAAAAACGCTCCACGATTCTTGCTATTATCTGGCGCGGGAGGATCGAATCGCGATCACTACCAGCGCAATGAAAGTAATCGGTGCGAAAAAAGTAATAAATAAAGTAACGGCTGGAAGAGCGGAACCATTCGCGGCCTGCACGGTGGTGTATGTAATATAAAGAAGGTAATACGCCAATAACAATGCGCCTTCAATGCGCGAGATGCGATTGTCAATATAAAAAACAGGGAGCGTGACCAGCGCAACAAAGAGCATGACCATGAAATCAATTTGCAGGATGCGCTCCGCAACGGAAATTCCATCGGGGGCGAGCGCCGCGCCGATTCCCAACACACCGAGCAGATTGAAGATATTGCTGCCCACCGCATTGCCAACGGCGATATCGCTTTCGTTTTTTAGCGCGGCAGTCACAGATGTGGCTACTTCAGGCAGGGATGTTCCCATTGCGACAATCGTCAAACCAATCACCAATTCACTTACGCCCAACGCTTTGGCAATTTGGACAGCGGAATCCACAAGCCCGTTTGAACCCAGCACGAGCAATCCCAATCCAATCAAAATGAAAACAAAGTTGATGATGGTATTTCTTATTGTGCGCGGTTCCTTTTGCGCATATTCCTCGGCATATTCTTTTTGCACCTTCCTGCTTTCGGAACGATTTTGTTTCAACGCAAAAACCATATACACAATCAGGAGTAATAAAAGTATCCCCCCATCAATTACGCCGAGATTCCCATCAAAGGCAAGCGCAAATGTTAGCAGGGATATCCCCAGCAGGATGGGCGCGTCTTTGCGAATTAATTGCTCTGCGATCACAATTGGGGCAACGATGGCTGAGATTCCAAGTATAAAAAGAATATTGAAGATATTGGAGCCAAGCACGTTCCCAAGCGTTAAATCACCCTGTCCGTTGGCGGCGGCTTTTAATGAGACAGCAATTTCAGGCGAGGCTGTTCCCATCGCGACAATCGTCAAGCCAATGACAAGCGGGGAAACGCCAAATGCTGCCGCAAGCCGCGATGCGCCACGCACTAAAAGTTCTGCGCCGAGGATGAGAATGATAAGTCCAGCGATGAACAGGAGAATAGTGTTTGTCACGTTTGTACTCCATTGATGAAATTTCCTGAAATTTTTATATCATGACTTTTGTTGGTTGTGATTAATTCCATTTTAAAGAATTGACAGTCACCTGTGAGGTGACTGTCAATTCACTTTCATTTTTTTCTCTCCAGATATTCCGGCACTTCGATCATCGGCGGGCGTTCGCCTTCAGCAATCTCTTCAATATCAAGGAAGAAGCGATCCTGCTCGTAGCGGATCATTTTCATGGTCTTGTTGATATTTTCCAAAATACTCTGCCCGTATTTGACTTCCAGTTTTCGGATGACCGCCTGGATAATGGCAAAGGACATTTTACCCAAGGCTTCCAGCGGCTGGTTGTGATGGATACGTTCCTGCAAATCCACCTGGGCGATTGAACTTAATCCAAATTTTTCAAGCATATCAATTAATAAACCAATCTCAACCCCATAACCTGAGAAGAAAGGCAATTGCTCCAATGCTTTGCGCCTGCCGCCATATTCCCCGGAGAGCGGCTGCACAACACCGGAGAGTTCAGGAAAGAACAAGTTTAACAAAGGACGCGCGGCCAACTCGGTGACGCGGCCGCCGCTGCCTGCCTGCATTTTGTTGCCGACTTTTAGGGGGCGGCGATAATATCCTTTAACAAAATCAATTTCAGGGCGGAGAAGAAGCGGCCCGATCAATCCATAAATAAAACGCGGGTGAATATTCACAATATCGGTATCGATCCAGATGATGATATCGCCGCGCGTACAATACAGACTTTTCCATAAAGCCTCCCCTTTTCCTTTGCGCGCTCCATATTGCGGCAACGTCTTTTGGTGGATGTAAACCGGCACGCCAATTTTTTCCGCAATCTGGCGCGTGCGGTCAGTTGAATTTGAGTCTATCAATATGATCTCATCCAACAATGGAATGCGGGTCATCAAGGCGTTCTTGATCGTTTTGAGAACCTTGCCAACTGTCTGTTCTTCGTTAAGTGAGGGAAGCGCAAGGCTGATGGTCAGGTTTTGCCTTTGTTTCAGGGAAAGCAGATATTTCAGGTCTGCGAACTCATCGGCATGAAAGGTATTTTCCGCGAACCATTTATCCACGAGGACAGAGATGGCGGTCTGACCCGCCTCTTCACTGGCGGGGTTGATCTCATACGGCAGTTTCGTTTTCACAACGATCACGCCGTTATGACTCTCACGCATGATCTTTTCAGCAACAGGCCCGATGGACGGAACCTCATCCATGGGACGCGCAGATGCGCCCAAAATAAGCAGGTCATATTTTTTAGCGGCTTCAAAGACTGCATCGATGGGATTATCTGTAACGACCTCCTCCCGCTTGATTTCAGGCAGGTTTTTCAGCACACGATCCACGCCTTTGAAGGCGGCATCCTGTTGTTTCGTGATGTTGTTTGGAAAAAGATGAAGGGATGAGATTTGCGCGTTGTTCGAGTTGTGGATGGATAATGCAATACGCAAACTCAACTCTGCGTACGGTCCACCGCGGATGGGAATCAACACGTTCTTAATGCTCACTCCAATATGCTGATTGACGATGGCAATATTGCACGGCGCTTGTGAAAGTACTTCGGCAACCGATACATTCAGCGCGTCAAAGTGACAAGGCCATTCAAGCAGCAGGAGATCAATATCTTCGCGTTTTAAGACATTGACTAATTCACCCCAGGGATTATGTGAGACGTTCACCTGCGCCCATTTATCCCCTCTCTTCACCTTGTAAAGTTGTTTGAGAGTCTGCCTTAGCTTGCGCGCATCAACCGCCGCTGTGCTGAGCGACTGGTCATCGGGGACATAAATGAAACCTGTCAGCAGAACATTTTCGTCACCGGCAATCGCATGTGCGGCATGAATGGCCGAACTTTGCTCACAGCCGTGTAGGACAGGCACAAGAACTTTTGCGATAAAAGCATTTTGTGGAATTGGGTACATTGTGTTTCCTTTTATCTTTTGAGCAGGGGCGCGATCTTTGCCGTGTAAATACCATCCCACGTATACCTGGAGCGGACGTTGGCTTTCATTGCCAAAACTGAATTCCCATCGATATTTTCAACGATCAAATTACATACTTTTTCAGGATCTTCATTCGGTGAGAAATAGATCGCATTCTCGCCGCCAAGTTTTCGTAAAGGCGGAATATCCGAACAAAAGATGGGAATGCCAGCAAGTCCTGCTTCCAGAATGGGAATCCCAAAACCTTCCTCCTGGCTTGGGAGGAATAGGGCATCGGCCAGCCGATAGAAATCGAAAATGACCGCATCAGGAATGTATTCATCTGTTAATTCGGCCAGAAAATGTGCTGATGTTAACAACCCAAGTTCCTGGCGTAATGTTTTGAGCTTGTCGAAATATGACACATTTGCAGCATTATGCGGACCCAGCGGCCCTGTGACAACCAATTGAGCTTTTGGGAAATGTTTGTGCAAATGAGCTAATACACTTAAAGCCATTTCAATATTTTTGCGCGGCGTAATACGAACAGGCAGAAGGAATAAAGGATTTGCTTCCAATAATCCCAATTTCTTCACATAACTTTGTGTCTGTTCTTCAAGTTTGAAGAACTTGTTTATATCCACGCCGTTTGGAACAACTTCGATCTGGGATTTATCGATCTTCATTAGTTCGGAAAGCTCATCCTGCCGCATATCCGAGACTGTTACCTGGGTTGCGTTTGGCCATGCTGTTTTTAGCAAGTTCCATGGATAGCCCTCATGCAGCTCGGCGATATAGCGCGGCGTTGTCCACGCAAGGTCGTGATGCCAAAGGATCAAATGAGGAAGTTTTCGCTGAGCAGCGGTATGTAATTTATAGAGTGCGGCAGTCAGCGCGAGATTCTTATTGAGCGAGCAAACATTATGCGCGATCAGAAGATCCACATCTGATAAGGAAGTTCGTAGTTGAGATGCCAGGTCATCCCGCAACGATTCGAAATCTTCAGTTACATCGCCTTGATCCAATTGTTCTTTTACAGCCAGCACGCGCGGATGCTGTGAGTCGGCCAATGGAATGGAAAATAATGGAATTTCCTTGCTGGCACGACCCCCTGTGGGCAACGATTCGCCGCGCGCTGCGATCAAGCGGACAGAATGTCCATTTGCAGACATCAGGTGCGCATGATGGGCGATGACACTTTCCACGCCGCCAACGATGGGCGGAACAGAGTAATGCAGAATGGCAATGTTCATGCGTGCTCTCCCAAACAGTCTGCAAGAATCGACTGCAAACGGCGTTCCAAAACTGTGAAGGAAAAATATCGTTTTGCAAGTTGATAGTTTTCCTCCGCCCATGCCTGTGCTTCATCAGGGTTTAATAAAATTTCACAGGTCTTCTTAAGTGTATCCATGCTGATGAAGCCGTCGAACCATACCGCGCGAAAGCCTTTGGGTTTGATGTCCACTTCGTAGATGGAATAGTTATTGACCAAAATTGGGCGGCGATAATACACGGCTTCCAAAAAGGCATTCCCAAACCCTTCAATCGTGGAAGGATATGTAACAAGGTCAGCGTGGGGATACACATCGCCGAGCGTGTAAATCTTTTTCCCGTCTTTTGTGATGCCGCGTTCATCCCGCACTTGATCTGATTCAAAGCGGACGGTCACATCCAGCAAATGGGCATATTCACGCACACGTTGTTCGTAGTCTGTGCCTTCATCCCCTGAGGCATGTGAGATCACAAGTTTGGCGGGAAGTTCGAGGCGGCGCACGAGTTCAACGGCATGTTCAATGCCTTTGCGCTGGATCACTCGCGTGGGCTGAAGGAAAAAATATTCACCCTTTTCAATGCCAAAGTCAGCGCGGACGGTTTGGGTGTAATCATCAGGTTCAAGCGGAGGAGACTCAAAGTCCATTACATTGGGAATCACACGCGAGGTTACGCCATAACGTGATGCGATCTGCTGGGACTGGATCGAATTGATGACCACATGTCGAATCGACGGAAGGGTCGGAGGGAATGCCGCTGCGAGATAATCACCCACGCAGTTGACTTGAAAGCGCTGACGCTCCCAGTGAAAATCATGGTGATGCGCGATGGTCGGGAAACCCGTCTCGGCGATAAATTCAGTTATCGCCAGACCAAGCGGCAGATTAAGCGGGATCGTGACCGCGTTCTCGATCACGAGAATTTCCAAATCAAAGCGATGCGCAAATTCATACAACTGCGCTTTGAGATATTCCTTTAACTCATTTACACGGCGCGTCATTTGCGGCGGGCGGATGTATATTGAAAAGAAATCCTTGTGCAACTTTGAAATCTCTGGATGCGCTGCGCGCGCTGCGCGTGTGACCGTCCAACTGCCTGAATATGCCTGTTTATTGATCGCGTCAATTGCGGGATGTTGATAAAACGCTTCTGGCGTGACCTGTGACTGGTCGCTGTTTCGATCGCATTCGCCTGCGAAGTAGAAACATTTGTGGCCCATCCGTTCCAGCACGGTTGCCCATTTTTGCGTCTCAAGCGAAACGCCGTCTGTGCCCGCGAAACGGGTGGAAATAAAACCGATGTGGTGTGAGGTTTGTGTCATAGGTTTACCTGTAATCATTGTCCGTCATTGCGAGCCGCGTTCTTTGCGGCGAAGCAATCCCCAATTCGGCAAGGAGATTGCTTCGGGTGGAAGGTCGTCACCCTCGCAATGACGGCATTATTTTAGTTTTACCCATAAGATTTGATAAGGTTTGAGTGTGATGTTTGATGCCTGTAAAAGGGCTGTTGCGTGTTCCGTCTCAGTGGTGATTTTTTCCAAGCTAACATTATGCAAGCATAACATGCGTGTTTTTCCATCGGGCGAAATGCGTTCAACCGCAAAGATTGCTGGATGAACATCCAATATTATCTGCGTGCCATGCGGATGAAATGCAGGTGAACTACTCCGCGCTAAAAGCAGTTGGCGATAACGTGTGAAAACTTTTGAACGCAATGAATTTTCATCCGCAAGCTCGTTTTGTAATTTCTCAAGATCACATTTCTCGCGATTAATTGTGCGGTTACGCCCTGTTTGTTTCACACCTTCCAACCATCCGCGCGAACCGAAGAGACTGTGAAAATAAATCCCAGGCAGGCCGAGTAAAGAAAGCATAATTGCCTGCGCGGCGATAAAACGGTTGATTTGTAAGTCCAAAGGCTCATTGCCATTCGGGTTTGACAGGGCATCAAAATAATTGATATTCATTTCATACGGACTTTGAGTGCCGTCTGAATTTTGTTTATAAGAAATCAAACCGCCGTGATCAAGAATTTTATTCACCAGCGAATCAATTTCAGCGTTGGATAAAATCCCTCGCGCAGGATTCAGCCCGATCCCGTCGTGTGAAGCGAGGAAGTTGAAGAAGGTTGTTTTATCTGAAGGCAGGGATAAAGTCTTTGCCCAATTGGATAACACACGCGCATCGCCAGTATGGAAGGTGTGCAAAGTCAACGGCGGCAGGGCAAAGTTGTAGACGAGTTGAGCTTCATTTGTGCCATCGCCGAAATAGGAGACATTGTCCACGTGGGGAACATTCGTTTCGGTGATCAAAT
>JBBSCM010000064.1:0-16324 GCA_038250295.1 Anaerolineales bacterium | reverse complement strand
GTTTATTTAAACGCTGATGAAGTTGCCTGATCGACGATCCATCTTTGCAGGAAAATATAAACAAAGAAGATGGGCAGAAGAGTCAAAATGGATGCGGCAAGCACGAGACCTTGATTGGAAACATGCTGGGTTTGGAACCAGACGACCAATAATGGAATGGTGCGTTTTTCCGGTGAAGTGAGGACGATGAGCGGCCAGAGATAATCGTTCCAGGTTGCCATGAAGGTAAAGATGCCGAGGGACGCAAGCGGCGGCCCCATTTGCGGAAGGATGATCTTACTGTAAATTCCAAACTCGGATGCGCCGTCTATTCGGGCGGCGTCCATCAGCTCGGCGGGCATCGACTCGATGAACTGCTTCATCATGAAGATGCCATAGGCATCCACAAAGGCCGGGATAATGAGCGCCCAGAGCGAGTCGATCAGGCCGAGTTTTACAACAAGCAGATAATTTGGAATCATGACCACTTGAAATGGAATCATGATCTGAATCAGAATGACACCGAAGGCGAGGTTTTTGCCTTTGAAGTGATATTTGGCAAAGATATAACCCGCAAACGAACTGGTAAATAATGTGATGGCCACCCGCGAGAGGGAAACGAAAATACTGTTGAATAGATTTTGTGCAAGCGGAATATTTTTATCTGTAAGAATGGTGATGTAATACTTGAGGGATGGCTCCTTTGAAAAAAAATCGGGCGGCGTCTGGCGCAGCTCGGCAGGGGTTTTAAGTGACGAGACAATGATATAGAAGAACGGCAAGAGCGTGGCGACCAGTCCCAGAATGAGAACTGCGTACGCGCCAGATTTACCAAGGATAAAGCCGACAGAGGGACGTTTGGGTGGAGGTGTTGTCATGGTAATCTCCGAAATTTACGATTGACGATTTCAATAATTGATTTATATCGGTGGTTGAGTAGACCCGAGTGTTCTTCGATGGGCTGCTCAACCAGCGGCGTTCTACTTAGTATTCCCATTCTGTCCTAAGGATTCGGAATTGAGTCACGGTCAATATCAAAATGATGATAAAGAGAATCATGGACATCGCGGCAGAAAGACCCAGATTGTTCGCAAAGCGGAAGGCATTTTCGTAAATACTCAATAACATAGTCTGCGTTTGATTCTTCGGTCCGCCGCGCGTGAGGAGTTGGAAAATGACGAACACTTGAAGGGATGAAATTACTGTCAGAACGCTGGTCAGCAAAACGGTGCGGCGAAGAAGCGGGACGACGACCAGCCAAAATTCCTGCCAGATATTGGCGCCATCCACACGGGCGGCTTCACGGAGAGTCTTGGGGATGGATTGCAAAGCGGCAACGAAGATGACAAGGTTGTAGCCAAAGTCCTGCCAGACGTGCGCCACAACAACGCAGAGCATTGCAAGCGGCACACCAAAATAGATCGTGTTTGGATCCTGCAACCAGGATTTAGGCGGGACCAGCCCAACCGCTTTGAACATGATGCTGAGCAAGCCCCAACCCGGCGCATACATGTACGACCAGATAATGACAAGCGCGACAGAAGATGAAATAGTGGGGAGAAAATAGATCGCGCGGAATAAGGTCTTAAATCTCTCGCCGATGCTTTCAAGTAAAACAGCGAGAGGCAATGTGATAATAAGATTCATGGGAAGAACAAGCGCAGTAAAAAGAAAGGTGTTTTTTACAGCGAGGCGGAATACTTCTGCGGGCTTACCCGTACCTGTGAACAGTTCAATATAGTTATCAATTCCCACGAACGGATTCTGTCCGCCGAGGCCAAGGAACCACGTCCCCTGGCGAATGGGGGTATAGCTAAAGAAACTCATCACCACTGCCCAGAGGATCGGGAACAAGGTGAACAAACCCATATAAAGCAGGATCGGCACGATGCCAGTATAGGCAAAGCGGCGTTGTTTTGCCATAAGCTTGCCGCTGTCACCGAGGACTTCCTTTTTGAAGAGAGGTGTGATTTGCATTGGCATTCCTTGTGGAAGGATAAAGAATGTCGCTGCGAGGCGCTCTTGTTCTTCCCTGGCACCGCCCGCCATTATTATCCCCAAAGCGGAGCGAGTGGGAGGGCAGGGGTGCCGAAGCAGTCTCCTAAAAAGATGAGATCGCTTCGTCGGGAAAGGCAAGAGCCTTCCTCGCAACGACATGGTTAAAATTTATCTATTGCGCCGCATCCACCATTTCATTGGCTGCTGTATTGATATTATTCGCAGCTTCTTCAGCTGTTAGGTTTCCTTGAATCGCATCGAGGATAGTTGGATAAACGATCTCATATGCCAATTGATCCGGGTCTGTCAAGAAGCCTTGATATTGACCGTAGTCCAAAAGCGGCAAAGTGGCGGCAATAAATGGAGCGCTCTCCAATAATTTAGGATCAGCCGCAACGGCTTTCATCGCGGGCACTGTCCCTGATGTGGAATTGAAAGCAAGCACGTTTGCCTGGTCAGCACCCAGGAATGCAGCCAGTTTCCAGGCAATGTCGGGGTGTTGAGTGCTCTTGCCCACCACGTAGCCCCATCCGCCTACGGAGGCAAACTTGTATTCCGAGCCCATCATGGGAGGCAAAGTAACATAATCAAATTTCAGATCGGGGTAAGCCAGTTTGGCATCGCCTGCATACCACGAGCCAAGAATACCAATTCCATTATGTCCCTGCGCAAACGATTCACCAACCCATTCACTATCGGCGTTGAAGATGATCGGGTCGACCACCTTGTTGGTCTGCGCCATGTCCATTAACTTTTGGATCGTGGCAATCGCTTCAGGCGAGTTGAAGTTGAAATGCTTTCCATCTTCAGCAAAGTAATTGGCATTCTGTTCCAAAATACCAGCCAGGAAGTAGGTGAATAACTGGTCGCTGTTGGCGTAGTGCAGGCCGGCAACGGTCATGACACCATCAGAGCCAACTGCAGTCAACTTTTCAGCATCGGCTACGACCGCATCCCAGTTATCCCATTTGGGTGGATAAGTAAGACCGGCGGCTTCGAACAAGGCAGGGTTCACATACGCGCCGCCGTATTCGATATTGTATTCAGCAGGGAAGCCGTACAACTTGCCATCACAAGTCTGGCCCCCTAATGGAGCGGCATAGAACATTTCTTTTGCGGCATCCAAAGTCATCACGTCAGCGGGGACTTCAAGCAATTGTCCGCCTGCGGCATAACGGCAGGTATAGCCGCCGGGAATCAAAATCACGTCTGCTGTATTACCGGCGGGCAGGGAAGTCTGAATCGTCTGAATGAAAACATCCCATGGGAAGGTTTCATATTTAATGGTTACGTTTGGGTTCTGTGCAGTGAAAGCGTCAAACATAGCCTGATCGGCGGCATTGAAGGCAGGAGCCTGATGTCCCCACACGCGAATTTCAACTTTTTCATCTGTAGAAGCGGGGGCTTCAGTTGCGGCGCTGCCACTACAAGCACTCAAGGACATGGAAATTATCATAAGCAGACTCAGCACAAACAGAAATTTCTTGTTCATTTTCTTCTCCTTTGAATTAATGATCGACAAAAGAAACTTTAGAAATACAGCAAATGACGGTTTACGTTTGCACCTCCTCAAATATTTAACTTCACAACAGCGGTTAAATTTGTTGGCTTGTCAGGATTTAATCCCTTGGCCAGCGAGCGATAGTATGCCATCAATTGCAGAACGGGCAGGTATAAAACAGCACGCACCTGTTCTGGAATTTGACTCATGAACGACACGTCTGCATTCGACTCGGCTACTGCCACGATCTTTCCCCCGAGCGCCTGCATCTCGTTTAAGACCGCATTTTCGTGGCTGCGATTTGACTCTGAAACCATCCCCACCACGACAGCATTTTCATTGACCATGCTCATCGGCCCGTGACGGAATTCCAAGAAATGAAATGGTTCGCTGTGAGTCAACGTCATCTCTTTCATTTTGAGGTTCACTTCACAGGCAAGTCCGTAACGGATGCCTGAGCCGAGGAAGTAGAAGCGGTCAAAGGATAAATTCTCGCCAATTTCCTTTGCGTATGATTCGTAATTACCAATTACCGAATTACCAATTACTGGCAATCCTTTCATAGCTTCAACCAAATCCTCTCGTCCTGCCATGCGCGCGCACATCGCCGTCACTGCCACGAACATCGAAGCGAACGAACGAGTCTGCGCCACCGATTCTTCCTGTCCCTTTTCGATCACAATATTCACATCCGCCAGACGCGAGAGAGCTTCATCATAATTACTGATGACAATTACATCCCCGCGTTTTTCCTCTTTGAACTTCTCAACCGCTTTTACGGTTTCCGTGGTCGTCCCTGAACGGCTGATCGCAACCAGCAAAGTTTTTTGATTTGTCAAAACAATTTGCTGGTTCAATAACAATTCGCCGCCAGACACTGCCTGCGCCACGCGTCCTGTCAATTCCTGATACAACGCCGCAGCAGCGAGCGAGAGGTAGTAGGTTGAGCCGCAGCCTGTGAAAATGACCTGGTCGTAGACCCCAGCTTTGGGCAGGATCGATGCGCGTGTCACATCCAATGCCTGTGCCCACGCTTCAGTCTGTGATTTGATCTCGTTATATGTGTGATGGTTGATTAATTCCATAGTTTTCCAATTCCATAATTTAATAGTTTTGTTTGCGGTCAAACAGCCCAATTGCATCCGCAGACCGTGGCTTAAAGATTAGTTTCAGTATTCCGCATCATCCAATCTTTAATACTTTCTCTGCATTCTTCCGATACACCTTCTTCAACACATCATCAGGTAAATACATTCCATGCGCGTACCAGCGTCCCTGGCCCGGCACTTCGGAAGTGTTGTAATTGAAATATTCATCATCTGTTTCAAGAAAGCGATAGCACAGACGGTAAGCGTCCAAATCGGGGCTCATATCTGAACCAAATAAAATGCGATCCTGATATTGAATAAAAAATTTCCGCGCGGTATAGGGCTGCCTTCCAAGCTCACCCAGTCGCGCCGAAATATCGATGTAATAATTTGGGCAGGCATCCAGCATCTTCCCCACCCAGCCTAAATTTTCTCCGTAACAACCCACATGCGCGCCGATAAATTTTGTGTTCGCATGTCGTTTTACCAAACTAAAAAACCCATTCATGATTTCCATAAACGACGGAAATGGCGGACTTGTAAAAGCCCAATCGGGATGCTCACCGATCTCTTCCCAACGCTCATTCGTTTCATCGATCGGGTCAAAGAACGCAACCGGGTCCGCCACGTGGATCATCACAGGCAGGCCAAGTTCACCTGCCGTTTCCCAAATTGGATTCAAGCGCGCATCATCCACTTTGACCAATTGCCCCTTATGGTCTTTGACATGCAGCCCAAACGGTTTCCAGATCTTCAGCCCCTGCGCGCCCGCATCCTTCTGGACCTTGAGCCTGCCAGCCGCCCAATCGGCGAATCCATCGCCCAAGCTTTCCCACTTCGACCAATCCACGCCGCCGAAGACTTGAAATCGCTCAGGAGCCTTCGCTTTGAAATGATCGAGATGACGATAAAGAATATCCTCACCCCATCCGCCGTCCAGGTCAACATAATGAACAACACCCGCTTCATCAAGCAGATCAAGGAGTTCAGTCAACGGCTTTTGATCCCAGCCTCCGCCGAATGGTTCAGCGAGATGATCGTGAGCGTCGATCACGGGAAAACGAGGTTTGTCTACCAGTGTTGTTTTGGTGACAAGTTTGGATCGAGGTTTGAAGTCTTCGAGTTTCATAACAGCCAGTTACTCCGTCAAAAGTTGAATACAAACTTCACGCAAGGATTATGTTGACGCTTTGTTTCTTTATTGCCTTGATAAATTCTCTATCAGCTTTGTTGTCTGTAACGAGCGTATGGATATTCCCCAATGATGCAAGAAACGCAGTGGCGACTCTATTTATTTTTGTGTGATCTGCAACAATGATGACTTCGCGCCCAATCTTGAGGATTGCGCGATCGGTCATGGTCTCTTCTAAATAGTCATTGGTCAGGCCGTGTTCCAGGCTCACGCCGCGCGCGCCCATAAAAACCTTGTCAGCGCGGACTTCGGTCAATGCCTGTTCGGTGATGTGTCCAATAAATGAAAGTTCACTATCGCGCAACATGCCCCCTAAAGAAATGACCGTGATTCCATCCAAACCTGCCAGTGTGTTTAATACAGGCAGCGAATTGGTGATCACGGTCAAATTGCGGCGATTGCGCAGATTTCGCGCAACTTCGAGGATGGTGGTTCCAGAGCCGAGAAAAACTGTCTCGTTATCAGCGATCAAGTTTGCGGCGGAGCGTCCGATGCGCGTTTTTTCATCAGGTTGTTCTGTTTCGCGTTCAAGGATCGGTAATTCGGGTGGAGCCTGCTCCACAGGAATTGCGCCGCCATGCACCCGTTGAAGTTTGCCTTGCTCAGCCAGAGATTCCAGGTCGCGGCGCGCAGTGGCCTCGCTGATCGAGAACTGGTCACAGATCTCGGTTACAGAGATGCGTTTCTGTCTCCCAAGAAACCGCAAAATCTGCTGCTGGCGTTCAATGCTGGAAAGAAATTCGAGGGTCATAAAACAATCACAATCCTTCAAGAATCAATCACAAACAATCATTAGTATAATCATTTTTGCGAAGATTGCAAGAGGGAATTTAATCTAAAACGTCCCAAAGGCTTTAAAACCTTCGGGACGTTTTGTAATAATTTTTCACTACGATCACAAACTCGATTTTAGCGCACGACAATTCCCCAATGGCTGAAATCGATATTTACCTACGCTAGCTGGAATGAGCGCCGTTTGAAATTTTTCGAGTTCAATACTTTCTTCATCGGCCACCAAACGAGCCTTTCCATCGATCACTGTCACAGCATGGAAGGTTTCACCGCGTGTGTCAAGCGTAATGGCATTTAAAGATGCAGACAACAACTCAAGCGTAAAATATTCGCACTGGACAACGATTTCACCCGTGCCATCGCTTACCGACGGTATGGGAATTACTGAAGCAGCGAAATCGGGTCGCGTCACCTGAATGGATTTTTCAATATGCAATCGGCGCTTTTCAGTTTGCGGACGCCCCCAATCATAAACACGATACGTCCAATCGGATGTTTGCTGGACTTCATAGATCAGCAGGCCGGGTCCCAAAGCATGGAGTGTCCCTGCCGGCATAAAGATCGTATCTCCTTGAGATACTTCTGCATATTGTGAATAATCAATAATTACCCCGTCCCGGATCGCATCTGCCAATTCTGTAGAATTGGTTCCAGGCTTCACGCCTGAAATTAATTTTGCACGCGGTTGAGCCTCCAGCACGTGCCAGGCTTCGGTCTTCCCAAATTGATCGGGACCTTCCAATTGCAGAGCCTGCTCATCATTGGGATGCACTTGTAGTGACAGCCATTGAGCACAGTCCAGTATTTTGATCAACAACGGAAAACGTGTTCCTGTTCTTGCAACAACTTTCCCGCCAAGCAAAGCAGAACCGTATTCCAGAGCGGCCTCACCAAGAGTCTTACCTGCTAGCGGACCTGTTTCGATAAGATCATTTTCCCAGATCACCCAGGCCTCTGCTGTCGGGTTATGCCCCGGTCGCAGGCGGTCACCTCCCCAAACATAATCACGGTATTCGGGTGATAATTTTAGAAATGAATTAAGGGGCATTTTGCATATCTCACAAAAATGGGATAAGAATATATTTTTCTGACTATATCCTCAAATTGGGAAATCGTTAATAAAAAAAGAAATTGCCTTTAGGGAAAATTCTAAAGGCAATTATCTCACCACTTTCGGGTAAAGCGGTCTTACGTGTCGGGGTGAGAGGATTTGAACCTCCGACCTCACGGACCCGAACCGTGCGCTCTACCGGTCTGAGCCACACCCCGGACGGACTGCATTATACCATTGGGAATTTCTTTGGCAAGCAATTTATGGGTTCAGTAATAGTTCGGTTGTAAATACGTAAATATATCTCTTAAGCTCAGGGTCTGAAACGCTGATCAAGGGATTGTCCTGACGGATGGTTAAACGGGCCATGGCAGGTTCGGTCAATTTGTACGGGAGATTTGTTTCAAAGGTCTCGGGTTTAATCCCATTAAATTGCAGGATGCGTGAAGACAGAGCCTTTCCATCCGGGAGGACCAATTCAATAATGACCGGTTGATCATTAAAAGGCCAGAAAAGTCCTTTGAGATTTAGTTCTCCGCCAAAGACATCGTCACCGTCTTTGATTCCATCAAAAGTGACGCGTTCGTAGATCATATTCCCTACCGGGTTAAGTTGAGTAGAGCCAATGGAATACAAAAGGACAGGCATGGTGTTTAAAGCCTGTATGCGCCCAAAATCGTCTTTCGTGCTGATGCGGATATAGCCCGCTTCGGACACGGCGCGTATTTCAAAGGAAAGGCGGAAATTTCTAAAATTGCCAGATGAGGCCTGCGTAACCCGTTCCAAATTACGCTGCAACACGCGGCCATCTTCCCCAAGCAAATCTACTTGTACGAGCTCTGAATCGCCGGAAATCAACATCACCTGCAAATTGAATGGCGAGGCAAGGCTGGACATGGGTCCCGGCGAAATGATACGAATTTGCGCGAACTCAGTAAAGCCCGCTTCAAATGTGGGCGTGGCACTTGGGGCTGATGTGGATGGAATTAATGTCTCAGTAGGAAGAGGGGTCTCAGTAGGTAATGCGTTTGCCGTTAATGAGTCTGATGTGGCGAATATGGCTTGGCCGGTCAAGGCTACAACTGTGGAGAGGGAATTGGCAGGCGAAGTTGCAGGCGCTGACTCCGCTGATTGCGAGCACGCAGATAAAAGTCCAAGAAGAGAGGCGATGATGAGAATTTTATTTTTCATATCAATAATAAGAGACGCCCGTTCGAGCAGGGCGTCTCGTTAATTGATCCAAATTATAACCCGTAGATGTCGCTGTATTTCTTCGTCAAATAGCGGACGTATGCGGCGGAGTCAATTTTGGAGCCAGTGATTCGTTGTACCAAATCCTGCGGCTCATACTTTTGACCGTAAATATGGATCTTCTCGCGCAGCCAGCTCAACAGCTCATCAAATTTGCCTTTGGCGGTTTGTTCATCAAGGTCACGAATATCTTCATTGATCTTCTCCCACAATTGCGCAGAGACCAGGTTGCCGAGCGCGTATGTGGAGAAATAACCGATCGAGCCATAGGACCAATGAACATCCTGCAGCACACCTTGCGCATCATTGGGCGGCGTAATGCCAAGATATTCCTGCATTTTCGTATTCCAAATTTCGGGCAGGTCTTTGAGCGCAAATTTGTTTTCCACCATACCGATCTCAAGTTCAAGGCGCAGCATGACATGCAAATTGTACGTGGCTTCATCAGCATTCACGCGGATGAAGCTTGGCTCAACTCGATTGATCGCCTTGTAAAAAGACTTGAGGCTGACACCATCCAATTTGGAGGGGAAAGTCTTTTTCAGCTTGGGGAAGAAATGTTCCCAGAATGGAAGCGAGCGCCCAACAAGGTTTTCCCACATGCGGGATTGCGATTCATGCACCGCAAGGGATGTTCCACCAGCGAGAGGCGTTCTCTCGTAGGCCGGGTTGCTCCCTTGTTCATACATAGCGTGACCTGCTTCATGCATGGCGCTAAAAAGTGTGGAAAGCGGGTTGTCAGCTTCAAAACGATTGGTAATGCGCGTGTCATTTACACTGAATGTGGTTTGAAATGGATGCGCGGTTTTATCCTGCCTGCCGCGATTCCAATCGTAACCAAATCTTGTAATGATCGTTTCGCCAAAATCCCATACTTTCTTTTCATTGTATTTCTTATGCAGGAAATCGGCTTTCACCTGTTTGGCGGAGCGAATGGCTTTGATCAACTTCACTTGCTGCGGACGCAGGTCATCAAAGATCTTGTTTACATCGGCAGTCTTCATGCCGGGTTCATAATCATCCAGCAGCGTATCGTACGGGTGGTCTGCCGGTGGAAAGAACGAAATATATTTTCGTACAAGGTCAACCACTTTTTCAAGATGAGGCAGGAATATGGAAAAATCTGATTTACTTCTCGCCTTCACCCAGGCTTCGAATGCGGTGGTTGTCACAATGGCTTGCTCCGCTACGAACTCAGCAGGCACACGCGTTTGTTTATCGTACTGACGCGCAGCCACGCGCACCATTGCAGCGTCATCCGAATCGGAGCCATTTAACTCACTCTTGAGATCATCAAGCAATTTACCAACTTCCTGCGATGTTGATTTTTCATGGGCAATTTTGCCCAAAGTGGCAAGCTGCTGCCCGCGCGCCTCCCCGCCGCCGGGCGGCATATTCACCTGTTGATCCCAGCTCAAGACACTGTTGGCATGATTCAAATCTGATACTTCCCCAAGAATTTCTTTAAGTTGATTTAATTTATCGGACATGAAAAAATCTCCTGAATTAATATATGATATTTCTACGATCATGCTTAAGCTGATAGCTGTCTCTGTTTTCTCAATCAGGTAGCGCCAAATGATCTATGTTGATTTTATCGTAAATGAGGATGGTTTGGCATCCCTCTCGCGAAGGATATTAAAACAATCAGACGGCAGTCATATCTAAAAATGACCGCCGTCTGGTTATAAGTTTAAGGACATTTATGATGATTGCCTAAACCATCATAGAGAATCGCCTTATTAACGCCCTCGCGGATATCCACTGTAGTCACCTCAGGCAGGTCAGGCATTGTAAGATCATAAACAGTGTATGTACCTGGGTTGATCCAGACCTGATTATCAGGATGAGTGAAGTATGAAGTGATCACGATCTCACCGGGCATAATATACATGTCATGTTCAGTACAATTGTAAAGATATGCAGCCACCGGCCAGTCTGTGAATGTGAAATCGGGCAGGCTGTCAAATTCACCGTTTAGTTTGGAATACTCGCTTTGAATGGACACCCAGCCCGTTTCATCCGTATCGGGAATAATGATCTGCACCCATTTTGAAAGGACATCACGGGCAATCACATCCGCACTCGTACCTTTGTACAGTACTCCGATTGGGTTATAAGGCAGCCCCGGTCCGCGCCGAATGTAAAGATTTCCTTTCACCGCGCTTATAGTCACTTTCGGGAGTGAAGTTGCAGTCGGGACAATCTCCGTTGGGGTCGGGCTTGGAGTTGCATCAATTTGTAGTGTTGCTGTTGGAATCAGTTCAATCGTTGTTTCTGTTGCAACTGCTTCAATATCGCGGGCTGTGGGCAAAGCAGGAGGGATTCCCAGCCTTGCCCGCACACATCCCTGAGTTAAGACAACACACAACAGAATAATCATGATGTTTCTGGATTTTGGAAATTGATCGCTCATTCAGCATGCCTACTCATAGCGCAGAGCTTCCACTGGCTCCAGATTCGCCGCGCGACTGGCAGGATAGATACCAAAGAATAATCCAATGATCGCCGAGAAACTTGTGGAGAGTATGATTGCATCCGTCCCTACAATAGGAACAAAATTATTGCCCGTCGCCGTGGCAATCTGACCCACGACAAAAGCGATCAGCCATCCGAACATAATCCCAATAATGCCGCCGATCAAACTCAGCAGGGAAGACTCGGTAAGGAATTGAAGCAGGATATCCTTCTTGCGTGCGCCGAGCGCCTTACGGAGGCCGATCTCACGGGTGCGCTCCGTAACCGACACAAGCATAATATTCATAATGCCAATGCCGCCTACCAGCAGGGAAATTCCCGCGATACCGCCGAGGAAAATCGTTAGCACGCCTGTAATCGTCTCAAAGGTCTTAAGAAAATCCTGCTGCGTAAAAACAGTGAAGTCATCATCACCAATGGGAGTACGGTGGCGTTGACGCAGAATATTTGAGATTTCATCCGAGGCTTGCGGCACAGATTCAGCAGTGGTGGCTTGCACATACAGAACATCGATCTCATCACGCGAGCCTCGTTTGATAAGGCGCGCCTGCGCAGTTGTGAATGGGATATAAGCGCTGTCATCTTCACTGCCAAACGCGCCGCCGCCTTTTGCGACCAGAACACCGATCACACGGAACGGCTGACCTTCAATACGAATTGTTTCGCCGACAATTCCATCGTGGCGGCCAAAGATCGCATCCGCAGCTTCCGGCCCAAGCACTACGACAGACATACGCCCAAGCATCTGTTCTTGATTCACAAATTCGCCCTCGGTAAGTTCCAGGTTTCGCACTCTGGAATAATCAGGGGTCACGCCGGAAATAGTGGTCGTGGAGTTTTCACCACCAAACGATATCGTCCCGTTTCCTTGAATTACAGGGGCAACCGAATCCACGGAGGGCGCAGCGAGTGGATCTGCAATTGCATCCGCATCCGCAAGGGTAAGCGGACGATCATTGTTGCCGCTTCCGCGAGCACCAGGAGGACCTTGCTGGCCTTCCGGCGAACCTCTAAAGACAAACAATAAATTCGTGCCAATACTGCTAATGGAGCCTGTAATGGATGCCTGCGCGCCATTCCCCACGGCGAGCATGGCGATCACAGCGGCAACGCCGATCACAATGCCAAGCACTGTCAGACCGGAGCGCATTTTATTGCCATTCAAACTTTCAATGGCTTCGAGAAGAGCTTGTCCGAAACTCATATCTTCATCCCTTCACTTTCTTCCCCAGACGATTCAAGCTCGCCGTCGCGCAAGCGGATCACACGCTGGGTTTGTTCCGCGATCGCAGCATCATGCGTGACAATGATCAACGTTGTACCGCGGTCTTTATTGAGATTGAGCAAAAGGTTCATAATCTCCTTCCCAACTTTGGAATCCAAATTCCCCGTCGGCTCATCCGCCATGATCATGGCCGGGTCATTTACAATGGCGCGCGCAACCGCTACGCGTTGTTGTTGGCCGCCTGAAAGTTCATAAGGACGATGCGTCATGCGATCACTCAGCCCAACAGCCTCCAGCGCAGCTCGTGCGCGCTCGCGCCGCCCCTCTGTTAAGCCTGCATAACGCAATGGCAATTCCACATTACCTAAAGCAGTTAAACGCGAGAGCAGGTTAAAACTTTGAAAAACGAAGCCAACTTTTCGGTTGCGAACACTGGCAAGCTGGTCATCATTCATTTCTCCCACCGATTCGCCGTCCAGTAGATATTCACCGGATGTCGGCCTGTCCAAACAGCCCAGTGTATTCATCATGGTGGATTTGCCCGAACCGGAGGGCCCCATAATGGAAACCACTTCACCGCGTCTTATTTTAAATGAAACACCGCGCAATGCCTGCACATCAAACTCGCCCATCTTATAGGTTTTTACCAGATCACGCGCTTCGATCACCCAATCCATATCAGCCTCCGAACGGACCATTAAAGGCGGGGGGATTCAAAATGATCGGATCGCCCTCTTTAATATCACCGTCGAGAAGTACGCTGTCAATACCTGATGAAGGGCCAAGTACGATCTTGACCTCTTTAGGCTGACCGTCAACGAGCACATACACCACGCGTTCAGCATCCACCAAACGCACCGCTCGATTGGGAATCAACAAAACATCATTTTCCTCTTTTACGACTACATTAACAGCAGAGGTCATGCCAGGCCTGACGAATTCGTCTGCATCGGTTAATTCCACTGTGATAATAAAATTAACGACGCCTTGCACAGTATCGCCAGCCTGACCTACTTCAACAACGTTGCCGTGATATTCCTTTCCAAGGATCGCATCAAATGTAAGCGTAGCCGCCTGCCCCACAATTACACTATTAATATCCACCTCTGAAACCTGGACATCCACCAGCAAATGCGAAAGGTCGTCAACACGAAAGGCAACGGTGCCTGCAGAAACCTGGTCTCCAATGGAAGGTTCGGCCTGCGTGATGGTGCCATCGAAAGGAGCGGCAAGAAAGGCCAGGTTCAACGTGGATTGGGCAGCAGCCACACGCGCTTCGGCGGCGGCAACCTCAGCAGGGTCAGCGCCGTTAATCAAGCGGTCATAGTTTCGGCGCGCATCACCCAACTGCGCTTCAGCCAAAGCAAGGTCTTCGTCTGCATCGGCGATGGTTTCTTCATCCGCGTACCCTTTATATTCTCTTAATTTCAGAATGCCATTTTGGTAATAATAATCTTTAATATTAATCTTGCCATTCAATTGCATACGCCAATTGTAGGCCTTTTCATACTTTGCTTCCGCTTTATCCAGTGTGCGCAGGGCTTCCGCGCGGGCGGTGTCTGAATCAAGCAGGTCTTCCAATGCTTTTTGAGCGCTGGTGAGATCCGCTTCTGCGAGGATAATGCTTTGGTTGAGAGAAGCCTTATCGAGGCTGGCCAGCACCCCGTCGCGTGAGACTCGGTCTCCCACTTCCACATTGACAGTGTCCACGATGCCAGTTGTCTGCCAGATCAGGGTTGCACTTTGTCTCGCCCGCACACTTCCAGTTGCGCCAACCGTGGCAACCAAATTACCGCGTGTTAACGGTGTGGTCTGCCATTGCACAACATCCTGACTGCCTCTATTTGCAAAAATAACCACAAGCAAGATCACTGCGACAACGCCGATAATGATCCATGTTCTGCGGGAAAACCTCGTAAAAAATTTTTTCATTATGAAATATCCTCCGGGAATACTGTCAGCCCGCGCTCAAGCTTTCCGACGCGTCTGCAACTTAAGTTTATCCAATTAATATGTATAAATTGTGTAGGTTTCGTAAATCATACTCATTCTAATTCAGTAATACGAAAACTATCGCATTTGGGCGCTCAAATTAATAAATGTCTAATGATGAAATTGTGACGATTGTCCTCTGGTTTGGTGACATTAAAACCTGTGTGTCTCCAAGTAGATTGAGTATTATCATATTTAGACTTTAGATGTAGTGTTTCACCCTTGATTCGGAGGCATAATGCAGGCTGTTCCCAGTGAATATTTAGAAATTGATCGCAAAGAGCGTGCCAATCGTCCATTTTTTGACCTTGACCTTCGCCCTGCCGAAGAGCGTACCTGCGATTTCGAAGATGTAGTCATTGAATTTAGTCCAGATCGTGCAATAGTTCAAGCTGCGCGTTGTATTCATTGCCCAGACCCGGCGCCTTGTATGCTTGCATGTCCAACATCAAACGATATTCCCTCCGCCATGTGGTTGATCGAACAGGGGCATTTCGTAGAAGCCGCAGGTATTTATCATCAGACCAGCACACTCCCCGAAGTGTGTGGACGTGTATGCCCGCATGAGGCTTTGTGCCAGGGCTCCTGCGTTCTAAACAAACAACATCAACCTGTCTTATGCGGCGAACTCGAAGCATTCACTGTGGATTATGAACGCCGCACGCAGGGATATGTAATCCCTGTTGGCATACCGAATGACAAGAGAGTCGCGGTGATCGGTGCTGGCCCTGCCGGCTTGGGATGCGCAGAGATACTCATCCAAAAAGGCTACGAGGTAACCATCTTCGAATCCAAACCTGCGCCCGGCGGACTTCTCGTTTACGGAATTCCCAATTTCAAATTACCCAAAGATGTATGGCGGGAGAAATGGGAGGAGTTTGAGCGCGCCGGTGTAATTTTTGTACCAAACACCTATATTGGAAAAGATAGATCCATAGACAGTCTTTTCGGGGAAGGCTTTGAAGCTGTCTTTATTGGCGTCGGCTCTGAAATAGATGCAAAAATGGAAGATACACCCGGCACAGATTTAGCCGGTGTATACGAAGCCACAGATTTTCTCATCCGCGGGAATATTGAACCTGACCAACTCCCGGAAAGTATGCGCAAGCCTCTTGAAATTGGCAGGCGCGTTGTTGTCATCGGCGGCGGAGATACGGCCTCGGATTGCCTGCGCACGGCATTAAGACTTGGCGCGGAAGATGTCACCTGCCTCTATCGGCGTACTGAAAAAGAAATGCCCGGCGGAAAGAAAGATCGCCAGATGGCGCGCGAGGAAGGCGCCAAATATCGCTTCCTTACCCAACCCGTAAAATTCATCGCCGGCTCCGATGGAAAACTTGCGGCTGTAGAATGCATTGAGATGAGACTTGGTGAACCTGACGCAAAAGGGCGGCGAAAACCTGTCCCAGTGGAAGGTTCAAACTTCAGCGTCGCTACCGATACCGCCGTTCTCGCGCTGGGCTACTGGCCTGACCCGATCATTAGCAAGACCACACCAGACCTCGAAACACATGATTGGGGCCTGATCAGTGTGAAAAACAAAGCCAAGGGAAACACTTCTCGCGCAGGCGTTTTCTCTGGCGGTGACTGCGTAACAGGTCCAGACCTCGTAGTGACTGCAATGGTGGCTGGAAGAAAAGCCGCACTCGCCATTGATGAGTATTTACAAAATAAGTAATAACCTGTTGTGAGGGCAGGGTGTAAAAGTAGGGCGAGATGTAAAGTCTCGCCCTACGCTGTTATTATATAATACCCACGGTCACAAATTGCGCTTTCC